>NZ_JPEN01000054.1 GCF_000767835.1 Streptococcus sinensis | reverse complement strand
CAATCCAAAGACAATTGAGAGGCTAGGACTTTTGTCCCAGCCTCTTTTGCTGTTCATTTAGACTTGTTTTTCAAAAAATCGCTCTTTTACTTGTCTTTTTTGACCAATTTCACCACTGCCTCGGTCCGAGCGGTATGCGGAAACATATCAACCGACTGGATGTAGTGGACATCGTAGACCCTACAGAGCTTGACCAAATCCCGAGCCAGAGTTGAGACATTGCAGGAAACGTAGACCATCTTCTCAGGTGCATAGCGGACAATTGTCTCCAGCAGCTTATCATCCAGACCTGTTCGTGGTGGATCAACAATCAAGGCATCCGCCCTATAACCCTCAGCGTACCAGCGAGGAATAATCTCCTCTGCCGTCCCAGCCTCGTAGAGCGTATTGTCAAAGCCCATCCTTTTCGCATTGCGCTTGGCGTCTTCAATGGCCTCAGGAATGATGTCCATGCCCCGCAGAGACCTGACCCTTTTAGCAAAGGCAAAGCCGATGGTCCCCACTCCGCAATAGGCGTCAATCAAATGGTCTTCTTTCGTCACATCCAGCGCCTTAACTGCCTCCCCATAAAGCACCTCTGTCTGCTCAGGATTGAGCTGATAAAAAGCCCGAGGCGACAGAGAAAACTCATAGTCCAGCACACCTTCTTGGATGGCTTCCTCGCCCCAGATAATCTCTGTCTTATCCCCATAAATCTCACTGGACTTGCTCGTATGATAATTGACCGCCACTGTCTCCAGCTCTGGAAATTCAGCCACTAGGTCTCGAACGACTGGAGAAAAGTCTAGCTTGCGTCCTGTTACAAAAATCATCTGCACCTGACCCGTTTTTCTGGCCCTGCGAATCATGACGGTACGCACTCCAGTTGTCTTCCTCTCATCATAGATGGGCAGCCTGTACTTGCCTAAAAGCCGAGCCACCTTATTGACAATAGCCTGCGTCACCTTGTCCTGAACCAGACAGTTTTTCAGCGAGACCAGATAGTGGGAATTCTGGGCATATAGCCCTGCCTTGACCTCATCCTTAAATTTCCGAGTCTGAAACTGCAGTTTTGCCCGATAATAGAGTGGCTCCTGCATACCAATAGTCGGACGAATCTCATAGTTCTCATAGCCAGCTGGCGCAAACTTTTTCAGAGCCTGACGCAGCAAATCTTCCTTAAACTCCAACTGCTTATCATAGTGGAGGTGCATGATTTGACAGCCCCCGCAGCTATCATAAATCTCACATGGCGCTTCCACCCGAAATTTTGACCGCTTATTGATGGTCAAGAGCTTAGCCTCAATAAAATTGCGCTGAACTTTGGTCACCTGACAGTAAACTTCTTCACCCTTCAAAGCCCCTGGCACAAAGACCAACGTTTTCTTATAAAATCCAATTCCTTCCCCATTGATTCCCATTTTCTTGATTTTCAAAGGGATTTTTTGCTTCACTTTCACATTCATGATTCTATTATACCACGCTGCCTCGCATTAGTTGAGAATATGGTACAATAAAAGTATGAAAGCAGAAAAAATATCCCTTCCACTATCCCATTTCCCTGAGCAAATACGAACTTATCTAGTGGGAGCCAACTTTTACGACAGCTCCTCACATTCTGGAGCCAGCGTTTTCTATGCTGATACGGGCTATTATTTGAAAATCGACCAAAAAGGCCAGTTAGCCCAAGAAGCCACACTTGCCAAATGGTTTGAAGAGCAAGGACTCGGTGTGCCTATCATTCACTACCAAACAACAGATAAAGACTACCTGCTGACTAAAGAAGCCGAGGGCAAGGACGCCCTAGCCTTTCTCCAACAGCCAGAAGAGCTTTGCAAAACAATGTCTGCCGCACTAAAAAAACTTCACAGCCTCCAACCCCAGCATTTCCCAATCCAGCATCGTCTCCAGCACTATAAAGAAGTAGCAGAGAAAAATTATCGGAAAGGTTGCTTTTATCAAAAAGCTTTATTACCTCAATTTCACATCTCAAGTCGTGAGGAAGCATACCAGCTTATCCAAGAGCAGGGAGACCTACTGACGGCGGACGCCTTGATCCACGGAGATGCATGCTTGCCTAATTTCATTCTGAAAGACGCAGCAACCTTCTCCTGCTTTATTGACCTTGGCCTCGCCGGCCTTAGCGATCGCCACATTGACCTTTACTGGGCAATCTGGTCTCTTACTTATAATTTATCTGACCCTCAATATGCAGAGCTATTTCTTGACTACTATGGCAGGAAGGATGTTGATACAGACAAACTGCGATTGATTGCTGCCTTTGAAGCATTTGGCTAAAAGAAAGGACTTAACCAAAATCCCCTATGAAAATCACAAAAATCGAAAAGAAAAAACGGCTCTACCTCTTGGAGTTGGACGACAGCAAAAAACTCTATATTACAGAAGATACTATCGTTCACTTCATGCTGTCTAAAGGGATGGAAATCACGGAGCAAGAGCTAAAAGAAATTCAAGTTTACGCCCAATTTTCCTACGGAAAAAATCTAGCCCTCTACCACCTCTCCTTCAAGCAAAGGACTACCAAAGAAGTCAAAGACTATCTGACCCAGCACGACATCCAGCCAGACATCATCAGCCAAGTCTTGGACGCTTTGAAAAAAGAAAATTGGATCAACGACAGAAAATATGCTAATTCTTTCATTCAATCCAACCTTCTCACTGGTGATAAAGGAACTTTTGTTCTCAAGCAAAAGCTCAGTCAAAAAGGCATTTCTAGCACTATTATTGAAGAAGAATTGAGACAATTTGATTTCACTGAAGTAGCCGAGCGAGTTTCTGAGAAACTTTTAAAGAAATACCAGGGAAAACTCCCCAGCAAGGCTTTGCAAGATAAAATCCTCCAAGCCCTGATAAACAAAGGTTTTTCTTATGGACAAGCCAAAGAGGCCTTCCATCATCTAGACATCGAAGAAGACCAAGAAAACCAACAAGAGCTGCTCTATAAAGAGCTAGACAAGCAATACCGCAAGTACTCCAAAAAGTACGAAGGCTACGACTTAAAACAGCGTCTGACCCAAGCTTTGGCCCGCAAAGGCTATGATTTCTCCGACATCGCTAGCGCTCTGAGAGAATATCTTTAAGATTTTCTATGAAAACTTAGGCATTTTTATGAAAATATGTTACAATAAAGAGGATAAACTTATAAATTGTAGAAAGTTGGTAGGTTATGAAACTTCCCAAAGAAGGCGACTTTATTACAATTCAAAGTTATAAGCATGATGGGAATCTTCACCGCACTTGGCGAGATACCATGGTACTAAAGACAACAGAAAATGCCATTATTGGCGTGAATGACCACACACTGGTAACAGAAAGTGATGGCCGGCGCTGGGTAACACGAGAGCCTGCCATTGTCTATTTTCATAAGAAATATTGGTTTAATATCATTGCCATGATTCGTGACAATGGCACTTCATACTACTGTAACCTTGCCAGCCCCTACTATCTGGACAATGAAGCCCTAAAATACATCGACTATGATTTAGATGTCAAGGTCTTCACAGATGGCGAAAAACGGCTGCTGGATGTGGAAGAGTATGAGCGTCATAAAAGGCAAATGAACTATTCGGATGATTTGGATTTCATTCTCAAGGAAAACGTCAAAATTCTGGTTGACTGGATCAATAAAGAACGTGGTCCCTTCTCCGATGCTTATGTGAAAATTTGGTACAAACGTTATGTTGAACTAAAGAATCGATAAAGTTGTCAAAGAGCGCAAGCTCTTTTTCTTTCTCTCTTTCCTCCTAATCTCCTACCCAGCAAAGGAGAAATTCCTTGCAATTCCCACTTATTTCTTGTATGATAGAACCAACAATGTTGCTGTGTCAATACTAAATGACTGATATTTGGTCTACAGCAGCTCAGTTTTCAGAAAGGAGTGAGTCTCATGGCTTTTACCAATACTCGTGGTCGCTATGCCAGCTTTGGCGTTATCACTAGCTTGCCAGATGATGTGATTGACACTTTCTGGTACATCATCGACAACTTCCTTAAAGATGTCTTTCCCCTGAATAACCTGATTCGCTTCGAATTGATTAATAACAAGGGCAAGCTGACCTTCCGCTTCTCTGAGGACCATCTCGATACACTTATCTCCTTTGATTTTACCTATAAGTTTGACCCCTTTTACCCCCGAATGATTTATGTTGTGGACAATAACGGCAGAGAAACGGTCATGTTAGCAGACGAATATTCCATGATGTAATATAGTAAAATCCAACTGATTTCACCTCCATCAAGAAAGGGGGAGTCAGCTGGATTTTTTCATTTTTTGTAAATCATTTTGATGTGGGGCGTTGATTCAAAGATAAAAGGGTCTCCCTGAGTTACAAAACCAAATTTTTCATAAAGCCCCACGACTTGCTCCTGAGCTTCAATTTCAATCATTTTTTCAGGCCACTTTTCAGTACAAAGATTCAGAATTTCCTCTACTAAGCGACTGCCTAATCCTTTCCCCCGAGCTGACGGGGCTGTCACAAGGCGACCAAAAACGACTTTTCCATCTTCCACAAACACGCGGGCATAGGCATCCACTTCCTCTTGCTCATTTACATGGAAAATGTGCACAGCCTTCAGATCCTTCTCATCCAATTCATGATACATCCGCTCTTGCTCAACAACAAAGGTATCGATCCGCAGTTTTAAAATCTTGTAAAACTCCAGTGTGTCCAACTCTGGCAAATATTTTTTATACCACATACTTGTTTCCATCCTTGCTTTATTATATAATCATTGTAAATGCAACTATCAAAGGAGTTCTTATGGATTATCGTCAGTTATTTCGTCAAATGGGGTTCATCTCCCGTCAAGCCATGATGAAAATGAATCAAGAAGCTAGCCAATACGAGCTTGATAATAATCTCTTTCTCATTCTTACTCGCATTGTCGAACATCCTGCCATCCATCAATCCCAGCTAGCAGAGCTGGTTCAGATTGACAAGACTACCCTGAGCCGCTCTTTACGAAAACTGGAGGAAAGAGGCTTGATTGTCAAAAAAACCAAGGCTCAAAATAAGAAATTCAAGGAGCTCTATCCAACGACTTCTGCTCTAAAAGTATACGACAAGCTGATTGGCTTTGAGGATAGGTATATTCAGACGAAGCTGCATCAATTAACTTCCTCTGAGCTTTTTCAGCTAGAACATATCTTAAGCAAAATTCAACACTCTCAATTAGAAAATTATAATATACATTAGTTGCGTTTGCAACTTTTAAAATTATTATAAAAGAACCTTTTATCTGAAAGGAAAGTATTTCTTTATACTATCCATTATAAAAGGTTCTTTTATTTATTATATTTTATTTTTCTTCAAATCCTTCTGAGACTGCATCTGCAAAATTTTCTTCTACAATGCTTGCACAGTGGTCACAGATAACTGCGTGGTAGCTACGTTCTGCAGTGGTTGTATCGATACGACGACAACGGTCACAAACTTCACCTGCAGCACGTTCAACTGTGAAAGCTACATCCTCAAAGCTTACTGCTCCTTCTGGCGCTGCACCTTCTGCGATGGTCAATTCGGACACGATCAGAAGTTGAGCTACATTGCTATCCACTGCTCCAAGAAGCGTTTTCACCACTTCATTTGGATAAACTGTTAGATGGGCTTCGAGTGATTTACCGATTACTTTTGCATTACGAGCTTCTTCCAAGGCTTTTTGAGCTTGTCCACGGAAGTCCATAAAGGCTGACCATGTATCCAAGATTTCTTCTTGGTTCGCAAAAGTTTCCGCTTCTGGCAATTCTGACAATTGGACAAAGTCTTCATCTTCATGCTCTAAGTAGGACCAGATTTCTTCTGCTGTATGCGGCAAGATTGGCGTCAGCAGCTTGGTAATCTTAACCAAAATGTCATAGAAAACGGTCTGCATCTGACGACGCTCCAATGATTTAGCAGCTTCGATATAGACTACATCTTTCGCAAAGTCCAGATAGAAAGCGGACAAATCAACGGTCACAAAGTTGACAATCGCTTTATAAATTGTCAGAAACTCAAAGTCTGCGTAAGCCTTGCGAATAGTGTCTACTAACTGATTGAAGCGGATCGTCATGTACTTATCAACAGAGCGAAGTTCTTCGTAAGCTACGGCATCCTCAGCTGGATTGAAGTCAGCTGTATTGGCAATCAAGAAACGAAGTGTGTTCCGAATCTTACGGTAGGTTTCAGAAACTTGGCTCAAGATATCCATGGAGATACGAACGTCGTTGCTGGAGTCTACACTGGTTACCCAGAGACGCAGGATTTCCGCACCAAATTGTTTTTCAACATCGCTTGGAGCAATGGTATTTCCAAGAGATTTAGACATCTTCTCACCTTTACCATCAAGGGCAAAACCTTGTGACAAAATTTGTTTGTAAGGTGCTACGCCATGGTTAGCAACAGATGTGATCAATGATGAGTTGAACCAACCACGGTACTGGTCAGAACCTTCAAGGTAGAGATCTGCTGGGTAAGTCAATTCCGGACGGTTGACCACTACCCCATTCCATGATGAACCTGAGTCAAACCAAACGTCCATGATGTCTGTTTCTTTTTTGAATTCACCATTTGGAGAACCCGGATGGGTAAATCCTGCTGGCAAGAGGTCTTTTGCTTCACGCTTCCACCAGACGATAGAGCCGTGCTCCTCAAAAAGCTGAGCCACGTGTTCGATGGTTTCTGCTGTCATGATTGGTGTTCCGTCTTCGGAATAGAAGATTGGCAACGGCACACCCCAAGCCCGCTGACGAGAGATAACCCAGTCACCACGGTCACGAATCATATTGTAGAGGCGTACTTTCCCCCATTCAGAATGGAATTTAACCTTGTCAATTTCATCTAAAATTTCTTGACGGAATTTAGAAACAGATGCAAACCACTGTGGTACTGCCCGCCAGATAATTGGCTTCTTAGTACGCCAGTCAAATGGATAAGAGTGAGAAATTTCTTCCTGAGCAAGGAGCAAATCACCAAGCTTTTCAATAACCGTTGGCACAACCTTATCATAGAACTGGCCTTCAAAGTCAGAACCAGCATTTGCCATCATGATACCACGCTCGTTAACTGTCACAGCAACTTCCAGTCCATTGGCTACACCGACATTGTAGTCGTCCTCACCAAAACCAGGCGCAGTATGGACAATACCAGTACCAGAGTCAGTCGTAACGTGGTCACCCAAAATGACCAACTCATCTACAGCAGTATCCCATGGGTGAGCCGTCACGATCTGGTTCAATTCTTGACCACGGTAGGTAGCTAAAACTTGAACATCGGCCCAGCCAAATTTCTCAGACAAACTACTCAACAATTCAGACGCTACAATAAACTTGCGACTTTCACCCGCAGGCTGGACCAAAACGTAGTCAATATCTGCTCCAACTGTCAAACCACGGGAAGCTGTAATGGTAAATGGAGTTGTTGTCCATACGACGATGTAAGTATCTGTGTCCAAGACCCCTTTGCCATCTTTGACACGGTTAGCATAGTAGAGAGATGTGGAAACCAAATCATGGTATTCAATTTCCGCTTCAGCCAAAGCTGACTCAGAAGACCAAGACCAGTAAACTGGCTTAGCACCACGGTAAATGTAGCCTTTCTTAGCCATTTCACCAAAGACGCGGATCTGAGCTGCTTCATAGTCAGGGGTCAAAGTCACATAAGGATTATCCCAGTCACCAGAAACACCCAAACGCTTGAAGTCTTCTTTTTGCTTTTCGACTTGGCTGAGGGCATAGTCCCGACACATATTGAGGTACTCTACCAAGTCCAGTTCTTTACGCTTTACACCTTGCTTGGCCAACACCTGCTCAATAGGAAGACCATGCGTATCCCATCCTGGAATGTAGGGCGCATAGTAGCCTGCCATAGACTTCGAACGGACAATGATATCCTTGGAAATTTTATTCATGGCATGACCAACGTGAATATTTCCGTTCGCATAGGGTGGTCCATCATGCAGGACAAAATGTGGTTTACCTTCATTTAATTCTTGACGGCGCTGATAAAGCTTAGCCTCATCCCATTCTTTTTGCCAGATTGGTTCTTTATTTGGCAGGCCAGCCCGCATCGGAAAAGCAGTTTTTCCAAGATTCAGTGTTTCTTTGAGTTTCATCGATTCTCCTCATAAATATCATTTTTCAAAATAAAAAACCACAAACTTCTCCTAAAGGACGAAAATTCGCGGTACCACCTTTGTTTAGACAGGAAAAAGCCTGTCCCTCTTAGCCCGTAACGTAGGCAGACGTCATATCTTACTCAGTTCAGATATGATTAGACAGAATGATAAATCAAACAAAAGAGATTACAGGCCTCTCACCATCACCTGCTCGCTGAAAATATTTTGTCTGATTTGTGTTTCTACAATTATAAGATATTAATTGGAATTCTTTGACTGCCTTCAGAATCATCTTCTTCATCTGATTCAGTTCTAAAAAGTTCCTCTTGATGTGCTTTTACTATCTCTTCATCTAGGGGAGCAAAAGATTGAGTTGCAGCTAATTCTCTATTGGCATGTTCAATCCGCTCTTGCAATTCGGCTAATTCTTCCGGAGAGAATTGGCGAGTGACATCCACTTCTTCCGGAGTAACAACCGTTTCTCCCAGAGCTTCTTCAATAACTTCTTTAAACGCTTCATCGCTGGTTTGAAGATAGGTTGCAGTCGGCCGCAAAATTTCTTCCCACTCTGGCGAATCTACAATTGTCAGCTGACTCTCAATCGTCGACTTGAGACGCTGATGGAAAACACGTGTCTTATTTTTTAATTCTTCTGTTTCAACCGCTACTTTTTTAGCATTATCAGTAGCTTGACGAAGAATCTCGTTGGCCTTATATTTAGCGCCATCCAATAGATGCTGTGCATCCTGCTCTGCTTGACGAATAATATTAGCTGAGCGCTCATTCGCCGCCTGTTTAACACGCTCGGCTGTATCTTGAGCAATCAATACAGATTGGCTGAGAGAATCCTTCATCTCGTCAAAATAGATTAAGCGTTCTTCAAGATTACGAATCTTTGCTTCCTTTTCATGATTTTCACGAACCAAATCTTCATAATCCCTTACAACAATATCAAGAAACTCATCAACTTCTTCGACATTGTAGCCTCTGAATTTCGTCGCAAAAGATTTGTCTTTAATTTCTAATGATGTTAATGTCATATCTTCTCCTCATTTACTAGATAATAATTCAACAGTTAATTTATGCTTCCCATTTTTTGAAAAACCGTTCTCGCTTAAAACTTTTGCTCTTCCAAATCTTCTAACGCTAATCAAATCGTCTAGCTCAATCTGCTGATCCGGCTTGTCGCTTACCGCATAGTTTAGCTTCACATGCTTTGCTGAGATGAGTTGAACTGCCTGACTTCTTGACAATTTAAAGATACTTGCCACTAATTTATCTAAACGCAAACTAGAAACCAGTATATCTTTTGTAACTGTCACTTTCTGTTCAATCAGTTGCTTTTCTAGCTCAACCTCTTGTAGCTTCACTGGCGATTTAGAAATCTTCAAAACATTATCAATAAAATATTGAGCTAATTTTTTATCAACAAAAATCTGAGCTCTATCTTCGATAACGAGAATATCTCCAAAAGTCTTTCTTTCAATCCCTAATTGATTAAGAAGCGTTCCCATTATCTGAGAATGGTTAATTTTATAAAATTTGCTTGCATAAACTATTTCCAGCAAGCTAATCTCAAAATCTTCAGGATTGAATTCATAGTAAGGAGGGGCAATAAGAACCTTTGCCAACTCGCTTGGAAAAAAATCTGAGCTGACAAATACTTGCAAATCATATTGCTTTCCGATATTCCTCATAATTGCAACTTGATGAGGATTTAAGAAGGAAGTCGTTTCAAAGTGATAATAGTCTTGAACCCTCTGGAATATTTCTAAACTTCTATCAATAAAATCTTGATCTTCTTGAGCAAAATGCTGATGAATATTTCTTACCATAGTAGTGATAGATATCCAACCAGCCATAAAACTAGAACGTTCAAAAATTTTAGAACAAAGAAAGCTACCATAACCGTGAAATCTATTCTTCCAAATTGTAAAGGTAAACCTCGAAATAGACGGAGAAATGGCTCCACTACACTAATGACCAACTTCCCTAAAGCTGTTTCATATCCTCCAGGAAACCATGATAAAACTGCATAAATGAGCATCACCAAGGAATAAACGTTGATGGCATTAGAGATTATCCTAATAATAAAATAAGTCATCTATTATCTACTACGCTTCATATCAAAGTCAAATTCACTTAATTCAACATCGTTTGGAAGACGAATATCCTCAATATTGACTACAACATTGATTGGCGTCAGCAAGTACATGGTACTCGCAACCTTTTTCAAATTACCTGCTAAAACATAACGGGCACCATCAAGATAATCCAAACAACGACGTGCCTGAACCTCAGTCATATACTGAAAGTCAATCAGAATGCTTTCATTTGCCAAAAGCAAGTCTACAATCTCTGTTGCTTCCTCATACTTTTTAGGATAGCGCACATCAATCGTAATCTTCTCATCAGCCTTAGCGCGGTTTTGAGCCAATTCTTGCTGGCGAGCATGTAATCTCGTAATATTTTCTGTAGAAGACTGCGGCTGCGGTTGAGCAGGAGCTGTACGAGGAGACTTCGTCTCTTTTACAGGCTGAGACTGCAACAATTCAGGCTTTTGCGAACTGCTTGGAAGCTTAGCTGCCTGTTGCGGGACAGCTGTATCCTCTCCATCTTCTGTGAAATAATCTATAAATTTATCAAATCTATCTTTAAATGACATAGTTCTTTCCTATTCAAAAAATGCGGTACCGATTCGAACATATGTTGCCCCATTGGCAATAGCCTCTGGATAATCTCGACTCATCCCCATACTCAAATCGGTAAATGGCATATTTTTCAACTGCTTCTTTTGTAATTCTTTTTGAAGTTGGTGAGTTGCCTCAAAAATTTGATTCAACTCATCATGACTAGCCTCAAATGGAGCCATTGTCATTAATCCAACAAGACGAATATTTTCTAATTTTTCAAGTTCAGACAACACATCATCAAGTTCTTCCACCTGAAAACCATGTTTACTTGCTTCCTTAGAAATATTCACTTGTAAAAAACATTGTATCACATGTTCCGCTCGCTTATCAATCTCTTGAGCTAATTTTATAGAATCTAAAGCGTGAAAATAATCAACATAATTAATTATATCTTTTACTTTTCGTCTTTGCAAACTCCCAATTAAGTGCCAAGTAAGATTTTCATTTTTTAAAGCTTGATATTTGTCCAAAAATTTGTCCACACGGTTCTCACCGATATGCTGAATCCCTGTGTTTACAAGCTGGCGAGCAGTCTCACAATCAACATATTTCGTGACTGCAATGATTTTTACTGAATTTTTTAAACGATTTGATTTTTCAGCAATTCTTTCAACCGAACGAAAAATCGAATCTTTATTTTGTTGTAAATTCATTTTTTAGATTAACGATTTCTGAAAAATGGAGGTGTTTCAAGTTCATCATCCTCTTCATTTGTTTCAGCGTAACGCTCCACGCGAGTTGAAGAAGCTGGTTCAGCTGGACGAACTATCGCTTCTCGACGTAAATCCCAATCGCCAAAGGCAGAACCCTTTGGAACATCTGCTCTTGGACGGCTAGGAGTTGGCATGTCAACCTTTTCAGTCAAATCAAAATTACGATCAAAGTGTGCTGAACGAACTTCGCTATGTTTTGACTCAACTTGCGGACGAGTACTTCCTTGTGTTTGGCGAAGGCCGCTGACACGATCAACCTTATCTTGTCGAACACCTGTTGCCACAACTGTAACACGGATTTCATCTTTCATTGACTCATCGATTGATGTACCAAGCCAGATATTTACACCATGGCCAGCTGCTTGGTTGACAATTTCAGAAGCTTCTTCCGCTTCAATCAAGGTCATATCAAGACCACCTGTAACGTTGACAATCACATCTTCTGCACCATCAATCGTTGTTTCAAGAAGTGGTGAGTAGATAGCCTTGCGGGCTGCTTCAATAACACGCTCTTCACCGTTACCAAGACCAATTCCCATAAGGGCGTCACCCTTATTAGCCATGACAGTTTTCACATCAGCAAAGTCCAAGTTAATCAAGCCTGGGCTGGTAATTAAATCCGTAATTCCTTGCACACCTTGGCGAAGAACATTGTCTGCTTCACTCAAAGCTTCCAGCAGCGGTGTCTTCTTATCTACAATTTCAAGCAGGTTGTTGTTAGAAATGATGAGAAGAGTATCCACATGCTCACGGAGTTCATTAATACCCTCGATAGCAAAATTACCACGTTTGGTTCCTTCAAAACCGAATGGGCGAGTGATAACTGCAACTGTCAGAGCGCCTATTCCTTTGGCAATTCGTGCAATCACAGGGGCAGCTCCTGTACCTGTTCCTCCACCCATACCTGCAGTAATGAAGACCATGTCTGCTCCTGCAAGTGCTTCTGTGAGGACTTCTTCACTTTCTTCAGCAGCTTTACGGCCAACTTCAGGCTGTCCTCCGGCACCAAGACCACGGGTCAATTTAGGGCCTAATTGAATAACAGTTTCTGCTTTGGCACCGCTAAGCGCTTGAACATCTGTATTTGCGGCGATAAATTCAACCCCCGCAACTCCTTCATCAATCATGCGGTTAATGGCGTTTCCGCCACCTCCACCAACACCAATTACTTTGATAACTGCTCCCTGAGCAGCCATAGCGTCAAATGAAAATGTCATAGTTTATTTTCTCTCCTTAATCAAACATATTACCAATTAAATTACGTACACGATCTGTAATCGAAGTTTTTGGTTCTTGGTTTGGAACACTATTACTTAATGGCGGAATATCCGTTTCTGTTTTTTCTGTCGTTTCCTCTACTGACTTATTGTTAAAACGTGGCAAAGGCTGAGCAGAGCGTTCAAAGGCGATAGGTTGATGACGAAGCTGTTCATCACCACGGACAGCCATTTGAGCTAACATATCCACATCAGTCAAATTACCCGCATATTCTGATAAGCTAATCACATGGGCAAAGGCTGGATTGCGAATACCGATTTGATTTGGAACATAGAGCTTCACATTGACACCAAACACTTCTTGGGCTAACTCTACTACTCCCGGAAGAATCGCTGTTCCACCAACAATCACTATGCCACCAGGTAGCTCAAGTAGATGTCTTCTATCCAAATCACGCTTAACCTGTTCAAAGATATGTCTGATTCGAGCAGAAATGATTTCAGCTAAGTAGCTTTCTGTTACTTCTACCGGTTCAACTTCTCCAATCACTTCTACTTGGAAAGTTTCTGACCCAGCTGCTGGTACATAAGCTTCCCCGTAATTAAATTTCAAACTTTCAGCTAATTTTTGTGAAGTTTTCAAGACCTTTGAAATATCTTTGGTGACGTAATCGCCGCCTTCTTGGTAGATATTGGTGAATTGCAGTTCTTGACCACGAACAGAAGCTACTGTTGTCTGACCTCCGCCCATATCAATAATCGTTGCACCGAATTCACGCTCTCCCTCGTTCAAAATAGACTTGGTCATAGCAAGAGGTGAGATAATCACATTTTCCAGCTGGACACCTGCACGCTCTACTGTTTTACGAAGATTATGCAAAATCGTACGAGGTCCTGTGTATAAAAGGCCACGCATTTCCAAACGGATTCCCATCATCCCTCGCGGATCGCGAATACCTTGGAAGCCGTCTACTACAAATTCCTCTGGAATGAAAGTAATTACTTCACGATCAGGAGTCATACTCTTAGTCAGAGCTGATCTGACAACGTTCTTAACATCCTCATCTGTAATTTCTTGTGATTCACTCGTCACAGGAATCATCCCTTGCGTTGGTTCAATTTGCAATAGATTCGCAGGCAGGCCAACATTAACCAAACCAATTGAAATCCCAGCTTTTTCCTCCGCTTGAGTGATAGCTGACTTAATTGCTGCCGCTGCAGCTTCAATATCTACAATAATTCCATCTTTTACGCCAGCACTTTTTGTATTACTGACTCCAATAACATTCATTTCACCGTTGATGTGCTCTGCCACCAACACTTTGATTGAGCTAGTTCCTATATCTAATCCAGTAAAAAAGCCGTCTCTAGCCATTACATCAGTCCTCTCTATCTTCCATGTTTCCGGTCTATACAATAACTCTTGAGAATAGAGTTATCCAAACTTTATTATATCATAAAGAAAATGAAAATGGGCAGTTTTTCTCAACATAATTAGTTATTTTCAGCATTCTCATTATTTTCTGTTTGATTTTGAATTTCAGAATTTTCGTCCTCTGGAGCCGCTTCCTCTATTTTTTCATCTTTTTTTACTTCTGCTTTCTCTTCTGGCTCAGCAGAAGATTCTTCATTCTGAGCGCCTTGCAGATAACTAAAGATACCAGCTTCCATATCTACCACGCTTGGAAATTCTAGCTGAGGCTGAATCCCTTCGTAGTAGGGGAGTTTTCTTGCAATTTGTGAAATAGGAACCAGAACTTGATGTTCGTCTCCCATTGTCAAAGTAGCTAAGTCCTGCGTCACCTTACTTGGAGTTATTTGAACTGTTCGGATATTGTTTTTTACAGAATCTGGTACTTTTTCCAACTGACTGACGAGCGATTTAATCAGCTGTCGATCAGAAAATTCCACAGAGATGTAGGAAGCAGGCAAGGACTCAGGAGCAACTGCGTCCTTGATAACCTCTCCACTAGTCAAAATAGGATAGTAGTTTTCATTTTCGTGCAAATATCCCAGAACCCCATATTCTTTTACTTTCACATTGAAGGTAAAAGGAAACTGATAGGTCATATCTACCGTATCAATCCAAGGGTTGGAGAATTTCATATTGCGTGCATAGTTCTTTTGATTGATAAAAGTTGTCAGAGTGTAATCCCTGTCATCAATCTTACTATTTTTCAGCAATTCTTCCTGACTGACTATTTGATTACCAGAAAATTGAATCGTTTTTATATTTGCCAGAGGAGTCAAAAAGTAAAGAGAAAGCAAAATCAGTAGCCCGTTGATGATCAGAACTGGCAAGGCACGATAAAGATGGATTCTCTCTATCGGAATGCGATTAGCGTCTCTTTCAAGTTTGGCCAATCTTTTGAGCTCTTTTTTGCTAAGTTCTTCCCCTTCATCTAACTCAAATCCATCGTTTTCTTCACCTGCAGCATCTGCTTCCTCATTCAGATTAGAAGTTTCATCTGCAGCGTCATTTTCGATTTCTTGATCCTCAGAATCATCAGTAATATCCGATTCATCATTTTTCTGATCTTTTTCCTCGGCTAAAGCCTGTTCTTGCTCTAATTGCTTCTGCCTTTCTGCTTCTTCTTGAGCCTTCTTTTCAAGATATTCCTTATTTCTTCTCTGCCATTCAGAAAGACTTTTTCTAGCTTCTTTCTGATCATCTTGTTTCCGTTTTGTCATTTTTTCCCTTTGTTGATGTCATTTTTCAAAATTGCATAAAATTCATCTACAGACTTGATTTCATGAGAGTTTTCCATTCTTTGATAATAATGTTCTTTTTCTCTCAACAAGTCATTAACAGCTACTTGAAGATTCACTCTATTTAGGTTTTCTTCATTTATCTTCATTGCGTAGCCTTTCTTTACGAAATAGTCGGCATTTTCAATCTGATCGCCTCTGCTTGCCCCAAGTCCTAAAGGTACAATGACCTGTAGCTTCTTCATAGCAAGCAACTCAAAAATAGTATTTGAACCTCCTCGTGTCACCACTACGTCTGCCAAATCCATCAGTGGTTGATATAAATCCGTCACATAAGAAACACGATATAAACCAGTAGAAAGTTCATCTAAGCGACTATCTCCCGTCAGATTGATGAGATTGTACTTAGTAAGCAAATAATCTTTGTTTTTGTCTACAAAATTATTGAAAGCTTTAGCACCAGCCGATCCGCCAATAAAAAGGATCGTTGGTAGGTTCTCATTGAAATGCTGACGAATATCGATCAGTTCTCTCGGCTCCTCGGTTTTTGTTCCCCGAACTTTTGTCACAGCCCCTACATGTTCAATTTTTGTCAGAGAATGTTCTTGATCAAAAGTTGAGTACATTTTTCTTGCACATTTATAACCGATTTTATTAGCCAAGCCAAGCGACAAATCAGACTCATGAATGAAGACTGGAACTCCCGTCACCTTCGCCGCAATCACTGGTGGAACAGACACAAAGCCTCCTTTTGAAAACAGGGCTTTTGGACGTACTCTCAACATGATGCCCAGCGACTGGAGAATCCCACCTGCCACTTTGAAAACATCCCAAAGATTCTGCCATGAAAAATAGCGACGGAGCTTGCCAGTTGCAATCGAATGGAAAACAACAGGTAGACCTGATTTCTGAATTTCCTTGTACTCAATCCCATGGCGGTCACCGATATAATGGACTTCCCAGCCCTCCTCGATAAATTTAGGCATCAGCAAAAGATTGAGGGTCACATGGCCAACTGTCCCTCCGCCTGTAAATACTATTTTTTTCATTTTATCCCTTTAATTCTTTAAATACTGCAAGGAATTCATCGCCCCGCACTTCAAAATTCTTATACATATCCCAGCTGGCATTGGCTGGACTGAGAAGGACAATATCCCCAGTCTCCGCCACAGAAAAGGCTTTGCGAGTAGCATCTCTGACATCTGAAGCGTCCAGATAGCTCACTTCTGCCTGATCCGCAGCCCGCTTAACACGCGCAGCCGATTCCCCTAAAATCACCATTTTTTTCAAGCCTTTGATATCTGGCACCAATTCATCAAATTCATTGCCTCGATCCAGACCACCAGCAATCAAAATAACCTTGCTATTGTCAAAACCTGATAAAGCTTTTTGTGTCGCTAAGATATTAGTTGATTTACTGTCATTGTAAAATTTGACTTGATTGATTTCACCCACATACTGGAGACGATGCTTGACACCACCAAAATGAGCTAGAGTTTCTTTAATCACTTGATTGTCAACCCCACGCAGTTTGGCGACAGCAATGGTTGCTAGAGCATTTTCTACATTGTGACTGCCAGGCACGCCTAGTTCAGAAGCTTTCATAATGGCTTCCCCACGGAAGGTCAGCACATCGCCGTCCAAGTAGGCTCCATCGACTTGTTCTTGAGTTGAAAAAGGAATCACCTGGGCTGCCGTTTTCTTAGCCAATTCTTTAGCCAAATCTTGATTGAAATTCAAAATGACATAGTCAGAAGCGGTCATATTTTTTTGGATATTCCACTTGGCTGCCACATAATCTTCAAAAGAGCCGTGATAGTCAAGATGTGTCGGCATCAGATTTGTAATCACCGCTATTTCCGGATGGAAAGCTTCGATTCCCATTAATTGGAAGGAAGAAAGTTCCATAACCAGAGTATCTGTTTCACCCGCATCTTGAGCGACTTGACTAGCTGGAAATCCGATATTTCCTGACAAAAGACCATTTTGTCCGCCTGCTGTTAGCACTTCCGCAATCATGGTCGTGGTGGTGGTTTTTCCATTTGAGCCAGTAATCCCGATAATCGGCGCATCTGAAATCAGATAAGCCAGCTCCACTTCGGTAATAACGGGAATCTTCTTTTCCAAAGCTCTTATGACCATAGGATTATTGTAAGGAATGCCTGGATTTTTTACCATCCACTCAAAATCTTCATCCAGCAGTTCCAAAGGATGACCACCTGTCACGACCTTAATTCCTTCTTCGAGCAAAGATTGGGCTGCTGGATTTTCCTCAAAGGGTTTCCCATCATTGACCGTCACAATCGCCCCCAGTTTATCTAAAAGACGAGCAGCTGACTCCCCAGATTTGGCCAAACCCAACACCAAGACTTTCTTATTGGCAAATTTTGAAATATTTTTCATCATAGACCTCTTCATTCATACTTCATTCTATTTTACCTTTTTTTGCGAAAATAAAAAAGCCGAAACAGTTTTTTATTTTTAGCTGTTAAGAAGATTTAACTTTTGTAACAAAGCATTGCCGCTTTAGTCAATAATTGTGATATTGACAGCCAAATTTTTGATTTATCTCACAATAACTCATTATTCCAATAAGAACTCTGTGACACATATCAGTACGCTTTGGACAGCTTGACAAAGTGCTGGAAATGAAAACTGCCCAACTCATCAAAGCTGGGCAGTTATTTTATTCATAATGATTTTCGTCCACGAAATCTCGCCGTCTGACTTTAGGCTTTAAGCGCTCAATATCTCTCAGCGCCCACACAGTCAGAATCATCAGGAAGATTCCTACAAAAAATTCTGAAGGCAATTTAAAAATCTGAAAGAGCCCTAAAGCAAATAAGATAATCAAGGCAACCAGCAAAAGTACAATTGTCAAGATATTCAGTGTTCCTTTAATACTAGCCGGAACGGCAAATACATAGAAAAGCAGGATCAAAATTCCAATGATAAAGTAAACCATGCTACTCCTTTCTGCCGCCAGATAGCTTAGATCGCTTATTCTGCCGCTTGTTTTTTCTTGTTTTTATTAGCTTTTTCACGTTCTTGTTTGTTCAAAATTTGCTTGCGCAGACGGATGGACTCTGGCGTTACTTCCATATACTCATCGTCATTCAAAAATTCCAAAGATTCTTCCAATGTCAAAATGCGCGGTGTCTTGATGACTGCCGTCTGATCCTTGGTGGCAGAACGAACGTTGGTCATCTGCTTGGCTTTGGTGATATTTACTGTCAAATCGTTTTCGCGTGAGTTCTCACCGATAATCATTCCCTCATACACTTCTGTACCTGGATTGACAAAGATGGTTCCACGCTCTTCGATAGACATGATAGAGTAGGTCGTTGCCTTACCAGCATCGATAGATACCAAGGCACCGCGGTGGCGGCCACCGATTTCACCAGGGATAACTGGCAGGTATTGGTCGAAGGTATGGTTCATAATCCCGTAACCGCGGGTCATGGATAAGAACTCAGTTGAGTAACCAATCAAACCACGGGCAGGAACCAAGAAGACCAAACGAGTCTGACCATTACCAGTTGAAATCATATCCAACATCTCACCCTTACGTTCAGAAAGGCTTTGGATAACAGATCCTTGGTATTCTTCTGGAGTGTCGATTTGCACGCGCTCAAACGGCTCACATTTAACACCGTCGATTTCTTTTACAATAACTTCTGGACGAGATACTTGAAGTTCATAACCCTCACGACGCATGGTTTCAATCAAGATTGACAAGTGCAATTCTCCACGTCCTGAAACAGTCCACTTATCTGGTGAATCAGTCTGATCCACACGAAGTGAGACGTCTGTTTGCAATTCAGCCTGCAGGCGTTCTTCAACCTTACGAGAAGTTACCCATTTCCCTTCGCGGCCAGCAAAAGGTGAGTTGTTAACCAAGAAGGTCATCTGCAGAGTAGGCTCATCAATATGAAGGATTGGCAGAGCTTCTACTGCGTCTGTCGGTGTAATGGTTTCACCGACAAAGATATCTTCCATACCTGAAACGGCAATCAAGTCACCCGCTTTGGCTTCTTGGATTTCACGACGCTCCAAACCAAAGAAACCAAAGAGTTTCGTCACACGGAAGTTTTTAGTTGTACCATCAAGTTTAGAGAGGGTTACTTGGTCACCCACCTTAACAGTACCACGGAAAACACGTCCAATACCGATACGACCAACGAAATCGTTGTAGTCCAAAAGAGAGACTTGGAATTGGAATGGCTCGTCAGAATTGTCCACTGGCGCTGGGATATGTTCGATAATGGTATCAAAAATCGGTGCCATCGTGTGCTCTTGGTCCGCTGGATCATCTGACATAGATGAAGTTCCATTGATAGCTGAAGCATAAACCACTGGGAAGTCCAGCTGGTCATCATCCGCTCCAAGCTCAATAAAGAGTTCCAATACTTCATCTACTACTTCTGCTGGACGAGCAGACGGCTTGTCGATTTTGTTCACCACTACGATAGGAACAAGGTCTTGCTCCAAGGCTTTTTTCAATACAAAGCGGGTCTGAGGCATAGTTCCTTCGTAGGCATCCACAACCAGAACAACCCCGTCCACCATCTTCATAATCCGCTCTACTTCACCACCGAAGTCCGCGTGCCCTGGTGTATCCATGATATTGATACGAGTACCTTCGTAAGCCACGGCTGTATTTTTAGCCAAGATGGTGATACCGCGCTCCTTCTCAATATCGTTTGAGTCCATTGCCCGCTCTTGCAATTCTTTACGCTCATCTAGTGTATGAGATTGCTTCAGCAACTCATCGACCAAGGTTGTTTTCCCGTGGTCAACGTGAGCGATAATAGCGATATTGCGAATATCTTCTCTAAATTTTGTCATTTTTTCCTCTAAATCTTATTATTTATTTCCAACTAAAAATTATAACACAGTTTTTTCCAAAAAACACGAGCCAACCAAGTGTAAATGTTTTCATAAGAAAATCGTAAACTGCAGTCCTTTTTGCATTTTTGCTTCTGAAAGAGTATGATAAAAGAAGAAAATCGAGAATTAGATTTACGCTAAAACCTCGCTTTCTTGCTCTGTGACCTTTCACCATTCTCTAAATTGCGAAACGTCCAAACCTTTGAAAGGAAAACTCATGCGCCTTGATAAATTCTTAGCCCAGGCTAAGGTTAGCCGGAAAGAAATGAAACAAAAACTGCGACTAAGGCAGATTGTAATCGACGGTCAGCCTGCTCGTTTCCTCAGTCAAAATGTCGATAGCGGACTCCAGTCCATTAGTCTAGCGGGCTGTTCCTTAAGCCAGCCGGCTCACCGATATTTTCTGATGAACAAGCCTGCCGGTGCTGTCACAGCCAACTCTGATGCAGATAAGACAACCGTTCTGGATCTGATTGCACCAGAAGATTTTAACGACCAGCTTTACTCTGTCGGCCGTCTGGATCGCGACACACGCGGCCTGCTCCTGATTACGGATAACGGGCCACTAGGTTTTCAGCTCCTGCACCCTCAATACCATATCAAAAAGACCTACTATGTTGAAGTCAACGGTCCTCTTGCCCAAGCAGCTACAGCCGCTTTCCAGCAAGGCATTGTCTTTCTGGACGGAACTCAATGCAAGCCAGCCCAGCTTGAGATTCACACGACTAGCCTCAATCACTCCACAGCCTCGGTTACCATTTCCGAGGGCAAGTTCCATCAAATCAAAAAGATGTTTCTGGCAGTTGGTGTCAAGGTCACCTATCTCAAACGCACACATTTTGGTGAATTCCAGCTAAATCCGAACCTAGCAGAAGGAGAATATCGGGCACTAAGGGCTTCCGAGTTAGAGATTATAAAACAATACTTAGAGCAAACTTGGTAAAAATAAAAAGGCTTATCACAAGCCTTTTTATTATCATTCATTACATTAATCCATTCACGGTCAAAATAATTCCTGCAATCCAGTTGATGATAGAAATCACAATGCCGATGATGTTCAGAATTTTTTCTGTTTTATAATCCAATTGAGTCTCTTTTTGGTGTGAATTGACCAAACCTAGACCAATAATACCTAAAATAAGACCGACTATTGGAATCAACAAGCCCAAAACAATGGACAAGATACCTAAAACAAGAGAGGATTTTTTCTTTTCTTGCATCTTATAAATACTCCTTAAAATTAATATTAGTTCATTTTGATATAAAACTTAGGTTTTGTATCAAACGATGATAACTTTTTATACTCTATCAGCTTGACTTTACCTTGCCATTCCAAGAATCAAGGCCGTAAGATAGGATATAAATGTCATTAAAACCTTGCTTTTTCAAGTAAATCGCTGCATTGGTCACCAGCTGTCCTCGGCTATTCTCATAAATAAGAACTGGTTTGTCTTTGCGAAGTGCATTGATACTGGACTTGAGCTGTTGAGACGGGATGTTACGTGCACCTAAGATATGCTTGCGGTGAAAATCCGATGGATCACGCAAGTCAATCAACTGTCCCTTACGAATCAAGCCTTCAAACTCACTATTATCTACTATCTTAGCTGCACGACGAATACGGAAATAATTGAAGCCCATCCAAGCCAACATCCCCAGCAAAATTGCCCACAAAACCCAAATTCCCATTCTAGTTTCTCCCTTTATTTTCTAGATACTTCAACTCTACTTGATGCTCTCTGCGCAGGACGGCCTCAGCCTCCAAATAGTCAAGCTTATCCATCAGACCAGCGTCGTAAATCCGCTCCAACTCAATTTTCATCATCTCAATATCATAAAGACGCTTGCCCATATAAATAATGATTCCGAAATTTTTAAGAAATTGCTGCACATCGTAGAGTGTTTTCATGAGCTATATTTTATCAAATTTTGCTAAAGTTTTCAAGATGGCAAAACAGAAAAGACAACCTCGGAGGCTGCCTTTTCGGGAGATTATTATGAAAAAGAAAAGTTTAGGAGTTCTATCAAACAAAGTTAGGAGGTCTTCATCTGATGTTATTAGTATAAGGGAGTAAGCTTAAATAATCCTTAAGAAAAACAAAAAAGGCAAATTTTTTGCCTCTTTTTGAATTTCATTTTATAAACCTGGTGCTTGACCGATTTCAGCTGTCAACATCCAGATGGTCTTTTCAAGATCTGCCTTGGCACCAACGAAGATATCATTGGTCACATCATCGCCTTCTTCATCTGTCACATCCATCGCTTCTTGGTAAAGATCTGTCAGATAACGGAAGATTTCAATCACGCGCGCCAAGCTTTCTTCTACATTCTTGCTGAATTCGCCAGCTTTTTCTTCAATCTTGCTGTGTTGGATAAACTCTGTCAGAGTTGAATAAGGCTTGCCACCCAGAGTGATCAAGCGCTCGCTGACCTCATCCAAGGTCACATCTACCGTGTCCATATATTCGTCCATTTTTGGATGCCATACCATGAAGCCTGCGCCACGCATATACCAGTGAACTTGATGAAGAGCGATGCGAGCTGTATAAAGGTCTGCTACTACTTGATTGAGAACTGCTTTCGTTTTTGGTAAAGAATTTTGGTTAGTGAAAGTTGCTACATCTGCTGCAGCGCCATATTTTACTTGAGTCATAATGATACCTCTCTTTTTATTGTAATTATTCTAATCTTTTTTGATTATGTTTTAATTATAATGCTTCTAAATAAGAAAGTCAAGTCTTTTGACTCAGAAAATATTCTTATTTAGAAAAGCAGCAAAATTTCAGAATTATTCTGCATGAATTCCGAATAAATAAGTATGATACATCTATACTTTTTTCTGGTCGGAACGATTTTAGCTTCATTCTTAGGCTTGGTCATTGACCGCTTCCCTGCACAGTCCATCATCTCTCCAAGCAGTCACTGTGACAACTGCAAGCAGATACTCAAAGCACGGGATTTGATTCCAATCCTTTCTCAGCTTCTTAATGGCTTTCGCTGTCGTTTTTGCAAGATCCGCCTTCCCATCTGGTATGCTGGTTTTGAGCTCATTCTAGGCTTACTCTTTCTGAGCTGGAGTTTAAAGCTTCTTTCACTAGCCCAACTCCTACTGCTCACTATGGGATTGACCTTAGCCATCTACGATCAGCGCGAGCAAGAATATCCCCTTCTGGTCTGGCTAATCTTTCAGTTTTTGCTGATGACGACAGCGGGTACCAATCCGCTCATGCTCTTCTTTTTAGCCCTAGGACTTCTAGCCTTCTTTTTTAATCTTCGCATCGGAGCTGGCGACTTTCTCTTTCTAGCTTCCTGCGCAGCTATTTTCAGCCTGACAGAAATTCTCATCCTCATCCAAATTGCCTCTTTCTCTGGCCTCGCCTGCTTCTGCTTTAAAAAGAAAAAAGACAGGTTAGCTTTTGTGCCCTGTCTTTTAATCGGTGTGGGGATGATTATTTGCTATAAGTTATGGCTATTTTACTAAGTCAATGAAATTCTTGATAGACGATAGACCATCCGGCGTACCAATACTCTCAGGATGGTACTGACAACCATAGATGGGCAGACTCTTGTGCTGAATGGCCATAATAGAGTTATCATCAGCCGCCCGAGCCGTCACTTCAAAGTTCTCTGGCATCTCCTTAATCAAGATTGAATGGTAACGCATGACTGGCTGACTATCTTCAATCCCCTGATAGAGAGGAGAGTTTGCTTCAAAGCGCAAAATACTTTGCTTGCCATGCATGACTTTCGGAGCCAACCCTAGTTTTCCGCCAAATACTTCTGCAATAGCTTGGTGCCCCAGACAAATACCCAAAATCGGCTTCTTACCGGTGAAATCACGGATAAGTTCTTCCATCCGTCCTGCATCTGCCGGCCAGCCTGGTCCAGGGGACAGAACCAAAGCATCAGCCTCTTCTGCCACTTGATAAAGGCTAGCATCATCATTTCGCAAAACCCTGACTTCCGCGAAATGGCTGATATACTGAGCTAAATTATAGGTAAAAGAATCATAATTATCAATTAGTAAAATCACTGCATATCTCCTATATCGAC
This sequence comes from Streptococcus sinensis, assembly GCF_000767835.1. Taxonomy (GTDB): domain Bacteria; phylum Bacillota; class Bacilli; order Lactobacillales; family Streptococcaceae; genus Streptococcus; species Streptococcus sinensis. The sequence continues at coordinate 6,598 of NZ_JPEN01000054.1, read as the reverse complement.
CATAGATTTGGTCTGCCCAGCAACCACAGACTCTCTGAAAGGAGGGATGTTACTACTCTTCTGCTGGGTATTTTATTTTCGTTTTTCTAGATAGTCGGCAATGGCTGCCACATCCTTGTCTCCACGACCAGATACATTGATAACGATGATTTGGTCAGATGACAATTGCGGAGCCCGCTTGATAGCTTCAGCAATGGCATGAGAGCTTTCGATTGCTGGTAAAATTCCTTCCTTTTGTGTCAAGAGAAGCAAGGCATCCACAGCTTCATCATCTGTCGCTGCCACGTATTCTACTCGACCAGAATCTTTAAAGAAAGCATGTTCGGGACCAACTCCAGGATAGTCCAAGCCGGCTGAAATCGAGTAAACCGGCGCCACCTGCCCATCTTCAGCAAAGACAGCGTAGGTTTTCATACCGTCCACTACTCCGACACTTCCCTTGCTCATGGTCGCTGCATGCTGGTCTGTATCAAGTCCTCGTCCAGCCGCTTCAACTCCAACCAGCTTGACTTCTTCATCCGCCACATACTGGGAGAAGGCACCGATAGCATTGGAACCACCACCTACGCAGGCAATAACATAGTCCGGCAAGCGGCCTTCCTTGTCCAAAATCTGACGGCGTGATTCTTCACTGATCACCTTTTGGAATTCATGGACAATCGTCGGATAGGGGTGAGGTCCGACAGCAGAGCCCAAAACATAGAAGGCTGCCAAATCACTCATCCAAGCTCCAAAGGCTGCATCCACCGCATCCTTGAGGGTTTTGGTTCCTGTTTCCACAGCGTGAACAGTCGCTCCCATCATTTCCATGCGGAAGACATTGAGGCGCTGGCGCTCTACATCCTCTGCACCCATGTAGACATCGCACTTCATACCAAACTTAGCTGCTGCTGCCGCAGTTGCCACACCATGCTGACCAGCTCCAGTTTCAGCGATTACCCGGGTCTTACCCATGCGCTTAGCTAAAAGAATCTGCCCCAAAACATTATTGAGCTTATGGGAGCCCAGATGATTGAGATCTTCCCGCTTCAGATAAATCTTAGCTCCGCCCAGGTGTTGAGTCAGGCTTTCTGCAAAGTAGAGCGGAGTTTCCCGTCCTGAATAATCTGCCAAATAATGTCGGTATTCATTTAAAAATTCTGGGTCATCCTTATACTTCTCAAAAGTCACTTCCAATTCATCCAGCAATGCTTGGATAGGCTCTGGCACAAAGGAGCCGCCGAATTGTCCAAAATATCCTTTAGTTTCTGTCATCTTGCTTACCTCTTTTCTTTATTTCCGAACAAAACAAAAGCCCACACACAGAAAAACTCTGTGTGAGGGCGTAAAATCGCGGTGCCACCTCAATTATGGAGAAAAGTATAGACTACCTCCATATCTCTGCCTTGTCTAACAACAAGTCGCACTGTAAGGTGTGCTCACCGAATTTTTATTGTTTCAAATTCATTTTTTCCATCAGCCCACTTCATAATCTTCCGCTGCCTGTTTCCACCAACCACAGGCTCCCTGAAAGTAGAAAAAATTATTACTTTTCTGATGATTGTCTAAAATTATAAAGCTTCTAAAATCTTTTGTCAAGAGAAAAAACGGAAAAAGAATTATTTTTTATAAAAAATTCTATAAAACCCGAACATTTCCTTAGCTAATCCCTCTTGAAAGCGTCATCTTGACGATTTTTCCAGATTTTCTGACCAAGCTGAAAAGCCCGCCAAGTCAGATAACCGCCCAAAGTATTGGTCCAGAGATCATCAATCTCAAAGACTCGGTTGGCATTGATGAGAAGATCCAGCAAGATCTGAGTCATTTCAATGGACAGGCTCATAGCAAAACTGAGCCAAACAATTCTCTTTGTGCTCCGCAACTGAGGAAATAACCATAGGAGCTGAAAAATCAATGGCGACAGCAGAAAGATATTGGCTAGATTTTGGACAAAGACCTTGACCAACTGCAACCAAGAAGTAATCTCTCCGAGATTGACAAAAGAGTTAAAAGGAATCAGCAGAACTACTACTCGACCAAAGTACTGGATTCCCGGCGTCTCCATTCCCGGCTCTGGAACTTGAGGAATAAAGCACAGAATGCAAAGCATCAAGAAATAGAGCCAGCTTCCCCCTATCAGTAATCTCCGTCCCTGAGCTGTCAACTCACCGTCTGAAGTCAGATAGTTCCTAAGCTTGAACATTCTTAATAGTGTCCTTCTCACGGTCACGCTTCATGGTATTAGATCGCAGCTGACCGCAGGCTGCATCAATATCCGTACCATGTTCCTGACGAACCACACAGTTGACTCCGTTTTTCTTGAGGGTGTCATAGAAGGCCATCACGCGCTCCTTAGGACTACGGGTATATTGGTCGTGCTCGCTAACGGGGTTGTAAGGAATGAGATTGACATAAGACAGCTTCTTAATGTTCTTAAGCAGCTCAGCCAATTCCTTGGCCTGCTCTACCCCGTCATTGACTTCATTGAGCATGATGTACTCAAAGGTCACCCGGCGGTTGGTCGTCTCAATATAGTATTCAATAGCTGCAAAAAGCTTTTCGATAGGGAAGGACCGGTTAATCCGCATGATACTGGTCCGCAGATCATTATTCGGGGCATGGAGGGATACAGCTAGATTGACCTGCACACCTTCATTGGCGAAGTCACGGATCTTATGAGCCAGACCTGATGTCGAAACCGTGATATGGCGGGCGCCGATGGCCAGACCCTTATCATCATTGACCGTTCGGACAAACTTCAGGACATTCTTATAGTTGTCGAAAGGCTCGCCGATTCCCATAACTACAATGTGGCTGACCCGCTCATCCTGACCACGCTCGTCAAAATACTTCTGAACCAGCATAATCTGAGCAACAATCTCACCGTTATTGAGGTCGCGTTGCTTTTTAATCAAGCCGGAAGCACAGAAGGTGCAACCGATATTGCAGCCGACCTGAGTCGTAACACAGACAGAAAGTCCATAGTGCTGGCGCATGAGCACCGTCTCAATCAGCATACCATCCGGCAGCTCAAAGAGGTACTTGACCGTACCGTCAGCTGACTCCTGAACAATACGCTGTTTAAGCGGATTGACGACAAACTGATCATCCAACTTGGCAATCAAGCCCTTGGACAGATTGGTCATCTCTTCAAAAGACTGGACACGCTTGCGGTAGAGCCACTCCCAAATCTGGGCGGCACGAAATTTCTTTTCTCCCTGAGCTTCCGCCCATTCAATCATTTCCTGACGCGTTAAGCTATAAATAGATGGTTTCATTTTTCTCCTTTATTTTTGACGAATGACAAAATGGCGCTGAGACTGGTTAGTTACTGCCTGTTTTGCCTGTTTGCCTTGTTTATGTTGTCTGTTCTTGGGTGATTTCTGACGATTTTTTTGCTGATCGTCCCTGCCTTTTTTAGACCCACGTTCTCTGGAAACTTCTGGATGTCTCTTGCTGTCAGATTTTCTCTTGTGATGGGATTTTTTGTCAAAGGAAGCCCGCCTTGGCTGGGTATTTTCCAACACAAAATAGGCACAACCGTAGTTACAGTACTCTAGCAAGTAATCTTCCAAACGGCTGATTTTCTCGGCATTCTCCTTGGCTTTCTCATCACGATAAAAGCCACGTAGCCGCAACTGTTCATTGCCCCAGTCACCGACAATATAGTCAAACTTATTCAGAATTTCCGAAAAGCGTTGGTGAAAGGCCGTCAAATCAAAGGCCTCTTTATAATTCTCCACCAATTCAAACTCAAATTTTTCTGCAATTATCTTGCTGCCCATTTGCTTAAATTCTGGGCCAGGGAATTTATTGTAATTATACAACTCAGGTGAAATCTCTTTACGCATACTTATCCTTTGTCACTCATCTATCTTACTTCATATTATTTTATCACAAAACAAGGGGAATTTATATTTTTTCACTAGAAAAAGATTTTTCTGTAAAAAGTCAGACGCTTTAATAAAATCTTCCAATCTTTTTAGAAAGCAAATCTCTAGTCAATACCTAAAATGCAAAAATCTTAGCCTAGACTAAGATTTTTTGGTTTTTTCTAGATAATCAATTGCGTCCTGAAGGGTTTTGACCGGCACAATTTTCATATCCGTTTTGATTTCCTTGGCTGCTTCAAGCGCCGTTTCATAGTTTGTCTTAGCTTTGGGATTAGCCTTTTTTTCTTCTTCGCTGACAGGATTATCTGGGGCAAAGAAGATGGTCGACCCAGCCTTGGCAGCAGACACTACTTTTTTGTCAATCCCACCAATATCTCCAACTTTCCCTTCTCTGTCAATGCTGCCCGTTCCCGCAATCACGCGGCCGTCTCGCAGGTCGGGATTGGCCAGCTGAGTATAAATGGCTAGGCTAAACATAAGGCCAGCACTAGGACCACCGATTCCTTCGGTAGAAAATTCAATCGGAACACTGCTGTTGACTTCCGTGCGGTCAACCAGACTGATGCCAATTCCATTTTTGCCATTTTCCAGCTTGATGATTTTCCCCGTCGCTGTCTTGGTCTCCCCATCTTCCTCGTAGGTCACTTTGACGGTATCGCCCAAGGTTTGAGAATTAACATATTTTACCAGTTCTTCCGAGCTTTCAAAGGTCTTGTCATTGACTCCTGTCACCGTATCAGCAATGTTCAGAATACCCTTAAAGGTAGAGTCCTTGGCTACTTGCAGGACATAAACACCCAGATAGTTGAGCTTGATCTCTTTACCTGCAGCTTTCAATCCCTGATATTTTGCCATATTCTGCGAAGTTTCCATAAAAAATTGATTAATCCGCAGATATTCCTCATCGCTTGAGCCACCCGTCATATCCTGAGCCGAATAAATATCGGTGAAGGGCGTCAGCCAAGCGTAGACCAGATGGGCAAAGGTCGCATGCTGGATCCCAACCGTCACAAAATTGTAGGAACCTGCCGCCTGATCCTCTTTGCCGTCCACAGTCAGAACCTGCCGAATGTCTTCTGCTCCCCCAGGCACCTCAATATAATAGGGCAAAGGAACAATAAAAGAAAAAAGAAAGAGCACGAGCACGAGAATAGTCGTCACTCCTGCACAACCAGCTAATTTTAAGCCGTATTTATTTTCTTTCGTCATCTTTTTAGGGGTTGTTATTTCATTACTCATCTTTTTTCTCTAACTCCTCGATTACACTTGCTGGTACATAGGCAGAAAGATCCTGCTGAAAAGCGATCAATTCCCGCATTCGTGAAGAACTGATATATTGATAGGCTGGCTGACTCAGCAGAAAAACGGTCTCCAAATCAGGTGCTAATTCCTTATTAAAAAAATGCAGACTAGCTTCATAGTCCAAGTCTTGACCATTGCGTAGGCCTCGGACAAGAGCGGTCACTCCCAGCCTTTTTGCCACATCGACCGCCAATTCATCATGGGAAGTGATGACTTCCACATTTTCCAAATGCGCTAAAGCCGCTAGAACTATTCTTTTTTTCGCATGGATGTTAAAAAATCCTTCTTTGTGAGGATTATAGAAGATTCCCACATACAAGCGATCAAACAGCCGACTAGCTCGCTCAATCAAATCCACATGTCCGTTGGTAATGGGATCAAATGACCCTGTAAAGAGTCCGATTTTATCTGACATAGACCGTCACCTTTGAAATTCCATATATTTTTTGCTTCCAGATACCCAAGTCTGCGATTTCTTCTGGCAAATCAACCGACTTGTCCGTCTCACAAACAACCATAATATCCTCGCTCAAGAGCTTGTGCTCCGCCATTTTCTCAATATCTGAGATAATCTGCTCCTTGGCATAGGGCGGATCTAGTAAAACCAGATCAAACTGGCCAGTCAACTGCTCCAAGGCTCGACTCGACTCCATCTTGAGCAGTTCAAAACGCGCTGCTTCCTTGGTCATGGCAATATTTTCTGCCACGATAGCTTGTGCCCGCCGATCTTTTTCAACCAAAACAGCGGAATCCATGCCACGAGATACCGCCTCAATCCCCAGACTGCCGCTGCCTGCATACAGATCCAGCACCCGGCCGCCATCAAAATAGGGACCAATCATATTAAAAATCGCACCCTTGACCTTATCTGTCGTAGGTCGCGTTGTCTTTCCATCTAATGTTTTGAGGGGTCTGCCCCCGTACTTCCCTGAAACAACTCTCATAAAAAACATTATAACAAAAATATTAAAAAGCTGATAGTAATTGCTAAGGCTGGACTTTATTCTCTAGCAAAAANCGCAGGGATTATGGAGCCTATTTTGTTGTAGAAAAAAAGTCCCATAAGACCTATAATGAAAAGCAACGAAACCATCATTAGAAAGAATCTTATGGAACAATTAAATTTTATCACAAACTTACTGGAAATCAAAGATCCTAACATTACGATTTTGGATGTTCTAGATGCTGGAACGCATAAAGAAATCATCGCGAAGTTGGATTATCCTGCTCCTAAATGCTACAGCTGTCATGGTCAAATGGCTAAATATGACTTCCAAAAAGAATCGAAAATTCCCTATCTAGAGTGCGCGGGATACAAAACGCTGATTCGGTTGAGAAAACGCCGCTTCCGCTGTAAAGACTGTAGAAAACATACTAAGATTAGTAGTGAAGAAATCTCCGACGGGAGAGAGTACTCACTACTT
>NZ_JPEN01000055.1 GCF_000767835.1 Streptococcus sinensis | reverse complement strand
TGTCTTATCTCATTTTTCACTTAAAGCCTTGACAGACTTGACAAATGGTAGAAAAGAGCCAAATAAAAAGACTCAGCCGAACTATTATCGGACTGAACCTTTTTCCGTTCTATTCTTCTGGTTTAGCCTTAGAAGCCATCTACGTTAGTATAGATTTTTTGGACATCTTCATCGTCTTCTAAAACGCTATAGAGTTTTTCAAAAGTTTCCAAATCGTCACCAGTCAACTCAACTTCAGACTGAGGAATCATTTCCAACTCTGTCACTTGGAACTCCTGGATGCCAGACTCACGTAGAGCCACGATAGCCTTGTGAAGGTCCGTTGGCGCTGTATAGACAGTGATACTGCCTTCTTCTGCTTCAACATCATCTACATCTACATCTGCTTCTAGCAGCTGTTCAAAGACGCTGTCAGCATCATCACCAGCAAAGACAATCACGCCCTTGTTGTCAAAAAGATAAGCTACTGAACCACTAGCTCCCATATTGCCGCCATTTTTACCAAAAGCAGCACGGACATTGGCTGCAGTCCGATTGACATTGGAAGTTAGAGTATCAACAATCAACATGGAACCATTTGGTCCAAAGCCTTCGTAACGGCCTTCAGTAAAGGTTTCGTCAGTGTTTCCTTTCGCCTTATCAATAGCCTTGTCAATAACATGCTTTGGTACTTGCGCTTGTTTAGCCCGGTCAATAACAAATTTCAGGGCAGTATTTGACTCGGGATCTGGATCGCCTTTTTTAGCTGCTACATAGATTTCCACGCCAAACTTAGCATAAACTTTTGAGTTTGCACCGTCTTTGGCCGTTTTCTTTGCCACAATATTGGCCCATTTACGTCCCATTGGAGTTTCTCCTTTTGATAAATTACATTTTTAATCTTTCATATTATAACATAAGTCGGATTGAATTTCACTAAACGGAAGATAATTTATAGTTAAAAATCCTTAATCGTACATTTTTATCCCGGTAGAATCTTTAGCAAACAAAAAGCCAGCCGAAGCCAGCTAATCTGATGCGGAGAGAGGGACTTGAACCCTCACGACCTAAAGCGGTCACAGGATCCTTAGTCCTGCGCGTCTGCCAATTCCGCCATCCCCGCGATTGAGTACCTTACTAGTATAACAGGATGACTCTCCCTTGTCAAGAAAATTTTCTTAATTTTTCAAAAATCTTTATCTTTTCTTGGGTTTTTGATATTTTTGAATGGTTTAACTAGAAAATAACTTCTCTAACTCTGGACAGAGCTAGAGAATCGCATTGTTTCTGAACTCTTTCAAATGCTCTTTTAAATCTCGAAGCATAGCTTTTCTTCCTTGAAAGCGTTCATTTCCTATTAATCGTTGATAATTGTTTAAACCTAACGGATCTAGTCCTGCCTTAAATCCTGCTATTAATTCTCTGAAAGCGACTAGTTCATCCAGGAACATTTCACGTGCCTTCAGTTTATGGCCAATCTCACTGACTTCCTCATAACTCTGTTTGTCAAGTTTGCGTTTTTGACTCTCTTGTTTGCGGATAAGATCATGGATATGATTTCGAAATTTAGTTTTGAAATAGCGATAAAGTTTTTCTTCATCATGCTCAATTCCTTCTTGGCTCAGTTGCAACTCATACAAGACCAGCATTCCTTCTTGCTCCCAGTCGCTGGATTCCCAGAGATGAAGGTAATATTCTTTTTGGCACTTGCGAACAATCCACTTTACTTTCTCATAGCTACTTTTAAATTTCATAGCTCCTCCTAAAATTATATTTTGTTGACTCTAGTTTATAGCAAATTTTAGGAGAATGCTTGAACTTATTTTGAAATGCTACTTTTTATCCTCTTTATGTCATGCCATCCTCTCTTTCTGACATCAAAGGGACTGATGTGAGCCTGCTAATCTGACAGATTGCATTATTAAAAGGCAAGCTAGAAAAATAACAAACCCGTCAGGGAGTCTTTCCTAACGGGTTTTAGTGGGTTAAAAGATTTATTTAAACTCTCTCTTATATTTTTCAGCTTCGGCCTTATTTGCCCATACATAATGACCTGGGCGAATCTCAACCATCTGAGGCGCATCTACCGAGTAATCATGCTGATCTGGATCGTAAACTTTCAATACCTTTTTACGTTCCAAAATTGGATCTGGAATCGGAACGGCAGACAAAAGCGATTGAGTATAAGGATGGATTGGATTGTTGAACAGTTCTTCTGTTTCTGCAACCTCAACGATAACACCTTTGTAGATTACAGCAATCCTATCTGAAATAAAGCGAACCACTGATAAGTCGTGAGCGATAAATAGATAGGTCAAGCCAAGTTCTTTTTGGAATTTTTTCAAAAGGTTCAAGACTTGCGCCCGTACAGAAACATCCAGAGCGGAAATCGGCTCGTCTGCAATCACGAAATCAGGTTGCATAACCAAGGCGCGGGCAATACCAATCCGTTGACGCTGACCACCAGAAAATTCGTGGGGATAGCGTGTCAAATGCTCCGCTAAAAGTCCCACTTCATTAATGATTTCTTTAACTTTCTTTTGGCGTTCTTCTTCATTCTCAAACAAATGATAATTGTAAAGACCTTCTGAAATGATATAGTCAACAGTTGCGCGTTCATTCAAACTAGCAGCTGGGTCTTGGAAAATCATCTGAATCTTACGAATCAGTTCTGCTTCTTCTGATTTAGATTTCTTTCCATTGATTTTTTTACCTTCATAGTAAATATCCCCAGCACTTGTATCATTCAAGCCGATAATCGCACGACCAATCGTTGTCTTACCAGAACCAGATTCTCCTACCAGCGAAAAAGTTTCTCCCTTGTTAATAAAGAAATTTGCATTTTTTACTGCGACAAATTTCTTACTTCCTTCTCCGAAGGAAATTTCTAAATCTTTAATTTCAACTAATTTTTCAGTCATTTCCTTCCTCCTAAGCTTCTAAGTGATTGAAGCCCATTTTTGAACGAATTTTATCATGCAAGTTATTGATAACTTCTGGTTTTTCAACTTTTGGTGCATTCTCATGCAAGAGCCAAGTCTTGGCCCAGTGGGTCTCTGATACTTTGAACGCAGGTGCCTGTTCCTCAAAATCAATCTCCATTGCATAATCAGAACGCAAGGCAAATGCATCACCTTTAATGGTTGAATAAAGAGATGGAGGGGTACCTGGAATGGAATAAAGTTCCCCATCTGCTGAAGCTAATTGTGGTAAGCTTGAGAGCAGGCTCCATGTGTAAGGATGTTTTGGATCATAGAAGACTTCTTCGACCATTCCGTACTCAACGATTTCCCCAGCATACATAACCGCAACTTTATCTGCAATACTTGCCACAACACCAAGGTCGTGAGTGATAAAGATGGTTGTAAAATGATACTCTTGCTGAAGTGATTTTAGCAGGTCAATGATCTGCGCTTGAATAGTCACGTCCAGAGCCGTTGTAGGCTCATCACAGATTAGAATATCTGGACGGCAAGCTAAAGCGATAGCGATAACAATCCGTTGACGCATCCCGCCAGAATATTGAAACGGATATTCTTCAAAACGTTTTTCAGCATCCGGAATCCCAACTTTCGTCATGTAGTCGATAGCCATTTCTTTGGCTTCTTTACTTGTTTTTCCTTGGTGTTTGACGATGACTTCTGTGATCTGACTTCCGATTGTATTGATCGGATCCAAACTAGTCATAGGATCTTGGAAAATAGTCGCGATTTTAGCACCACGGATGGATTCCCAATCTTTATTGCTCTTTAGGGACGTTAAATCGGTTCCTCTATAATCAATGGTTCCTTGTGCTACACGGCCGTTTTCTTCTAACATTCCAGTAAATGTTTTTGTCAAAACAGATTTACCTGAGCCAGATTCACCAACTAGGGCAAGAACTTCCCCTTCAACCAAATCAAGGGAAACGCCTCGAATGGCTGTCAATACTCTGTCACGAACGTCAAATTCCACGACAATATCGCGAGCAGTCAATATTACATTTTTATTTTTTGTCATGTCTACTCCTATCTATGTGTCCGTGGATCACTTGCGTCGGCTAAGTTTTGACCAACTACGAAGAAGGTCAGGGATACCAAAATCAATGTTGTCAATGGAATCCAGAAAAGGTAAGCATTGGTGGTTACGTTTTGTGAATAGTCAGAAATCAAGCGTCCCAAACTTGGTACTGTTACAGGAAGTCCCAGTCCAAAGAAAGACAAGAAGGCTTCGTAAGAGATAAAGCTTGGAAGCATTTGAGAAGTCGTGGTCACGATAACAGACACCAACTGTGGCATGATATTCTTGGTAACAATTTTAAGAGTTGGTGTTCCCAAAGTCCGGGAAGCCAAATTGTACTCCAAATCACGGTAACGCATAATCTGAATACGAATTGTATAAGCAATCCCTACCCAACCAGTGATAGTCATAGCGAAGATTAAGTTCCAGAAACCGGCACCAATTGAGTAGGTCAGGACGATAACAATCAGGAGAGCTGGAATATTTGAAATGATATTGTAGACTTCCATCATGACACGGTCAACTGCTTTGGAAATTCCCCAGATAGCACCGACGATAATTCCGATAATTAAATTGATAACTGTTGCGATAATAGAAATCAGGATGGAATTCCGCGCACCAAACCAAACTCCGTCAAACAAAGATTTACCATTGCTGTCTGTACCGAACCAGTACTCCCCGCTGGGCTTGATATAACGCATGCTAAAGTCATTTACCTTGCTCACATCATTGAAATCGAAATCTGAAAACATTGGATAAATGAAACTCATCAGAACAATGGCTATCAGAATGCCTAGCATCACAATCGTTGATTTCTTCTTAAGGAATTGACGCATAACTGAGCGCCAATATGAATAAGCCGGTGCATCAATCGTTTCAGAGGCAAAATCGTCACGTTTGACAAATTGGAATTTACTTTTATCAATTGTAGCCATTATTTACCTCCTTTAGATGTTAATTTAATACGTGGGTCAAGTACTGTCATCAAGATATCACCTAATAAGAGGGCAAAGATTGAAAGACATGTAAAAATAAATACGAGACCAACTACCATGGAGTTATTAGATGCTTTAACGGAGTCAATCAACATTTTCCCCATACCAGGAAAGGCAAAGACTGTTTCCGTCAGGGTAGCACCTGCAATGACACCAACGATAGAAGCTGGAATACTAGATACCAATGGTACCATAGCATTTTTGAAAATATGTTTGTTAGAAATTTCTTTTTCAGAAAGACCTTTGGCACGCGCAAAACGAACAAAGTCTTGAGACTGCAAGTCAATCATATAGCGACGGATCCAGACCGCAGTCCATGGTGCACTCAAAAGACCAAGGATAACAGCTGGAAGAACATAAGAGCGCCAATCGCTTGCTCCCAAAATAGGGAAGGAATCAGGAAGACCGACCGTAGAACCAGCTAAGCGAACAATGTAAACAAGCGCGATGGTTGGCAGTGACATCATGAAAGTCAGGCCCCCAGTAGATATACTGTCAAACCAAGTGTTTTTCAAGCGCGCCATATAAGAACCAAGCGGAACAGCAATCAAATAAGAAATCGCCACACCAATCAGACCGATAATCGCCGAGCTGACAATCATTGATGGATTTTGATAGTTACTTTGAGTCGCTGTATAGGCATCACCTTCACCGTATTTCGCAATATCTTGTGAATCCGCTTTGCTCGGTGTTTTATACGTCCGAGAATAGATATTAACGGATGAAGTTTTCTTACCTGTTGGAAATTGAACCTCGGAAGATTTTGTTTGTCCTTGACCTTGTGTGATAACCTGAAGCACAGGAATATTAGCATAGGTAGGATAAGAATTTCCTAAATTAAAAGTAATGAAATTCTGGTGAATATATGGGAATTGTCCGTTGAAGTAGAGCAGGTATTTATGTTTCGTACCTGAACCAACTACAGACCAGCCTACTGCTGGGTCATTTTCAAAGCGAATATAACGTTCTAGATTTGGATTGTCTTTATCTTGAACAACATTAGGATGATCAATTTGGATCAGATTAGCATAAAATTCAAATACGCGTTCATAAACTGGAACTTCACGTACTGCATAAAATTCCTTACTTTCAGAGAATTGATACAGTTTCCAACCATTTCCAATTTTTGCAATATAGTCTTCGTAAATCTTTTTGTTTGCATCTGTTCCTTCAGTAGTAACTGCTGGATTCTCTTTACTTGCTTTTTCTTGTAATTCCTTAGTATCGTAATAATCAACATAGCCCATGCGTTCAAAGATGGTATTTTCATAGTTTGCCTTCTTATCTTTCGTGGTAGCTATCTTGTTATAATTGGGGTCTTGTCTAAAAATCAACCTTCTTGGAACCATGGTATAGATGATGGTATAGGTCAGGGTCGTTACCAAGAAAATCGACACGATTGAGCGTAAAATACGCATTAAAATGTATTTTTTCATTTATCGTTTCCTTTAAATTTCAAAAGAACTTTCTCTCGCTATCAGAGAAAGTTCTAGTGAACGATTTATTCTACATGACTTTCGAGATCTTTTTGTGCTTTCGCATTTGACTCTTCTTTTTCTTTCAGCCATTTTTCACGAGCTGAATCATAGTCTTTCTTAGTAACAGCATCTGACTTCAGTTTCATATACTTAAAGTATGTGGAAGACGTCTTGTTACCAGTTTGCGCATAGGCACCAGAGAATGGCTCAACACGTGATAGGAATGGTGCTGCTCCAGGATTTGCCATCAACGGAACAACCAGAGAATTATCTGTCAGCCATGCTTGAGCTGCTGCATATTTTTCGTAGCGAGTTGCAACATCTGATGTTTCTTTGCCGGCTTCATCCACCAAGCGGTCAAATTCTTCCATACCGACTTGTTTAGCTGCCGCATTGTCAGCTCCTTCAAAACCAAGGTAGGTCTTTGTCGTTTCAGCTGCTGTAGTTTTCAAAATGTCCAAATAAGTTGATGGATCTTGATAGTCAGGATTCCAACCAACTGCCGTTGAGATATCCCAGTCTTCGCCAGCAGCATTTGGCGCGTAGTAAGTAATGTTATAGAGATCATCTTCTGACATTTGTTGAATATCTACAACAACATTCTCAGCTCCCAAAGTCTTTTCAACAGATTGTTTGAGTGACTGCGCACGGTTAACCATTGGTTTAGAAGTCTGAGCCACTGGAAGATCCAGATGGATTGGGAATTCTACTCCCTCTGCTTGCAGGGCAGCTTTTGCTTTTGCAAACTCTGCTTTTGCCTTCTCAGCATTAAAGAGACCATCTTGGCCGTCGTCTAAGTTAACACCTTTCCACTCATCCCCCAAGGCTGCAACTTTTTCTTCAACAACATCACCAAAGGATTTTTCTCCGACTTGGACAAATGTAGGTGGTACATAAGTATTGCGGACGGCATAAGGAGCACCCTCTTCACCATTGATTTGTGCTGAGTATGATGTACGGTCGATGGCAAAGTTCAAGGCTTGACGGAAGTCTTTATTGAGGATAGCTTTCTTGGTAGCAGCTTTCTGCGCATCTGATGTCTTGCTAGTATGGTTGTAGCTTTGACGGTCAATATTGACACCCATAACTGCTACACCAGCACTTGGTGGCGTGAAGAAGATATTGTCTTTGAATTCTTTTTCCACACCTGCATAGTTTGAGCTGGTCGGATAGAGACGTGCTACTGTATAGACACTGTCTTTGAAACTGCGAGCTAAAGAATCTTGGTCCTGTCCATCAAAATAAGACAATTTGATGGTATCGATATGGACATTTTCCTTATCCCAGTAGTTTTCGTTCTTTTGGTACTCAACTGCTGACTTAGCCGTGACAGACTTCATCAAGAATGGTCCGTTATAGAGAATAGAAGTTGGGTCAGTTGATTGACCAAATTTATCACCTTGTTTTGTCAGGAATTCTTCATTAATTGGCCACATGATTTGTGACGTTGTTTTTGAATTCCACTGTGGTTCAGGTTGATTAAGAGTATATTGAAGGGTATGATCGTCAACTGCTTTGACTCCAACAGTAGAGAAGTCCGTTGTTTTGCCATTCACATAGTCATCCAAACCTTTTACAGATTGTTGAACGAGATAAAGAGCTTCAGATTTCTTATCAGCAGCGTGTTTCAAACCAGTCACAAAGTCCTGAGCTGTCACATTTGCGTATTCTTCTCCTTCTGAAGTATACCATTTAGCATCTTTACGGATTTTATAAGTATAAGTCAAGCCATCTTTAGACACAGTCCATGATTCAGCAACAGAAGGAACAAAGTTTCCATACTGGTCATTTTCTAGCAGACCGTCCACGCCATTTGTCACGAAGTCAGCTGTAGATGCTTTACCAGATGTCACATAATCCAGTGTTTCTGGGTCCGCAGTATATACATAGTTATAGGCAGTTGATGCACCTTTTGATGAATTTGAACTTGAACAAGCAGCCAAGACTCCTACTGCAAGAAGACTTACTCCAGCTAATGCCAGAACTCTACTTTTACGCATAATCGCTCTCCTTTAGTGAGTGTTTTTTAGATTTATTTAAGATTATATCATATCTAAATTCAAAAGTAAACTTAATTTTCTGAACATTCATGCCAAATGCGTTGAGTTCACTTTCTCTATTGCCACAAAAAGAACCTCATCATTGCATTGCGAATGATGAGATTCTGGAGGCTTTATTTCACATGGTTTTCTAATTCTTTTTGGGCTTTAAGATTAGATTCTTCTTTTTCTTTTTCCCATTTTTCCAAAGCTTTTTGATAATCTGTTACCGTCAAGATCTTATCTTGAAGCTCCATTCCCTTAAATACATAGATATCCCCTTTAATACCTACATAAGAGTAAGCTTTAGTAAACGGCACAACTTTTTGAACCATTGGAGAACCACCGCCAGAGATGGATGGAATCACAACTGAGCTGTCGGTCAACCAAGCTTGAGCAGCTGCATATTTGGTGTAACGAGCATTGGTATCTTGCTTTTCTGCATCCGCTTGATCCAAAAGGGTCTTGTACTCATTCAAGCCAACTTTAGAAGCAATATCTTGACTTTGACCTTTTGTCAGACCAATATTATCCAAGATATCCCCTGTTTCTGGGTTAAAGATATTGAGATAAGTAGATGGATCTTGGTAATCTGCTGACCAGCCAGACATGTTTAGATCGTAGTCTTTTTGAGCAGCTGTTTCAGCGAAATAAGTTGAGTTATCAAAATCATCTGTTGACATCTGGTGCACATCGATCACAACATTTTCTTGGCCAAGAGATGCTTCGACAGATTGTTTGAAGGAATTGGTCCGCTGCACCATGATTTTATCTGTCTGGTCGACTGGTACATCTAGGTGAATTGGGAATTCAACTCCTTGGGCTTGCAAGGTTTCCTTAGCTTTAGCAAATTCTGCCTTAGCCTTGTCTGGATTGTAAATACTATCCTGCCCATCAGCTAGTTTGACCCCTTTCCATTCATCACCGTAAGAAGTCAGCTGTGCTTCAACGACATCTGAGAAGTCCTTGCCATCCACTTGCACAAAACCAGGAGGCACTAGCAGTGTTCTGATAATCTTAGTTGCACCGTCATTTCCATTCATCTGTGCGCCAAATGATGTACGGTCAAAAGCAAAATTGATTGCCTGACGGAAATCTTTGTTTTGAATCGCTTCTTTGCTGGCAGCTTTTTGTGCATCTGTCTTAGAAGTGTGGTTATATGCCTGACGATTTAGGTTAAAGCTATAGAAATAGCTAGTTGAATTTTGTGGAGAAAAGATGATATTGTCTTTATATTTCTTTTCTACTGAGGCATAATTGGAGCTGGTTGGATAGAGGCGAGCCTGAGTATAGGCACCGTCTGTGAAGTTGCGCACCAATGATTCTTGGTCAGAACCATCATAGTAAGTCAGCTTGACATCTTCGATCTTCACGTTATCCTTATCCCAATAGTTTTGGTTTTTAGAATATTCAATAACAGACTTGGAAGTGTAAGCCTTTAAGATATATGGGCCATTGTAGAGGATACCTGAAGGACGCACCGTACCAAAGTCTTTGCCTTCTTTATTGAGGAAGTCTTCGTTGATTGGGAAGAGAATCCCCATCGTCGTCTTAGAATTCCAGTAGCTTTCTGGCTGGTTCAAGGTATATTCTACGGTATGATCATCGATTGCTTTGACACCTACAGTAGAGAAGTCATTATTTTCCCCTTTGATATAAGCGTCTAAGCCCTTGATGGAAGTTTGCACAATTGGCAATGCTTCTGATTTCTCATCTGCAGCGTGCTTGAGCCCCGTTACAAAGTCCTGAGCTTTGACATCAGCGTATTCTTCACCATCTGCTGTGTACCATTTAGCATCCTTACGCAACTTATAAGTATAAGTCAAGCCGTCTTTAGACACAGTCCAGTCCTCAGCCAACGATGGTACGATATTCCCATACTGATCGTTTTCTAAAAGACCGTCTACCAAATTGGCAATAATATCAGATGTAGAAGCACGATTGGAGTTCACATAGTCCAATGTATCTGGATCTGTACTATAGACATAGGAATATGTCTTTGCTGAGCTGGCACCAGAATTACCACAGGCTCCTAAAAAGAGCGCTGATGCAGCAACTAGGCCAGTGATTGCCAACCATTTAGATTTTTTCATGAGCAAATCTCCTTCTCAAGTATTTTGTATTATTATACATTATTTTCAACCAAAAACAAAGAGTAATCTAGGGAATTAGCAAATTTATTTTTCCTATCAAGCCTTTTTAGAGTTGAAATCAAGAGATTGTTAGAAAAAAATTTGAATTTCTCGTCTTCTTTTATAAAAATACGATTTGTTTCATAAATAATAAATCGTCGCAATCTTTTTAAAAATCATTTCTCATACAAGAGCATTTTTTATGATACAATGGAATTAATCTTACGTTAGGGGAAAGAAATGAAAAAATTATTATTGATTTTATTCCTAATCATTGGTATGGGAGCAGCAACTGTAAAAGCAGATGAATATGACCTCGCTGCTAAGAGTGCCATCGCTGTCGATGCTTCCTCTGGAAAAATATTATACGAAAAAAACTCGACAACTCCAATCGAAGTCGGATCAATTACTCACCTTTTGACAGCTTATTTAGTTTACGAAGCGATTTCAGAAGGGAAATTGAGCCTTGANAAATCCCTATATTACGACCCTACCTCTTGAGGCCCGCCGCTACACAGTCGAGGAATTGCTGGAAGCATCCCTACTAGTCAGTGCCAACAGTGCTACAATCGCTTTAGCAGAAAAAGTTGCTGGAAGTGAAGAAAACTTTGTCAAAATGATGAAAGACAAACTAAAAGAATGGAAGATCACCGATGCTACCATTTTAAATGCGACAGGCACCGATACCCGATTGCTGGACGGAACAATTGATGAAAATAACACAGAAGATTCAACTGAATCCGCTGAATCAACCGAAACAAGTGAAAAAAAATCCAAAGACAAAAAAGACAAAGACACCGAAAATAAATTCAGCGCTTATGCACTTGCTGTGGTTACCTATCACCTACTAAAAGACTACCCTCAAATTATTGATATCACCTCTAAACCTAAGGGAAATTTTGCAGGAATCGAGCTAGGAAATTATAATCTTATGCTTGAAGGGCTGCCTAGTTTTCGCTCTGGAGTAGATGGGTTAAAAACAGGAGGTTCTAAAAAGGGTGGGGCTTCATTTGTAGCTACCACTACAGAAAAAGGGGTTCGACTCATTACAGTTGTTTTAGGGATTGAACAGGAAGCCAATGATCCCTATATACGATTCAGCCTTACTTCCAGCCTGATGAGTTACGTCTCTCAAAATTTCGTCCAAACCGTGCTTGTGCAAAAGGGAGAAGCTTATAAGAGTTCCCAAGTAAACATAAAGGATGGAAAGCAGAATACTGAAGTTGCCGTCGCAAGCGAGGACTTCGTTATTATAGAGCGAATCGGTAACCAAGCTGAAGCAAAACTGAAATTTTCTGCTGAACACCCAGAGTTTCAAGCACCTATGAAAAAGGGCACTGAGATTGGTACATTGACCTATATAGACCCTGAGCCTATCGGACAAGGCTATTTAGAAAATAACCCCCCTCCATCTCGATGGTAACAGGAAAAAAAGTTGAAAAAGCCATCTTTTTTAAAGTCTGGTGGAATGACTTTGTCCGTTTCGTAAACGAAAAATTATAAAGAATAACCGCGAATCAAATGATTCGCGGTTATTTGTATAGTTTATGGATGTTTAACACAAACTAGAAAATATCTTTGAAGATTAACTCGCAATACGAGTATCCGGCTATCGATTTAAAAGGTTCCTCGACCTTTTTACCCAACTGATCCTTCCATTTCATAGCTGATAAGGCGGTTAAGCTCAACAGCGTATTCCATAGGCAGTTCTTTGGTGAATGGCTCGACAAAGCCCATGACAATCATTTCGGTAGCTTCAGATTCAGACAGACCACGACTCATAAGATAATAAAGCTGCTCTTCTGAAATCTTAGAAACCTTGGCCTCATGCTCCAGAGCCACTTGAGAGTTATGAATTTCATTAAAGGGAATGGTATCTGATGCCGAAATATCATCCATGATAATCGTATCACACTCAATATGGCTGACGGATTTCTGTGAATTCTTTCCAAAGGTCACTTGACCGCGGTAGTCCACTTTACCTCCGCCCTTAGCAATAGACTTAGACACGATAGAAGAGCTGGTATGCGGAGCATTGTGAATCATCTTAGCCCCTGTATCTTGGTGCTGATTGGTATTGGCAAAGGCAATAGACAACATTGTTCCGCGCGCTCCAGGTCCGTCCAGATAGACAGATGGATACTTCATAGTTGTTTTCGCACCAAGGTTCCCGTCAATCCACTCAACTGTCGCATCTTTCATGGCCCGCGCCCGTTTAGTCACAAGATTGTAGACATTGTCAGACCAGTTTTGAATAGTGGTGTAGCGCATATAGGCACCATCAAGGGCAAAAATTTCGACAATTGCCGCATGCAAGCTATTGCTGGAATAAGTCGGAGCTGTACATCCCTCAACATAATGGACACTTGCTCCCTCATCGACGATAATCAAAGTCCGCTCAAACTGACCAGAATTTTCATTGTTAATCCGGAAATAAGTCTGCAAGGGAACATCTACCTTGACACCTTTTGGCACATAGATGAAAGTACCACCAGACCAGACAGCGGAGTTGAGAGCTGCTAGCTTGTTATCTGTTGGAGGGACCAGCTTAGCAAAATACTGCTTGAAAAGCTCTGGGTATTCCTTAAGAGCTGAGTCGGTATCTGTAAAAACGATTCCTAGCTTTTGGAACTCTTCCTTCATATTGTGGTAGACCACTTCGGACTCATACTGGGCAGCTGCACCAGCTAGGTAAGCTCGCTCTGCTTCTGGAATCCCAATCCGCTCAAAGGTTTCCTTAATCTTCTCAGGCACTTCATCCCAGCTTCTAGCTGGCTTATCAGAGGCCTTTTGATAATAAATCAAGTCATCAAAATTAATTTCTGACAGATCTGGCCCCCAAGACTGCATAGGCATCTTCTTGAAAGCCTCATAGGATTTGAGGCGGAAATCCAGCATCCATTCTGGTTCATCCTTAGCTGCAGAAAGCTCACGTATAACTGCTTCATTCAGCCCTTTTCCTGTCGAGATAACAGGTTCAACATCGTCATGGAAACCAAACTTGTACTCACCGAGATCAATCGGTTTTGGTTCTACTCTTTCTTCTGACATAATTTCCTTTCACATTCTTACTTTTTATCTTCTTCAATTGCTCGCTTGAGGGCATTCCAACCCAAGGTCGCACACTTAATCCGCTGCGGGAACTTGGCAACGCCTGCTAAAAAGGCTCCATCTCCCAATTCTTTCTGGCGACTGTCTTCTTGGCCCTGAACCATCTGCGAAAAGACTTCTGCTAATTCCAGTGCCTGCTCTTTTGTCTTGCCCAGAACCGTATCTGTCATCATGCTGGCCGAAGCCGTTGAAATGGTACAGCCGGAATTCACAAAGGCAATATCCTCAATCTGGTTTTCAGCATTAAACTTGACAGACAGGCTGATAACATCACCACAGGTTGGGTTATTGAGGACTACCTGCTCCACATCTTCCAGCTTCCCATGATGATGAGGGTTAGCCGAGTGGTCGGTCACAACCGCCTTGTAAAGACTGTCTAACTTAGAAAGCGCCATTGAAAAACTCCTTTGTCTTTTCTAAAGCATCTACCAACTTATCGCAATCCGCATAGGTATTGTAGACATAAAAGCTGGCTCGCACAGTCGCTGGCACCTGCAGATAGGTGAGCAGGGGCTGAGCACAATGGTGACCCGCCCGAACAGCTACTCCTTCGTAGTCCAGAGCCGTAGCGACATCATGCGGATGAAGACCATCCAGGTTAAAGGCAATCACGCCTGAACGCTGAGCCAAATCCTGCGAGCCATAAATGGTCAATCCTTCCACAGCCTGCAACTTAGGAAATACGTAGGCAATCAGGTCCTGCTCATGCTGGGCAATGGCATCCATACCCAAGTCTTCCAAATAATCAATGGCCGCCGCAAGACCGATTGCTCCTGCCATATTCGGCGTTCCCGCCTCAAACTTCCAAGGCAGCTCCTTCCAAGTCGCTTCCTGCTCATAGACAAAATCAATCATTTCGCCGCCGAACTCAACAGGCGACATCTGCTCCAGCAGCTCTTCCTTGCCATAGAGAACCCCTATGCCAGTAGGTCCGGCCATCTTATGCCCCGAAAAGGCGAAGAAGTCCACATCCAAATCCTGCACATCAATCTTCATGTGCGGAATGGATTGAGCCCCATCCACCACCAAAATTGCTCCTTGCTGATGAACCAGCTGGGCAATCTCCTTGATGGGATTGATGACACCGAGGACATTGGAAGCATGAGCCAGAGAGACAAACTTGGTCCGCTCATTGAGCTTGGCACAGAAATCTTCCATATCCAGAGCACCGTCCTTGAGATAGACATAGACCAACTTGGCTCCAGTCTTCCTACAAGCTTCCTGCCAGGGAATGACATTAGAATGGTGCTCCATGATAGAAATCAGCACTTCATCACCAGGCTGCAGCCTTTCAGCCGCAAACTGAGCCACCCAATTGAGTCCTGTCGTGGTTCCCCGAGTAAAGAGAATTTCTTTGCTAGAAGCTGCATTGATAAAAGAACGAACTCTTTCCCTGGCTGCTTCATAAGCCGCCGTCGCCCGTTCAGCTAGCGTATGCACACCGCGGTGGACGTTGGCATTGTCTCTAAGATAGTAGTTTTCGATAGCCGCCAGCACCTGCTTGGGTTTCTGAGTTGTCGCCGCATTGTCCAAATAAACCAAAGGCTCATCATTGACAATTTGGTCCAAAATGGGAAAATCTTGCTTGATTGCTTCTGCATTAAATCCAGACATGAAGACTCCTATCTACTTACATGGGACAAGGCCCAGCTTTTTATCTTTTTGCGAGAATAATATCGATATTTTCAATCATTTCATCGCGGACTTCCTTGACAGGGATTTCTACAATCACTGAGCCTAAGAAGCCACGCACGACCAAGCGTTCAGCCGTCGCCTTATCCAGCCCCCGACTCATGAGGTAGTACATATCTTCTGGATCTACCTGACCGATAGAGGCCGCGTGACCAGCTGTCACATCATTCTCATCAATCAAGAGGATGGGATTAGCATCTGAGCGAGCTTGGTCAGACAGCATGAGAACCCGGCTTTCCTGCTGGGCATCTGCGCCCTTAGCACCTTTGATAATATGACCGATACCATTGAAGGTCAAGGTTCCTTTTTCCAGAATAACCCCGTGCTGTAGGATATTTCCAATGGAGTTGCAGCCATAGTTAGTTACGCGGGTGTCAATTCCCTGAACCTGCTTACCGCTAGAGAGAGCCACCACTTTCATATCCGCATGGCTGCCCTTGCCATAGAGGTCGCTATCAAAGTCAGCTACGACATTGCCTTCGTTCATAACGCCAATGGCCCAGTCAATCATGGCATCATTATCCAGCTTGCTACGGCGGCTGATATAGGCTGTTACATTTTCGCCTAGACGGTCAATGGCTGAAAACTTAATCTGAGCTCCAGCCTGAGCAATGACTTCTACTGTGATATTGGCTGTTGCTGGAACAGCCCCTTCGCCATAAGTTTCTAAACGTTCCAGATAGTTGACCTTGGCATGCTTGCCCGCGATAATCAAAATATGCTTGTTAAAAGGAACATCGCTTTCGCTGTCCTGATAAAAAATTCCTTCAATCGGCTGGTCAATCTCAACATTATCCGGCACATAAAGCACCGCACCGCTGTTGAAATAGGCCGTATGGTAAGCCGCTAATTTGTCCTCATCATACTTGACTGCGGACATGAAATGCTTCTCCACCAGCTGTGGAATCTCCTCCAAAGCAGAGTGGAAATCAGTGAAGACCACACCTTGCTCTGCCAAATCTGCTGGCAGCTGCTCAAGGACAGTTTGAGTTCCCATTTGGATAAACTTGAGATTGTCTCCGAGAGCCGTAAAATCTGGCACACTGGTCAAAGGCTCGCTATCAGAAATCCGTCCGTCTCCCAGATTCCAGCGGTGAAATTTAACCCGCTCAATAACTGGCAAATCCAGTTGGTCCATCTTGTCAAAAGCCTGCTGACGGAGATTTGCCAACCATACTGGTTCTGCGTGAAGCTGTGAAAATTCGTGAATTAATTCTTTCGTCATGTCATTCTCCTATCTTTTATCAAAGTCAAAAGAATGTTTGACTAAGCTTCCTCAGTGTAGTTGAAGCCCAACTCTTCAGCCAACTTAGCATAGCCTTCTTTCTCCAAGCGGATTGCCAATTCTGGACCGCCAGAAAGAACGACTCTACCATCCATCATGACATGAACTACATCTGGAGTGATATAGTTGAGCAGGCGTTGGTAGTGGGTGATAATCATAGCCCCAAAACCTTTACCGCGCATAGCGTTGACCCCTTTAGAAACGACCTTGAGGGCATCAATATCTAGACCCGAGTCAATCTCATCCAAGAGTGCAAAAGTTGGCTCTAGCATGAGCAACTGCAGAATTTCATTGCGTTTCTTTTCCCCGCCTGAAAAACCTTCATTGAGGTAGCGCTCAGCCATTTCTTCTTTCATGTTGAGCAGTTCCATCTTTTCATCTAGTTTCGTGATGAAATCACGGACAGAGATTTTTTCATCGTCTTCCTTGCTCGCATTCATAGCTGCACGGAGAAACTCTGCATTGGTAATACCAGGAATCTCACTAGGGTACTGCATAGCGAGGAAGAGTCCCATACGAGCACGCTCGTCTACTTCCAGTTCCAAGATATTGACCCCATCAAAAAGCACCTCTCCTTGAGTCACTTCATAGTTAGGGTTGCCCATGATGGCTGCAGACAGTGTAGACTTCCCTGTTCCATTTGGTCCCATGATGGCTGCAACTTCTCCTGTTTTCAGGGTCAAGTTGACTCCCTTAAGAATTTTCTTCCCTTCAATTTCAACATGAAGGTCTTTGATTTCCAATACAGACATGATTGTTTTCCTTTCCTTTTTCATACTTTTTGAAGACCAGCTGTTCAATACTTTCTTTCAGATATTTGATTTTCCAACTCCAAATTTCATCAGAAAAGCTAATTTTCGGCATTTTTTAAGATGAAGATCCTCAACGCTGATTTTCATTAAGCATGCTGTTTTATACTCTTTTTAGTATACCAAAAAAAAGCCTGAAAGGCTTTTATTTTGTTTAGAGCAGCTCTTATTGGCGATGTTTTTCCTGCCACTTGCGACGAACCTCTTCACGGTAGGAAGAATTACCTATAAAACGCATAATGTTTAGGAGAGGGGTACGGTTTGGCCCTAAAACACCAACCAATTCTGCTAGCAATTCTACACCCCAAAACAAGCCAAGTATGAGTAAAACTCCACCAATACGGCTCGATACATTGAGCAAGAGAGAAATCATAGCAAAAATCATTGAAATGCCATAAATGACTAAAACAGTTCCTCTATGAGTCAATCCTAGTGATAAAAGTCTGTGATGAAGGTGATGCTTATCCGGAGTATAAAACTTTTGTCCCGATAGAGTTCGGCGAATGATCGCTAAAAAAGTATCGGTAATCGGCACTCCTAAAATAATCATGGGAGTTACTACCGCAACAGCTGTCGCATTTTTCAGCCCCTGTAAGGACAAGACAGCTATCATAAATCCTATAAAAAGGGCACCCGTATCACCTAAGTAAATAATAGCTGGGTGGTAGTTGTAAGGAAAGAATCCAGCGATAGACATCACCAAAACAAAAATTGTCAAAGTTAGAAAGAGATGGTGGCCAGGAAGAAAGAAATAGGAAACAATTCCCATGGTCACCAAAGAAATAATGGAAACTCCGCTGACTAAACCATCCAAACCATCAATCAGATTGACTGCATTGGTAATGGAAATAATCCAAATCACTGTCAAAATATAAGACAACCAAGGAGCAAAATGAAGGAAAGGTCCTCCAAAAGGAATCTTGAAATCATCCAAGCGAAAGTCTGTCAGGAACCATATTAAACTAGCCGCTAAAACAATACCACTCATTTTTAGGGCTGGAGATAGCTCTCTAACATCATCAATCAAGCCCGTAGCAGCAATAATCAGTCCGCCTAAAACAACCGGCCAAACATATTCAAGGTAACTTTGTGCCAAAAGCTGAACTTGAACAATCTGAGGCATAAAAACAAGGGTGGAGACAGTAAAAGCAATAACGATGGCTAGGCCGCCACTACTAGGCATGGGTTTTTTGTTAATCCGCCGGGCATTTGGATAATCCACCGCTCCTATCTTGAAGGCTAACAGCCGAACTAACGGAGTCAGAATGACTCCAATAAAGAAGGTTCCCAGCAAAACCAAAATAAACTTTAAGGGAAAAGTAATCATAGGCATTCAACCTTTTGCAGACTGGAAATCGCATCTGTCACTAATAACAGATAGCCATGCTCTTGTAAGACCGCACGCGTGATAGCTGAGTCTTCCGCAAATTCACGCATCTTGGCCAAAAGCCAAGCTGGATAGCGCTCTGGGAAACCTTCCACATCTACCAAAATCGTTAAATAGTATGCTGAATCATATTTATACAATTCTGAGAGGTCTATTTGATAATCTACTGTTTTAGCAAAAGAGACAGCACCGTTTAAGTCTGCAAAACGCAAGATGTAATAGATATACCGGTCAGTATTTTCCGATTGAGATTCCTCTCTTACATCGTCAGAAACCGTCTCTTGCTCAGTCTCTACAGCCTCCAAGGATTTAATCGCTTCTAAGTCTTCCTTACTCTTATCAAAAATGCTTTTTTCTAAGGTCTTTAAAAATTCATCCGGAGACATCTGGGATAATTCCGCCATGTCAGGCAAATCGGTCAAGTCTTCAAAATTCAAGTTTTTATCCAATTTAGACTTGGTGACAAAAACATCTACCTTATCTGGCTTAG
This sequence comes from Streptococcus sinensis, assembly GCF_000767835.1. GTDB lineage: Bacteria > Bacillota > Bacilli > Lactobacillales > Streptococcaceae > Streptococcus > Streptococcus sinensis. Next base: position 76,362 of record NZ_JPEN01000055.1, on the reverse strand, counting down.
GCGTCACCCGAAAACTCAACATACCACTGTCAAGGAAACTTTCAGGCATTTCTAGCTCATCTAAGATGGTATAGAAAAATTCCTCTGTTTTTTCTTGAGGGACTAGAAAATCCGCCATTTCCATACCACGTTCTTCTAAGTCTTCTAATTGGATGGTGATTTTAATCGTCGAATCACTAATCTGTTTCATTTCCATGTCGCTACCTCATACTTTCATAGTCTTTCTATTATACTAAAATTTCGCACTTATTTCAAAAAATAGCTAGCAAACTTCACAAAGAAAAGGTCGGGAAATATCCCAACCCATGATTATCCAATAATCGCCTTGATAAGAGCATAAACTATCAACAAAGCTCCTAATCCAATCCGATATTTACCAAAAATAGTAAAATCATGCTTCTTGACATAGTCTGTCAGAAAACGAATCACGACTAAACTGACTCCGAAAGCCACTCCCATCGCTACTAGCAAAAGGAAGAACTGATCCCAGCCTAAAGCATTACCCTTGATGATGAATTTAAGGATTTTCAGGCCGCTGGCACCAAACATAATCGGAATTCCCAGATAGAAGGTAAACTCTGTCACAACGGGCCGGCTGACACCATTTAAAAGACCGCCGACAATCGTCGCACCTGAGCGGCTCGTCCCTGGAAAGAGGGATAAAACTTGGAAAAGGCCGATATAAAGGGCTGTTTGATAGGGAAGCTTACTCAACTCTGTCACAGTTGGTGCTTCTTGCTCCCGCCGCTCCAGATAGATAAAGGCTGCTCCATAGACAATCAGCATAATCGCAACGGATACTAGATTATAAAAATGCGCTTCAAACCAGTCATCTAGGAAAAGGCCAATAAAAGCTGCAGGGAAAGCTGCTACCACTACCTTAGCCCACAACTGCCACGTGCGACGAATTTCCCGCGCAGTTTTACCAGGCTTAAAAGGATTCAGCTTATCAAAATAAATCACAACAACAGCCAAAATAGCTCCCAGCTGGATAACCACATTGAACATCTCCATGAAGGCTGGATTTTCATTTTTATACTTGATAAAATCTTGAATCAGAATCAAGTGGCCAGTGCTCGAAATCGGCAGCCACTCCGTAATTCCCTCAACAATTCCATAAATGATGGATTTCAATATTTCAACGATAAACATATCTAACTCCTAAAACAACTTTAGCACTTATTATACCATATATTGGGGGAGAGGGGAAGTTCTCCCAGGGCCTTTCGCTAGCTTTTTATCAAAAGGCTCCACCACCTCCGCCTCCGCCTCCGCCAGAGAAGCCACCGCCACCACTACCTCCCGATGAAACAGAGAAATGACTGGCCGTTGAAGCAACATGACCATAATTTGAAAAACTATGGGAACTTGCATAGAAAAGAGGGTGCAGATTATATTGGACATAGCCATCCATCGAAGCATTTCCCAAGGAAATCTGGCGCAGCTTCATCACGCGGCTGACACGATCCGCATAACCAAAGAGCGTAGCATAGACCAAGAGACGGTTCCACAGAATGATTCCCTCCACCTCTGTCTTATCTAGGTGAGCAATGTCACGCAGCATATTGGCAAAGCTCTTCCAGAGATAAAAATCGTAGGCTCCTTCTTCACTTAAAATACCATCACGCCGATAGATCTGCAGGTCTTTTATCAGCAGAGAACCCGTAAGAAAAGCAAGGCCGCCCAGTGGAATAGAAGACCAGATAATGCCATCTAAAGCCAGCAGAAAGACCAAGAAAGTCAGCAGAGATGTCCCAAAGGAAAGAAAACTGGCAGCCAGCGCTGTTCTAAATAATAATTTTTCTTCTCGGTTTAATGGGCGATAGTGGTCCAGCAAGTTCAGACGTTGAGTCTCCAAGCGTACTTGGTCAGACAAGGTCTGTAGATTAGCCGTAAAACGATTTTTAATGCTACTTCCAATTTGGCGGATTTGTGCCTCATCTTTTGCTTTTTTATTTTTATAAAGATCTTCTGAAATCTGATAATCTTCAAACAAATCCGCCACTGCCACCTGTTTATTTTTCCCAAAAGCCATCTTCAGGAACTGACCTTCAAAATCTGACAGCCATTCTTTAGAAACTAGCTTCAGCACCGGCTCATCGGCATCTCCCAAAAGCTGGATATGGCCTCGATCCATCAGATCCAGCAGGCTAGCCTGTACCAGATTTTCAAATTTTAAACAAGCTCGTCCGCCATTTGTCGGATCGACTTCCTCCATATCCACGGCAAAGATATTAGCCGCTAGGACCAGCGGGGCGAGATTTTGCGGAGCTTCATAAAGTCGAGCGTTTTTGGGGAAATTCTTTCTAGGTCGAATCTTAGAACGAAAAATCAGATAACATATCCCCGAAGCTATCAGCAAAAACAAGGCAAAGAGAGGCAGATAAACTTCTCCCGAGCGATGATAAAACTTGGTCTGAGCCGCAATCTTCTCTTCAATTTCTTGAAATTTTTTCAGATAGTCTGTTTCCGTCGGATTCTGGGCAACCTGATGTAGGGCCTGCCGATCCCAGTATCCATGCAATTCGACTTTCTTACCACTAGGTAAATGAGAGAGCTGAATCCAATAGTCGGCGCCATTCCTCTCTACAACAGTCGGCTGCCCAAAATAGCCTGTATGAGCATACATCTCTGTTGTAGACCAGCTTCCTAGGCCCCAAACCTTAATCCTAACACTTTTAATCTTCTCTTCCCAATCACTGATAGGAGTCCACTTTAGCTCAGCAATATCCTTATGAAGAAAAAGAAGATTACTCAACTTCCAGGTGACTGTTACAGTGACCGTATCCCCTTCTTGGCCCGCATTGTAAATCTTGACCTCATAACCATCTCCTAAATCTGTGATTTGTGGCTCAAAGTTAGACTTTGTGATTCCATTGGTTTTTACGGAAACAGTCGGATCCGAAGCGATAGAAAATCCTTCTGGCATTTTACCAGCAGAGCCCAGCGAAACAATCTGGCCATTGTAATCATCATCAAAATGATAAGTCACCTGCTCTATGTAGGTTGCTGTATTATTAGCTTGGATTTCCAAATCCCCTTGATAGGACTGGATTTGATAGTCCAAAGCCGACACCGTCCCAACAAAGAAAAAACTTAAAAGAAGGACAAAAATTCCAGACAAATACTTTTTCATAACTCAATATCCTTTTTATACTTATCCTATTATAGCATTTTTCTTAAGTAAGGGCTTACTGGGATTGAAAAGCGCCGTATTTTTCGGTAGAATAGAGAAAACAATTTTAGAAGGACTAGGAGAGAATATGAAAAAGTTCATTTTAACCTTATTTACAGCCCTCCTCGTCTGTCTGGGAACCCTCACTGTGGCTCAGGCAGATGACTATCTCCGAATTGGGATGGAAGCGGCCTATGCTCCTTTCAACTGGACACAGGATGATGATTCAAACGGAGCTGTCAAAATCGAAGGAACAAATCAATATGCCAATGGCTATGATGTCCAAATTGCTAAGAAAATTGCTCAGGAAATGGGCAAGGAACCGCTGGTTGTAAAGACTTCTTGGAATGGACTGATTCCAGCCTTGACATCTGGTAAAATCGATATGATTATCGCCGGTATGAGCCCAACGGCTGAACGTAAAAAAGAAATCGCTTTTTCCGACAGCTACTACACCAGTGAGCCTGTTGTGCTGGTCCGAAAAGACGGTGACTACGCCAAAGCCAAGACTCTCGAAGACTTCAAAGATGCCAAAATCACTTCCCAACAAGGAGTTTATCTTTACAATCTGATTTCCCAGCTGCCTGGAGCCAAGCAAGAAACAGCTATGGGTGACTTCGCGCAAATGCGCCAAGCTTTGGAATCTGGCGTCATTGACGGCTATATCTCCGAGCGCCCTGAAGCCCTGACAGCCGAAGCTGCTAATTCTAAGTTCAAAATGATCCAATTCAAGCAAGGTTTTGATGTTAGCGAAGAAGACGCCTCAATTGCCATCGGTATGCGTAAAGGTGACAGTCGAATTGACCAAGCCAATGCTGCCATCGCTAAAATCTCAATGGATGACCAAGTGAAGCTGATGGATCAGATGATCAAAACTCAGCCTGTGGACACCGATACGGACGATGCTGATGATACCTTCTTCAATCAAGTACTGAAGATTTGGAAAGAGAACTGGCCACAGTTTGTACGCGGAGCTGGCTTGACCTTGCTCATTTCCATCACAGGGACAGTTGCTGGTCTCCTGATCGGCTTGCTGATTGGAGTTTACCGGACAGCACCAGTTTCCAAAAATAAAGTTTTAGCTTCCCTACAAAAACTATTCGGTTGGTTCTTGAATATCTATATCGAAGTTTTCCGCGGTACACCAATGATTGTACAGTCTATGGTCATCTACTATGGAACAGCCCAGGCTTTTGGCATTTCGATTGACCGGACAGCTGCCGCTATCTTTATCGTTTCTATCAATACCGGTGCCTATATGAGTGAGATTGTCCGCGGTGGTATCTTTGCCGTTGACAAGGGACAATTTGAAGCAGCTACTGCGCTAGGAATGACCCACGGCCAAACCATGCGTAAGGTTGTCCTGCCACAGGTGGTCCGCAACATTTTGCCTGCAACGGGTAATGAATTTGTCATCAATATCAAGGATACATCCGTCCTGAATGTCATCTCCGTGGTGGAGCTCTACTTCTCAGGAAATACGATTGCAACTCAGACTTATCAGTATTTCCAAACCTTCACCATTATCGCAGTCATTTACTTTGTCTTGACCTTTACCGTCACTCGAATCTTACGTTTCATCGAGCAGAAATTTGACACAGATCATTACACAACAGGTGCCAATCAAATGCAGACGGGAGAATTGAAACAATGACCGAAACAATTTTAGAAATCAAACATCTCAAAAAATACTATGGAGAGAATGAAGTCTTGAAAGACATTTCTCTGACTGTCCGCAAGGGCGAAGTTATCTCCATTATCGGAAGTTCTGGTAGCGGAAAATCAACTTTTCTCCGCTCCATCAACCTCCTCGAAACACCTACTGCTGGCGAAATTCTCTATCGTGGCAAAAACGTCTTGGATGAAAACTATGATCTGACTCATTACCGCGAAAAATTAGGTATGGTGTTCCAAAGTTTCAATCTTTTTGAAAATCTCAATGTGCTGGAAAATACCATCGTAGCTCAGACAACCGTACTCAAAAGAGAGCGTGCTAAGGCAGAAAAGATTGCCAAAGAAAATCTGGAAAAGGTGGGCATGGGAGAGCTCTACTGGCAAGCCAAGCCTAAACAGCTCTCCGGCGGACAAAAACAGCGGGTTGCCATTGCGCGTGCGCTTTCCATGAATCCTGATGCTATCCTTTTCGATGAGCCAACTTCAGCTCTGGATCCAGAAATGGTCGGAGAAGTCCTGAAAATCATGAAAGAATTGGCTAAGGAAGGCCTGACCATGATTGTCGTGACCCACGAAATGGAGTTCGCCCGTGATGTTTCCAACCGTGTTATTTTCATGGATAAAGGAGTCATTGCAGAGGAAGGCACTCCGCAAGAATTCTTTACCAATCCTAAAGAAGAACGGACAAAAGAATTCCTACAGCGCTTTTTGAAATAAACAATTTACAACACAAGACGGTCAAAACTCAACCGTCTTGTGTTTTTATTTACAAAAACAAAAAAAAAGCGGGTTTCCCCACTTTTTGAAGATTAGTCTTCAAACTTTTCATGATTTTTGTCGTAGAAATCAATCAAGCCAAGAGCTGTTTCAAAAGAAATATTCTTTACTTTTGCCCGTCCTTGAGCAAGAGCAATAATTGACATTTCACGCGCGTTTGTTTCTTTACTAATACGGTAACCTGTAATTTTTTTGTCACGAACCCAACCAACAACTGATTCTACTTTTTCAAAATTCGATTTAGCCATTTCTTACTCCTCTCTATTTATTTCGATAACTACTATAATTGTTTTTATACAGTTTGTCAACATAAAAAACCATATTCTAACAAATTAAATATTTCTGAAAATTCTTTATTTTGCTTTGAGAGCTGAAAGTATCTGTGTTCTAATACTTTCTACCCCTTCTGGATTCGCTGGAAGGAAAAGCGTATTATTGCCAGGTTTATCTGCAAAATTATTCAGTGTATCAAGATATTGATTGGTCAACAAAATGGACATGATCTGCTCTTCTGTCAACTCAATATTTGCGCCTTTCAACTCTTTAATAGAATCTGCTAAGCCATCCACAATAGCCTTCCGCTGCTCTGCAATACCAACCCCGTGCAGACGGTCTTTCTCAGCCTCAGCCTCAGCCGCAGTGACGATTTTGATCTTATCTGCTTCCGCCAATTCCTGAGCAGCAACACGCTTGCGCTGCGCCGCGTTAATTTCATTCATGGACTGCTTGACTTCCGCATCTGGCTCAACCTTAGTAATCAAGGTTTTGACAATGATATAGCCATAAGTGGACATTTCTTCAGCCACCTGCTTTTGAACTTCTAAGGCAATCTCGTCTTTCTTTTCAAAGAGCTCGTCCAAGGTCAGTTTAGGAACAGAGGAACGCAGGGCATCTTCGATGTAAGACTTAATCTGCGCTTCTGGCCGCATGAGTTTATAGTAAGCATCTGTGACATTGTGTTCATTTACCCGATACTGGGTCGCAACATTCATGGTCACAAAGACATTGTCCTGAGTCTTGGTCTCAACAATGATATCACTCTGCAACAAACGCAACTGGACACGAGCGGCAATTTTGTCAATTCCCAAAGGCAAACGGATATTCATCCCACTTGTGCTGGTCTTGTGGTAACGTCCAAAACGCTCAATGATGGCAACAGACTGCTGACGCACAACGTAGAGCGAGCTGAGGACTAGTATTCCAAAGAGAACCAAGAGAATGAGAAAGAAGAAAAAGAATAGACTTAAAAACATAATCACATCTCCTTAATTTAATATAGTATATTCTAGCACACTCCTCAATCGCTTGCAATTAAAAAGCAGAGTTTTGCTAAAATATCTTTAGGTTCAGACCAACATATTATAAAGAGTTTCATTTCCGTTCAGATTGATGAAGGATGGGTCAAACTGCTCAATCCGATTAATCAGTGCAGCATAGTCATACTTGTTTGCCAGTGCAATTCCAATCAAGACTGGACCAGTTCCTTTGCTAGCCCGCTTGATATATTCAAACCGAGTAATATCATCATTTGGCCCTAAAATATCATTTACAAATTCACGTAAGGCACCTGGTCGCTGCGGGAAGTTTACCACAAAATAATGTTTGATCCCATCATAAATAAGGGCCCGCTCTTCCATCTCCGGCATACGGTTAATGTCATTATTACCGCCCGAAATGATACAGCAAATCGTTTTTCCTTTGATATATTCTCTCAACACTTCCAAGGCTGCTACACTTGCTGCCCCTGCAGGCTCTGCTACAATTCCCTGCTTCGAATAAAGGTCGATCAGCGTTTCTGAAATCAGACCTTCATCGACGCCGATAAGGGTTTCGACATTTCTTTGCGTTACTTCGTAAGTCAAAGAGCCGACTTTCTGCACCGCAATGCCATCCGCAAATTTATCAATTTCTTTAAGTTTGACTGGACCGCCTGCATCGAAAGCAGCCTTCATGCTACGGGCTCCATTGGCCTCTACTCCAATAATCTCAATCTGTGGCTGGGTCTCCTTAATATAAGTGGATACCCCCGCGATGAGACCGCCACCACCTACTGGCACCAAGACCAAGTCTAAATCAATAGATTCTCGAGCCGCATCATCTAAGATTTCATAGCCAACCGTTCCCTGACCAGCCTGAACATGAACATTATCAAAAGGATCGATAAAGGTTCGATTCTCTATTCGGGTAAATTCCATGGCTGCACGAGCAGAAGCGTCAAAAGTATCACCTACTAGCTTGATAGTCACAAAGTCTCCACCAAAAAAGCGAACCTGACTGATTTTCTGCTGGGGAGTCGTAATGGGCATAAAAATTGTCGCTGGAATTTTCATTTCATTACAAGTATAAGCTACTCCCTGAGCATGATTACCCGCAGAAGCACAAACAACTCCACGTTCGCGTTCCTCCTTGCTCAACTGAGAAATGGCATAATAGGCTCCACGGATTTTGAAGGAGCGCACACGTTGAGAATTTTCTTTTTTTAGATAAATCTTGGCTCCATACTTCTCCGACAAATAATGGTCATAATCAAGCGGCGTATTGACAACGACATCTTTTAGTACCTTATGGGCACGGATGATATCTTTTGCTGTTAACATTCCTTTTCCTTTCCAAATAGGTTAAACAAACTCAGCTGGCTTGCCAGCTGAGTTTCCCACACGATCTTAGTTGTAGATTTTGAAAGCATCGTCATCGTTTTTACCAACGAATGGCATCGCTTTACGCAATTCAGCACCGACTTTTTCAATTTCAAGGTTAGCCGCTTGTTCGCGATAAGCAGTCAATTTCGGACGACCTGCCTTGTAGTCGTTTACAAAGTCGTTTGCGAATTTACCATTTTGGATGTCAGCAAGAACAGCCTTCATGTTTTCTTTAACTTGCTCTGTAATCACGCGCGGACCAGATACATAATCACCATATTCAGCTGTGTTTGAGATGGATTGGCGCATCTTCTTGAAACCACCTTCGTAGATCAAGTCAACGATGAGTTTCATTTCGTGAAGAACTTCAAAGTAAGCCAATTCTGGTGCATAGCCAGCTTCGGTCAAGACTTCAAATCCAGCTTCAATCAGGGCAGTTAAACCACCGCAGAGAACGGCTTGTTCACCAAAGAGATCTTCTTCTGTTTCTTCTTTATAAGTTGTTTCAAGAAGTCCAACACGGGCACAACCAACACCCTTACACCAATCCATGGCGATGTCTTTAGCATTTCCAGTCGCATCTTGGTAAACTGCATAGAGAGCTGGCACACCAAAGCCCTCTTCAAAGGTACGGCGCACCAGGTGGCCAGGTCCCTTAGGAGCACACATGAAGACATCTACATCAGCAGGAACCTTGATAAATTCAAAATGGATATTGAAGCCATGTGCAAAACCAACAGCATTACCAGCTTCCAAGTTTGGAGCGATTTCCGCTTCATAAAGTTCTTGTTGGATTTCGTCTGGCGCCAAGATCATGATGACATCAGCCAATTTAGCCGCTTCTGCTACTGTATAAGTCTCAAAGCCATCTTCTTTAGCCTTGTCAAATGACTTACCTGGACGCACACCGATAATCACATCATGGCCAGTATCACGCAAGTTTTGCGCATGGGCATGACCTTGTGAACCATAGCCAATCACGGCAATTTTCTTACCGTCAAGTGCTGCTACTTTTACATCTTTTTCATATTCCATTGTTACTGCCATCTTTTACACTCTTTTCTATCTTTTATTTGCCTTTTTAGGCTGTTATAACGGAGTCATTAGTAGGGTTAGTCTCTCGTAAAACCGATTGCTCCAGTCCGAGCAATGTTGCGGATACCATAAGGACGAATAACACGAAGCAAGGCCTCGCTTTTTTCAGCATCCCCTGTCATTTGAATAGTGATGGAACTCGGTGCGACATCCACGACTGTTGCACGGAAAGGCTGAATAATCGCTAACAGCTCTGCCCGTTTATCTGCAGGAGCCGAGACCTTAACGAGAATCACTTCGCGCTCTAAATGTGGATGGTCGGTGATGTCTCGAACACGAATCACATCAATTTGACGGTTAAGCTGCTTGATAATCTGCTCCACCTCAGCCAGAGAAGCCACATCAATTATGATGGTAATCCGAGAAACATCTGGAGTCTCTGTCGGACCGACTGAGATACTTTCAATATTAACCTGACGCCGAGAAAGGACACCTGTGAATCGATTCAAAACGCCTGAACGGTTTTGGAGTTTAGCTGTTAACATTCTACGCATTAAACTTCACCCCCAACATTTCATGATTGCTCTTGCCAGCCGGCACCATTGGAAGCACGTGCTCTTTGCGGGAAATATCTACTTCGATAAACATCGGCACATCTTCTCGGATGACTTCCAAATCTTGAGTAATGGTTTCTGGATTGTTAAACTTATAAGATTTAACACCATAAGCCTGAGCCATTAATTGAAAGTCTGGAAGGCTGTCAAAAACTGATTCCGACGTTCTGCCTTCATAAAAGGCTTCCTGCCATTGCCTAACCATTCCTAACGAATGATTGTTCAGCATAATTACCTTAATCGGTACTTTATAAATGTTTAGGATGGCCATTTCCTGATTGGTCATCTGATAGCCACCATCCCCGACAAAAAGAACAACTTCTTTATCTGGATTAGCAATTTTAGCACCGATTGCAGCTGGGACACCGAAGCCCATGGTTCCAAGTCCACCAGAAGTGACTAGTTGACGTTCATTTTTATAGGGATAATACTGAGCTGTCCACATCTGATGTTGCCCAACATCTGTAACGACAATAGCCTCTCCTTTGGTTAGCTCGCCCACACACTCAATGACAGCCTGCGGCTGCACTACACGTTCTTTTTTATCATAAGAACGGACCCTATTTTTATCTTCGGTTACTTTGTCAATCCACTTTTCTGTATTATTGTGAACGGGCTCTTCTGCCAAAAGCATCGTCAAAGCTTTCTTGGCATCTCCAACAACCGGAATGTCGACATTGATAATCTTTCCAATTTCTGCCGGATCAATATCAATATGCACAACCTTTGCATTCTTAGCAAAGGTCTTGGGATTACCCGTTAAACGGTCATCAAAACGGCAGCCTATGCTAATCATAAAATCAGCTTCTGTCATAGCAATGTTTGCAGCAAATGAACCATGCATGCCGCCCATTCCTAGAAAAAGCGGATGATCTGTCGCAATCGTTCCCTGTCCTAACAGACTCGTCACAACCGGAATTTGATAACGCTCCGCAAAAGCTACTAATTCTGTCGCTGCTTCCGCATAGCTAACTCCACCTCCTGATACAAGAACAGGTTTCTTAGCTTTGGACAATTGCTTCAAAATCTTCTTGATTTGCAATTCGTTTGGAACAATTGTTGGTTGGTAACTTGGCAAATGAACAGCCGGATCATAAATAAAATCAGTTTCCAAAGCAGAGACATCTTTTGGAAGATCAATGACAACCGGACCTGGACGGCCTGTCGTCGCAATATGAATTGCCTCTGTGATAATCCGCGGAATATCCGCAGTTTCACGAACCTGATAATTATATTTAGTGATAGGAGTTGTAATGCCAACAATATCTGCTTCTTGGAAGGCATCTTTCCCAATTCCAGATTTGGCAACCTGACCAGTGAAAACCAAAAGGGGAACACTGTCACTCATAGCATCTGCGATGCCAGTAATAGCGTTGGTCGCTCCCGGTCCACTAGTCACAACAGCAACACCGATTTTACCCGTTGACTTAGCGTAACCTTCAGCTTCATGGACACAACCTTGCTCATGCCGACCTAGAATATGACGAATGCCTTTAAAACTATAGATAGCGTCATAAAGGGGCAGGACCGCTCCGCCTGGATAACCAAAAATGGTATCAACACCTAAGTTTTCTAAGGTTTCTAAAAGAAGTTCCGAACCTGTCTTCGGAGTTTCCAGTTTGATTTTCTCCATAATTCCCCTTTCTAAAATCGAGAATGTTCAAAACTAAGTGTCTACTTTTATATCATCAGCCAGCAAAGCCCTATTCCTGAAAATGAAATGCTGCCGATTGATTTTGGACAATCAGTCTAATCTCAATTATTAATTTACAATTTTCTAAAAATTCAAAAAGCTTTCTACTATGATAACATTTTTGAAAAAAATTGCAAGTATTGCGTGAAATTTTTTAAATTTTGAACAAAATATGCAACAAAATCTCGCTAAATCCGAATTTAGCGAGATAAGTTCTTTATATCCATCCTTGATCTTGTGCAATCCGAACCGCTTCTGTGCGATTGTCGGCTGCCAGCTTGGTCAGGATGGCCGACATATAGTTGCGAATGGTCCCATTTGATAAATAGAGCTTTTCAGCAATTTCTTTATTAGAAAGCCCAGTTGCTGCTGCCTCTAGGACTAGAAGCTCTTGATGGGAGAGGGGATTTTTATGGGTCATCAGCACTTCCATAAGTTCAGGCGAGTATTCTTTTTGCCCAGCCAAGACAGTGTGGATGGTCTTCATCAGGTCAGCAATACTACGCTCCTTGAGTACGTAGGCATCAACATCCGCCTTGACCGCCCGCTCAAAATAGCCTGGCCGCTTAAAAGTCGTCACAATGATGACCTTGACAGCTGGCTGATACTCCTTAATCCATTCTAGAACATCTAGTCCCGTCTGATAGGGCATTTCCACATCCAAGATGGTCACATCTACCTGCTCAGTGCTGAGCAATGCCACCGCCTCACGTCCATTAGCCGCCTGATAAACTACTTCAACATCCGGCTGCAACTGCAAGAGCTGGCAGAGTGCATCCCGCAGCATACTCTGGTCTTCTGCTAATAATAACTTCATCGCTCATCTCCTTTAATCCGATACGGCAAGCACACGCGAATAATGGTCGGCTTCTGGCTGTTGATGACCTCCACCCTACCGTCAATCCCCTCCAAGCGCTCTCGAACCGAATGCAACTCTTGGCCAGTGACTCGCTTAAAGCCTCGGCCATCATCTTCAACATCTAAGATCAAATCTTGATCCTGACTATGCAAATCAATCTTGGACTTCTTGGCCTCTGCATGCTTGATAATATTGGTTGCTAATTCCAACAAAATCATACTAATGGTAAACTGGATTTCCGTAGGAATACTAGCAACATTAAGCTGATTATGAAGCTCTAGGTCAATATCGCTCATCTCCAGCATGGTTCGGATTGTATTTAATTCTTCATCTAGCGTCCGCGTCTTGAGATTGTCTACAATCCGTCGTACATCAGCCATGGCCTGCTTACTAATCCGTCGCACTTCCTCCATCTCTTTCTCCGCCTGCTCATAAGCCTTCATTTGTAGGAATTGCTGGGCCAGCTCCGTCTTGACACTGAGCATAGCAAAGGTATGTCCTAAACTATCATGTAAATCCCGTCCGATTCGATTGCGCTCATTTTCCGCTAAGAAAAGATTGAGCTGAGCATTCTGCTTGCTTTTTTCTTCCTTGAGCTGTTCAGCGACTTGGATCCGATGCAGACCTAGGGTCAAGAAATCCGAAAAGAGAAAGGTCGTTGAGAAAAGAATCAAATCACCTATACTTATTTGATTTTGAATATAAACCCCAAACAAAATAGCCGGTTGGATAGCTAAGAAACTCCAGAAGCGCCAAGATGTAAAGGAAATTTCCTTATAATGATAAATTAGAAGATTTGATAAATAAAAAATATACCACACAAAGCCCCCATTCAGCCAAATGGAAGTATAAAAAATGTAAGCAAGCATGCCCCACCAGGACAGAGCCTGGTAGAAAGGCTTTTTCTCCGTGAGGATGGTGTAATAGGCCCCTATAAACAATGCTGTCCAAAGCAAAGTCAAAAGCGGGTACTCACCACTGATGACACCCGCTATTGGAAAGATGATAAAGACCAGAGAAATATGAAACATATGATGTATGTTTTTGAACTTTTCCCACATATAATTATTTAACCTCAATCCGTTTTTTGAGCTGAAGGACTAAAATACTAAAGAAAATGGTATAGGCTAGAACGATTAGCATAGCAGACACATTCCAGTTATGGTGTTCCAAATAGGAAGAGACCACCTGCATGAGCTGATAACTTGGTGTTAGCTTGCCGATGGATCGTAGCCAGTCTGGAAACATAGTCAGAGGAAACCAAAGGCCACCCAAGACCGCTAAAGCCATATAAACGATATTGCCTACGACCGACATGAGCTGGGCACTGGGCAGGAGACTGACCAAGACGCCCATTGCGATAAAGACCAGACTACCGATCAAAAGAATCAGTGCAATCATTAGCCAGTCCATCATGGGCACATTGACTCCACGAACGAAATGGCCGACAGAGAAGACCACGATGATGGAAAGCAGAAAGGTCAGTAAAGTACTAAAAAGCTTTGATACATAATATTCTACCATAGAAACGGGCGAATGCTGAATCAATTTTTGCCAGTTATTGGTCTTGTCCGACTGCAAGGTGCTGGGAATGCTGAAAAAGGCACTAGACATGATACTAAAAAGTGTCATAGAAAAGAGATAGGTTTGGAGCACAAGCACCGGTACATCAGAACCTGACATTATTCCTGAAAAGATCAGATAGAAAACGCTGGGCAGCCCGATAGAGAGCAGGTAGTAGGCCGCCTGCCGCTTCATCAAAATCAGCTCCATTTTCATTAAACTTACCATATTTTTCATGATGCTGCTCCTTTACTCTTGTGTCGTCTCAAAAATACTATCCAGCAGGGTGCGATTGCGGACTTCGATTTCTTCAATCGTACAGCCATGCTCCTGCAGAATTTGCCAGACTTGACTGGCATCCTTGGTCGCAAAAGATAGAGCCTTTTGCTTGATTTCAATCTCTGCCACACCAGCTATCTTTTCCACGATTTCTTTATAGGAAAGTGGCAGGGTGAAGTGTTTTTCCTGCTCTTCCTTGCGCATGGCATAAGGCGTGGTGTCGCGGATGAGTTCTCCCTTATGAAGCACCAAAATCCTGTCAGCCGTATGCTCCACTTCTTCAATATAGTGAGAAGAATAAACAATGGTTACGCCTTGCTTCTTGAGCTGGTCCACTATTTCCCAGAAATGCTGGCGGGTCGAGGTGTCCATGGCCGAAGTCGGTTCATCCAAGAAAAGAATCTTTGGACGACCAATCAAGGCTAAGATAAAGGAGAAGAGACGTTTTTGACCACCAGAGAGCTTGGAAGCCAGCTGGTTCTTTTGCTTGTCAGAAAAGCCCAACAAGGTATCGATTTCTTCTTCGGATAAGCTATTAGGATAGACTGACCTAAAGAAAGCGAGGAGTTCCTTGACTTTCAAATCCCCCACCACTGTATTTTCCTGAGGCAAAATGGCAACCATCTCTTTCAAACGATTATCCGTCGGCTTTAGCCCATTAACCAGCGCTTGACCAGAAGTTAGAAACTTGTCGCCTAGGAGACAGTCCATCAGGGTTGTTTTACCAGCTCCGTTGGGGCCAATCAGAGCCACACAATCCCCTTCCTCAATATCAAAGGAAATGTGACGCAAAATCTCCTTCCCACGAATGCTTTTAGATAGCTTTTTCACTTCAATCAATTTCATGATTTGCCTCCTTAATAAAATCATCGATGAACGGCCAGATGACAAAGATAGCTAGAATCAGCCCCCAGATACCTAGATAGAACTGCCGGGGTAGAAATTCCAATAAGAGACCTGTCGTCATCTGAAAATACCATAAAGCAATTGAAAAACCAATGAATAAGATAGATAAGCATTTTTTCATTTCTTCTCTCCCCTCTTGCCTAACTTGGTCACTTCCTTTAGGACGTAGCTAGCCATTCCCAAGCCAGCAAAAATCTCCCAAGGAAAGCGGTAAAGACCTGCTCCGCTCATTCTTGCCAACTGGTAAAACATCATCCCAACAAGACTCAAGACTGTTACTTTTATCAACCACATTTTCATGTAACCACTCCTAATTTCTTCATTTCTTACTTGTATTATAGAACTTCCCCCCTCTTCCGACTAGATGATTTTGTCACTGCCTGATATGACAAATGTCATGGTTTCTAGACAGCAAAAAAAGACGAGATGACTCGCCTTTTAAATATTCTTATTCTTCTTTCAAGCCGCCCAATTTCATCCCTAAAATAAACATTTCCGGAGTCGCATCTTTTATATCACTTATGCCAAAGTCTTCGAAGTAAGATAAGTCTTCTACCTTATCCACATTAATTTTTTGTAAATCCAGATCAATCACAACCTGCAATTTTTTATCAGCCGTTACCGAATAATCAGCGGAAAAACCATCTAACCGTTGAGCTTCTACAAAATCCGGGTCTTCCTGCATGGCTTCGCGAATCAGTTTGGTCAGTTCATTTGGGCTCATCGTAGCAGCGACATCTGTTATTTCCTGAGGAAGCTCGCTAATCAATTCCATGCGGAGACGCAGCAACTTTTTCCCTTGGTAGGTAATTGTATCTCGGTGTTCTATGCCATCAATCTTCCCAACAAGAACCTTGCTGATGATTTTCTGATTAGTGGGTGATTCTACAGAGGAGGTGCTGCTTGATGTTTGATTCGGTCGATTTGAATGCCTATTCAATAAAGCACAGCCCGACAATAAAACTGAAACTACAGCCAAAAGAAAGGCTAATCTTTTCATATTTCATTACTCCTTTTTATTTTTAGTATAACATAATATCCTTTTCCTGTCTAAGTATTTTCTGCCGCAAAGCAAAAAGGCAATCCAACGATTGCCTACATAAATTATTCTACACTAAAAATGTATGGATAGACCGGCTGATTTCCTTGGTGGATTTCGACTTCTACATCTTCATACTCTTCCATCAGATCTTGAGCCAGACCGTTCGCCAATTCCTCATTGCCGTCTTCTCCGATATAAATGGAAACAATTTCACTGTCTTCATCCAACATCTTAGCAAAGGTTGCTTTCAAAGTTGCCAGCATATCTGGATTTGACACAACGATTTTGCCATCGACCATACCCAAGTTATCATTTTCATGGATTTCCAAGCCATCAATCGTCGTATCGCGAACTGCAGTCGTAATGCTACCGCTGACCACATCACTCAACGCAGCCGTCATCCGCTCATGGTTCTCTTCGATTGTTTTTCCACCATCAAAGGCCAAGAGACTCGTCAAACCTTGAGGAAGCGTACGCGTCTCAATCACTGTCGTTGGTTGCTCAAGCACCTCTGCAGCAGACTGTGCCGCCATAAAGATGTTTTTATTGTTTGGTAGGATGATGATATTGCGCGCATTGACCTGCTCAACAGCCTTGATAAAGTCCTCCGTAGAAGGGTTCATGGTCTGACCGCCAGAAATGACATAGTCCACTCCCTGAGCTTTGAAGATTTCAGCAAGACCTTCACCAGCTACTACTGCAATAATGGCATATTCTTTTTCTTCAGCTGGTTTGGCAGTTTTTTCTTCCTTTTCAAGCTGGGCTTCGTGCTGGTTACGCATGTTGTCCACTTTTACCTTGACCAGACTACCGTACTTAAGTCCTTCTTGCATGACAAGACCTGGATCTTCTGTATGGACATGGACCTTAACAATCTCATCGTCATTGACCACCAAGAGAGAATCCCCTAAATCATTTAAATAATTGCGGAATTCATCATAGTCAAAGTCCTTGACATAGGTTGGACCTTGCTTCAAAGCCACCATGATTTCTGTACAATAACCAAAAGTGATGTCTTCTGTCGCCACATGCCCTGCTACAGACTTGTGGTGTTCAGCATTGATCATCTGGCTCATCGTAGCTGGAGTCGCTTGGAAATCTTCTGATGCAATATACTCGCCAGTCAAGGCAGACAGGAAGCCTTCATAGATAAAGACCAGACCTTGACCACCAGAGTCCACAACGCCGACTTCCTTAAGAACTGGCAGCATATCCGGCGTTTTAGCAAGGGCAGTCTTTGCTCCCTCTAGGGCAGCTTTCATGACTTCAACAGCATCATTTGTCGCTTCAGCTTTCTTCTTGGCACCGATAGCCGCACCGCGGGAAACGGTCAAAATCGTTCCCTCAACTGGCTTCATAACAGCCTTATAGGCCACTTCTACACCTGATTGGAAGGCACGAGCCAACTCTTTCCCATCTAACTCATCTTTCCCTTTCACACTTTGCGAAAAACCACGGAAGAGTTGAGAAGTGATAACTCCAGAATTTCCACGCGCACCCATCAAGAGTCCCTTGGCAAAGATAGCAGCCACTTCACCGACCGTAGAAGTTGACTTGTCCGCTACTTCTTTAGCACCATTTTCAATGGTCATGCCCATATTGGTACCTGTGTCCCCATCTGGAACTGGAAAAACATTTAACGAATTGACATATTCAGCCTGTTTATTTAAACGAGTTGATGCTGCCTGCACCATTTCTTGAAATAAACTAGTAGTAATATTTGACACGATTATTCTCCTACAACTTTAATATTTTGGATATAAACATTCACTGTGTGGGCAGTGATTCCGAGTTGATTTTCCAAACTAAACTTGACCCGTTCTTGGATGTTTTTGGAAACTTCACTGATTTTAACGCCGTAACTCAAAACGGTATAAACATCAACTGCAATGCCACCATCTTCAGTCGTTTTCACTACCACACCCTTGGCATAGTTTTCTTTACCCAAAAGTGCTTGAAAGTTGTCTTTAATTGCCTTCTTGCTGGCCATACCAACCACACCAAAAATTTCAGTCGCTGCACCGCCAACGATTGTCGCAATCACATCATCAGTCAGTTCGATTTGACCATCTTTTGTATTGATCTTTACAGTCATCATTTGTACCTCAAAAGTATTTTATAGTTTATTTTACCATATTTTAGACAGGGTGTAAAAGAGGAAGGATAGAAATAAACTGTCTAGCCTGAAAATTTAACCAACAAAAAAAGGAAAGAAAGAAATCTTTCCAATCCCTTTTATACATTAAACGCGTTCAACTTTACCTGACTTAAGCGCGCGAGCTGAAGCCCAAACTTTTTTAGGTTTTCCGTCAATCAAAACAGTAACTTTTTGAAGATTTGGTTTAACAGCGCGTTTTGTTTGGTTCATCGCGTGAGAGCGGTTGTTTCCAGATACAGTCTTACGACCTGTAAAGTAACATACTTTAGCCATTATCGTGTTTCCTCCTATTAGATCTAATATTACGGATGTGCTAGCACCACATACCGTACTATATTACCAAAAAACTCACTATTTGGCAAGTAAATTTTCCCAAACTTTGTAAAATGTGACAATAATCCGTTTTCAAATATAAACAATCTTCAAAGTTCCAAAGGCAATATCGCCGCGTATATACAAGGTTTTATCCTTTTCATTGACATTATGCGGATTAACGACTGTACCGAAAGCATTATCCACATTTAGCTCTACTCGCCAGTTGCTCGGAATGTATAGCGTCGCACTACCGAAAGACAGATCTACTTCAAAAGTTGCTGACTCCTCTACGATGGTTGCATTATCAAAGTAAACTGATGCACTGCCAAAAGTACAGTCTAACTTCTCGTAGGTGAAGTTAGCTGAGTTGATATAGCGAGTGCCGCTACCAAAGGAAATTTCCCCCTCAGTCGTGGATAGGCCTTTTCTAGAAAAATGACGATAGCACCAAATCTTTCGAGGCTTAAAAATCATATTTAAACCAATGCAAGCCAGAATACCGCCCAAAACCAAGGTTCCTGTAGAAATGGCCAAAAAGTGGTAGACAGAATTGGCAATAATCAGGGCAATCATCGACATGACGAGACCAGTGCCAAAATCTCGCTCCAAGAAATTTTCCAAAGCAAAATACGCAAACATGCCGACCAAAAGCAGGGGCCAGATATTAAAATTGAATATAGGAATGCCAAAATTTCCCTGTAGCAGAACCCAGCCCGCCAGGACCAAAAAACCGATTCCCAAAATTGTTTTTTTCATGATGATTACCTCACTTCACTTAACTTTTCTTTTAACAACTGATAATAGTGCCTTGAAACATGCACTTTCTTATGCGTTTTAGAAAACTGTACAGAACTGGTGCCTGAGAAAGACTTTTCTAAAGAATAGATTGCCTTAGCATTCACAATGGTTGATTTGGAAATCCTGCAAAAATAGCGGGGAAGTAATTCCTCCAATTCGTAGAGTTTCAACTTGACTTCATAAGCATCGTTGCAAGCATGGGCAAATATTTTAGCTCCATCGGTCTCAAAAAAGAGAATCTCCGCTAACTCCACAAAATACTCACTACTTTCCTTATAAAAGAGGATGGTGGGAGCAGCAGATTCTTCTAGGACATCTTGAATTTTTTGAATTCGTTCATCAATCCGAGATACTCGAATCACTAATTCTGTATCAGCTAAACTGTCATCTAGCTCAATCCGAACTTTCATATGCACTTCTCCCCTCTTCCTATTTTTATTATAACAATTCCTTGAAAAGAAACAAGGGATTTTCAGTAAGTGGTCAATATCGACTGGTAAGTGGTTAAATCGACTAGGTGAACATTCCGTTTCTTCACAAGTAAAAAAAAAGAAACCTTGGTTTAACAAGATTTCCCTTTATAAACATGCCGATTGCAGGGATCGAACCTGTGACCTACGCGTTACGAGTGCGTTGCTCTACCAACTGAGCTAAATCGGCGCCTTTTCCCTTTTATTTTAGCATCTTGAGTTTTTTTGTCAAGGGAAATTTCACAACTTTTTAACCCAAATCAAACAAGGGTTGCTCTTATCCCAAAGTTCAGGAAAGATTTCTAACTTTTTAAAGCCCTGAGCCTGATAGAAAGCGTTCGTCTTGTCGTAAGTAGAATAATGACCTGGTGCTACCGTTTTGACTTGCAGGTAGGATGCTTTTTGACGAGCAGTACTTTCCAAAGCTCCTAGAAGTTGACTGCCAATTCCCGCTCTATGATAGCATTTCTTAACAGCCAAGCAGTCAATCTCAGCACAATCTTCGCTAGAGTAAGATAAGCTGATAAAGCCAGCCAAATCACTCTCCTGATAGGCAGCCCAAACTTGCAAATCCGCGGCTCCTTCAATGTAAGCTTGTGTGCTTTCAGGTATTCCAAACCACTCTGGCAGATCCTTCAAAACTTCGCTAACCACTAGCATCTTTTGTTTTTCTTCCTTCACTTCTTCAATTACTATCATCTTAAAATCCTTTCTTGATTTAAGCTTTAGGGCTAATCATATTTTCTATCTTACGATCCTGCACTTTCGTAGGCGTCTAAGCCCCTGTCCCATAGTTTCAAGGAAATGACAAAGAAGATAAGAGAAATCAGAATCAAACCACCGATATTAAAGAGTCCATCCTTATCCTGCAAGAAATAGCTGGCAGGATAGTAGGCTGTAAAGGCGAAAGGCACGATAAAGCTGATCAACCAACGAAGGAGCGAATTGTAAATGGAAATCGGATACTTGGCAAAGTCATTAAACATATAGAAAATGTAAATCATGGCACCTGACTGCTTGGTCCAAAAAGCGATACTAGCAGTCGCTATTTTTAAGGAAGTATAAATCAAGGTCGCAAAAGGAATACAAACTAGGAAAAGCAAGAATTTGGGAAGAGTCCAGGCAATACTGGTCACCGTTGTCGCTAGCAGAATGCCACCGACCAAAAGTTCGCCCAAGGCATCAATCTGAAAGGTCTCAACTAGGATGTGGAAGAGAGGATTGATAGGACGCGTCAGATACTTGTCAAACTCCCCTTTTCGGACTAGGCGTTGGCCTAGTGCCCAGAGATTGTCAAAAAAGAGATGGTCCAGTCCCTTGGGAATCAAGGAAAAGCCATAGATAAAGGCAATCTCTTGGAATGTCCAGCCTTCCAAGGAAGGGATGTGTTGGAAGAGCACGTTGAGAAATAAGAGGTTCAAGCCTTGGGTCAAGAAGACACCTAAAACACCAACCACAAAATCAACCTTGTATTCCATGATTTGCTTGATGTATTGTCTGATAAAAATCAGATGCATGCGTTGATATTTTTTCATACTAACCTCCTTGAATGGTGATAAATGACTGGACTCGTTTCCAAATCAACTGAGACAAGCCCGCCATCACTAAGAGCCAGAAGAACTGGAGCAAAAGTGCTTGAAGAATCTGACTAGTATCGTATTTCCCAACGATAATCATAACCGGAGTGTAAATCAAGGATGAAAAAGGCAAAAAGGACAGAATATCTGAAACGATTTTAGGAAAGAAAGCCAAGGGAATCAAACTTCCAGACATAAAGGCCACTATTGAAGTCTTGAGTAAATTGGAACCCCATAGATTTTTAAACACAAAGGCTGAAAATCCAAAGCAGATATTAAAGAAAAAGTTAATCAGGTAGGCTAGCGTTAAGCTAAAGAGATAAAGGACAGTTAATCCCAGCACTTCCAAAATCCCTTGCCCAGATAAGATTTTCATCAAAACAATGACAGTTAAAAATGGCAGCCCTACACTGATAAAAATCAACCACTTGGAACCAAGTTCGGTGAAGAGATAAGAGGCCGCAAAATGCACCGGTCGCAACAAGCGCATGATAATAGAACCATCCTTGACCTCCTCACCAATCATAAAAGAGCTATCCGACCTGGTCAAAAGATTGGTCACAAAACTCATGATGATGTAGAGGGTGATATCTGCCATGCTGAAACCCTGAATCAAGGATTCCTGCGAGGAATCAAAGACAGCCTTCCAGAGATAAAAAGCCACAAAAGCCCCCATGACATCGCCAATCCGATAGAGAATAAAGTTGACTCGATAGGTAATCAACTCCTGAATCCCTGCATTGATAAAGGGTTTATAACGTCTCCACAATTTGACCATCTTAGAGCTCCTTTCGATAGAAGCGACGGATAATATCCTCAATATCCGTATCCATCATCTTCAAATCGCGGATTTCAAAATCAGACAGGGTTTGTTTGATAATATCAGCAGACTGATAGCATGAACTATCAAATTCAATATTGAGGCTGTTTCCTTGTCTATCAATGGTCATATCAGGTAAGCCTTCATAGTGAGAGACGAGATGATTTTGACCTGGCACCAGTTCAAAGGAGAGAGTCTTCATCTTGCCAAAAGTGGCCTTGAGCTGGCTCACCGTTCCATCAAAAATCTCCTGCCCCTTGTCAATCATAAAAATCCGATCACAAAGTTGCTCAATATCACTCAGGTCGTGAGTGGTCAAGAGAATGGTTGTTTCTTCCTCTTGATTTATCTGGGTGATAGCCCGACGAATGTTGTCCTTGACCGAAACGTCCAAACCAATGGTCGGCTCATCTAAAAAGAGAACCTTGGGATTGTGAAGCAAGGAAGCTGCGATATCAGCCCGCATCCGTTGTCCCAGTGAAAGAGTTCGCACGGGGTCTTTGATAAATTCCTTCAAATCCAAGACTTCATTCAAAAAATCCATTCGCTTATGGAAGAGCGAGTCTGGCACATCGTAAATCTCTTTCAAGACCGTGTAGGTCTCTTGCAAAGCCAAATCCCACCATAGCTGGGTGCGTTGTCCAAAAACAACTCCAATATCCTTGACATAATCTTGGCGATTATCCTGAGGAATCTTGCCATTGATCCGACAATAGCCCGATGTCGGCTTTAAAATCCCTGTCAACATTTTGATGGTTGTCGACTTCCCAGCACCATTTGCCCCGATAAAGCCTAAAATCTGCCCCTTAGGCACCTCAAAAGTCAAATCCCTAACCGCTTCAAAGGTCTGCTTTTCAGGATGAATAAAGGAGCGTAAAGCCCCCTTTAACCCTGGTTCCTTAACTGTCTTCACAAAATTTTTCTGAAGATGTTCCACTTCTATCATTGCCATACGTTTCTCAATATCCTATCATTCAATTCATGTTACAGACCTTTTTCCTATCTAACTCAGAAAAATAGAATCTTATCTCCTCACTATGCTACCACTTTTACTTCCAAACGAACATAGGTAATTTAAAAATAATTATTATATTTTATCACACACCAAAAAACCTACCCTTACGGGCAGGTTTCCGTTTTGTATATAGCCTAATTAAGCTTTACCTTCTGAACCGAAGACGTCGATACGTTCTTCAACAGATGCTTGGATAGCTTTGACACCTTCAGCCAAGAATTTACGTGGGTCGAAGAGTTTCTTCTTGTCGTATTCTGCTTCATTTGCTTCGTAGTCACGAGCAAATTTGCGAGTTGCGTTAGCGAATGCGATTTGGCATTCAGTGTTAACGTTAACTTTCGCAACACCAAGTTTGATAGCTGCTTGGATTTGGTCATCAGGAATACCTGAACCACCATGCAATACGATTGGGAATCCTGGAACTGCTTCTGTCAATTTTTGCAAGTGATCAAGGTGAAGACCTTTCCAGTTTGCTGGGTAAGGACCGTGGATGTTACCGATACCAGCTGCCAAGAAGTCAATACCAGTTGCAACCATTGCTTTAGCATCTTCAATTGGAGCCAATTCGCCATCACCAATGATTCCGTCTTCTTCACCACCGATAGTACCAACTTCAGCTTCTACTGACACGCCGTTTGCATGAGCAAATTCTACAACTTTACGAGCTTTTTCAAGGTTTTCTTCAACTGGAAGGTGTGAACCGTCAAACATAACTGAAGTATAACCAACTCGAATACACTCAAGTGCATCTTCGTAGTGACCGTGGTCAAGGTGGATAGCTACTGGTACAGTAATACCCATTGATTCTACAAGGTTTTCAATGAGAGATTTACATACCTTGTATCCACCCATGTACTTAGCAGCACCCATAGAAGTTTGGATCAAAACTGGAGCTTTTTTAGCTTCTGCCGCACGCAGGATAGCTTGAGTCCACTCAAGGTTGTTTGTGTTGAATCCACCAACTGCGTAACCATTGTCACGAGCTGCTTGGACAAATTTTTCTGCTGAAACGATTGCCATTGTTATCAGGCCTCCTCTTATTTTTTGTGGATTAAACCACTTACATTGTTTATTTTATCACTTTTTCAAGGAAAATGCTAGTTTTTCCTGAAATTTTAAGTAAATATAAAAGGGACGCCATTTCATATAAACATTTTATCAATCAACCTGTATTGGAATTCGCCCAAAATTCTGTTCCATAAATGCGGGATTGCCCAGCTGATAGACCTTGTCTGCCTGCTGGGTCAGACTGTCCCATGGCTCCTTGCCGATACGGCTGACGAATTCAACCTTTCCTTTAAGCTGGGACAAATGCTGGCGTCCCTGCTCGGAAAAGCCTAAAATATGAATGCCTGGTGGAAGCTCTTCTTGTCTAGCTCCGACTAGGATATAGGTCAGCAGACGCCGAACCCGAGCCTTGGTATAGCGCTTGGTCGCCACTTGATCAACTAGCTCTTCTATAGTCTCACTGCTTTTCAAGACCTCCCTAATCCGAACAGCCAATTCCTGATTGACCTGATAAAAGTCTGTCAAATCTGGACAGGTCACTATCTGGTAACGGAGATAAGGAAAGAGGTCCGACCAGGTCACCTTGGGTGCCGTCTCAAGCAGCTTATAGCTTGGAGTGAATTTTTTGAGAAAGGCTGGCTGATCCAGATTCTGGCGAAGGGCAGTTGCGGACGCAAATTCCTGCTTAGCTGACAAGGAATGATAGCCAGCCCCCTGACGTTGAATCGGACACAGTTTTATAGCCTTTCCCGCCACAGCTTTGGCATAGGCCAAGCCCAAGATATGATTGGGAGTAGAGCCTGAGAAATTGAGCCCTGCAAACTCCTGCCACATGGCCTGAGTCTTTTGAGGATAGGATAGAGAATCAGGCAAGCCAGCCAGATAAGCCTCCATCTGCTCTGCCTTTTCACCATAGACCCTAGAAATACTCTCGTAGTCCAGCACTTCCTCAGTCCCAAAAGTCAGATAATCAATGCCCAGCCTCTCTAAGATGTCTACCGCTCCCTTAGCGAAAAAATCCGCCGCCTGAACGCTGACCAAGAAAGGCAACTCAACGACCAGATCCGCTCCGGCTTCTAAAGCCATCTGGGCCCGAGTCCACTTGTCCACGATAGCCGGCTCGCCTCGCTGGACGAAATTACCACTCATGGCGATGATTTTCAGACCAGAAGCTTGATCCAGCAGATATTTGTGTCCCTTATGGAAAGGATTAAACTCTGCGATAATACCAGTCACTGTCATTCTGTCTCACCATCATGTATAGTAGCTAATAATTTAATAATAATATTTGAACAAATCATACAACCCGCAATAAACAAAGGGATAATTGTATACGAATCAACCTGATTATTATTTAAATCATCCAATAAAAGAACATAAGTCCCGACAATTAAAATAAATAATAGTATAATTGTAACAATTTGAATCCATTTAGAAAAATAAATAGCAATCTCTTTTATTATCGGTGATTCCTTTCTTACGAAGAACTTAAGTAGATGAGGTATTAAAAATAGAACGATAATAAGGAATATCAATAACATATTATTTGACAATTGTATCAAAATTTCATCATAAAATTTTATAATTAATTCCAACACTTTGCTATGAATTTTTACTGATTTTAAGTATTTAACAAAACAAAAAGCTGAAAAAATAGGGAATATTATATATTTTAACAACTCAAAGCCATTTTCTTTCTCTACGTCTAATATCTTATTAAAAAATGAAATTGGATATTTCAATATCAACCTAACTAAATATAAACAGAGTAATGCTATTAGAATACTTACTCCCAGCATAACCCCTAAAATTTTTTTTTACTACTTTTGCAGAAAGTAATTTATTCTTGATAAGATCCCAGTCACTTGAATATATTTCTTTCAACTTATCTATCAGTGAATTTAAAAAATTCTCTATTTTTTTTCTGTTCCAGTTTTTAACATAAAATCTCACTAAATAGAACAGAAAATACAAAATGACTAGGCAAAATAAAATCCTATCATTATTTGCCATAATAAAAAGCTCCTTCTATTTCTCCACGACAAAGAACCAGCGAGCGCTCTTGTCGGTTGGCTCCTTGTCCTCAAAGTCCGCGTACACCTTGACATTCTTAAAGCCAGCCTGCTCCAACAAAATATCATAGGTCAGAATCTCATAGGTCCGCTCCTCGTGTACTTCATCATGGCGCGTGAATCGCCCATCCTCATCTTGGACAAAGAAGGTCAGCTCATGCACGATGGAATGAGGCGGTTCGTCCACATAGGAATCCCACACCATGGCAAAATTTTCAGCATTTTCATGATAGGAATAGCCGGGAAAAACCTCATCAATCTGGTAAATCGAGTGCACGTCAAAGATAAAGCGACCGCCCTCATTTAGATGCTGGTAAACTTCTGCGAAGACCTGACCGACATCCACTTCATCCTCCATATAGCAAATCGAGTCTGAATAGCAAGTCACCAAATCAAACTGACCAATGTCACTCAAATCCAGCATATTGCCCTGGATAAAGGGAATGTCCAACCCAGCCTCTCTGCTGCGCTTCTCTGCCAAATCCAGCATTTCCTGACTCAGATCCAGCCCCGTCACCTCAAAACCAGCCTGCTTAAAATAGATAGACTGAATGCCCGTACCACAGGCCAGCTCCAGCAGCTTTTTCTTATCTTTGGGAAAATGACGCAGGCTGAAATCCGTCCACTTCTCATACAAAGAATCATCCATAATCGCATCGTAAACCGACGCGAAGGTTTCATAAGTTGCCATACTTTTCCTTTCAAAAATAGCCCAGCCAGCAGGCTGACTGAGCTAAATTCTGCTTTCTGCCTAAGGGCAAAATCACTTGTTTTTTTCTTCCAATAAGGCTGCAACATCCACACCAGTTGCTTCGTGCCAGAGTTTTTCTAGGTTGTAGTGCGCCCGCATTTCCTCAGAAAAGACATGGACAACGATGCCACCCAAATCTAAGAGCACCCAGCCACCAGCTGCGTCACCCTCAACATGGCCAGCAGAAACTCCAGCCGCAGCAGCTTTCTCGCGGATATTTTCAGCGACCGCATCCAGCTGACGACTATTCATCGAGCTGACGATGACAAAGTAATCTGTCACAGTAGTCAGACCTTGCAAGTCCAAAGCCACAATATCTTCTGCACGCTTTTCATCGGCGGCCTTCACGACCAGTTCCAATAATTCTTGTTCTTTCATAGTTCCTCTTTAATTTTCTTTTATTTCCTTCAAATATCCTACAAAAGCATTGTAGGTCTCCAGGGTCTGCGGGTAGATAGGGATTCCTTTGTGAGCCAAATGCTCCACGGTCCGAGCTGTTTCGTAGGCCACAGCTTGATTGAGCGACTGCTGGGCTAACTCTCTGGCCTTGTCTACTCCCGGAAAATCTCGGTTGTACTCAATGTAGTCGGCGACATAGACGACCTTGTCCAGCTCAGACATGGTGCCACTGCCCACTGTATGAATCTCGATAGCTCGCAGAATCTCTGCATCTTTCATCCCTAGGTCTTCCTGAATCTTGTAAATACCCACCATGCCATGCCAGACATTATTACCCCAATTTTTCAGGTCAGGATCCAGCTGGTATTTGTCAATCAAGGCCAGAAATTCCTCATCCGAGACCTTTTTCGCATAGTCGTGCAGGAGTCCTGCCAGACCCGCTTTTTCGACGTCAAGACCGAAGCGCTCCGCTAATTCACGGGCAGCTTTTTCCACACCCAGACAATGCCGCAGGCGTTTCTCGGGCATGACTGTTTCCATCTTAGCCAGCAAGGCCTCACGGCTCATACTGATATAGCTTTCATAGGTCATAGGTAAAGCCCTTCTTTCTCGATATAGTCTAAAACTGGCTGAGGTAGCAGAAAATTAGGAGTTCGTCCCTGAGCCAGAAAATCCCGTACCATACTGGAGGAAATATCCATAAGGGGGACATCCACCCAGATGACAGGGTAAGAAGTCCCCGCCTTGTAGCGCGGCCGCTGAACACCGACAAACTGAACCAGCTCAACCAGCTCATCAATGCGGTACCACTTAGGCAGATAGTCTACCATATCCGCACCGATGATAAAGTAATAGTCCGTATCTGGATGTTGCTCTGTCAGTAGCTTCATAGTGTCGTAGGTGTAGGAAATTCCCTTGCGCTCCAGCTCAATGGTTTCAATCCCTAGGCCTTCAATACCCTCGATAGCCAGCTCCAGCATCTTCAGCCGATGCTTTTCCTCAATGGTCTCTTTCTTATCCACATGAGGCGGCTCGTACTCTGGCATGAGCAGGACCTGATCCAAGCCTAACTGTTGCCGGACCTGATCCGCCACAACCAAATGAGCATGGTGGACAGGGTTGAAATTCCCACCTAAAATGCCAATCTGCTTGCGTTTTTTATCTTTAACTTCTGGTTCTAATTCCACCTTGGTAAAGGGGGTCAGTAATTCAATAGCCATAGGCTGATATCTCCACAGAAATTTTTCCTTAAATTTGCTTGACTTTAACAGAGAGTTTGCGATTTTCTTTCTTGCTGGACTGCTTGTAGAGAATCAAGATACGGCCGATTTTCTGCACCGTATCCACTCCGATTTCTTCTTCCAAAATCTCCGCAACCTCATGGATATTCTCATCTGTATTCTGTAAGAGCGTAACCTTGATCAGTTCTCGCGCATCCAGTGCCTGACGGACGCTGGTTTTGATTTGGTCGTTGAGTCCATTTTTCCCTATCTGAATGATAGGTTTGAGACTATGCGCCTGACTGTTGAGAAAGGCCCGTTGTTTTGATGTTAGTGTCATGTTCTTCTATAAGGCTTGATACAGTCAGGATTCACTTTAGTCCCAACCATTCATGGCCTCTTCCTTCCTTATTTTAAGGGGATTTGTTCCCCTTGGTTTCTTGAGTATTATATAATAGCTTTCCGAGTGACAACCGCCACACCCTCTGGCGCCCAGCCAGCTACTCGGGCAGGACCGCTGACGCGAATCCACCCCAGACCAGAGAAGACGATATCTGTCTTGTCCTTGATGGTAAATTCATGCTTGACCAAGGCTGGAAATTCTTCCCTTTCCTTGCCAACTGGCGGCACTAAAAGACTGCCGACATGCTTGTCATAAAAATCGCTAGCACCTTCCAACTTAGTCCGGTGGAGCTTGAGCTCATTGTCAAAATAAGCCGTGAAGCCTTGCTTGTCACCTGCCACAAAGTCAAAACGGCCTAAACCACCCAAAAAGAGGGTTTGATTTGGATTAAGCTGATAGGTTTTGGGTTTGATTTCCTTTTTGGGGCTGACATATTTGAGATTCTTAGCAGAAAGATAGTGAGCCATCTGGTGACGATGGATAATACCCGGTGTATCATAGATATGACTGCCATCCGCCAAAGGAATCTCGATTTTATCCAGAGTCGTGCCTGGGAAGCGCGAAGTCGTAATGACATCCTTATCGCCCGTGATTTCTTGAATAATGGCGTTAATCAAAGTGGACTTGCCCACATTGGTCACGCCGACCACATACACATCACGTCCCTTGCGACAATGCTCGATTTTGTCAATCAAGTCCTTAATGGCCTGCTTGTTTTGAGCAGAGGTCAGAATGACATCAACTGGACGCAGACCTTCTTCGTGAGCTCGCTCCGTCAGCCATTGGGTCACCTTGCTATCCTTGACTGACTTAGGTAAAATGTCCTTTTTATTCCCGACCAAGAGCACATCATTTCCTGCGACAAAACGAGGCAGTCCAGGAATGACCGAGCCATTAAAGTCAAAAATATCGACAACATTGACGACCAAAGCATCGCTATCTCCAACGTCGTGGAGAAGCCGTAGAAAGTCATCATCCGTCAGCTGGACATCGCTGATTTCATTATAATGGCGCAGGCGGAAACAGCGCTGGCAATAGAGTTCGCCTGTCTCCAAGCCTTTTTCTAGAGCCGACTGGGGCGTGTAGCCTAGCTTGCTCTTGTCTTCTGTCTGAATAGTGGCTCCACAGCCGATACAGAGAAGTTCTTCCATTCTTTCTTAAATTCCTTTTTTGTATTGAATTGGGCCGTATTTTTCAGTAATTTTCTTGAGCACACGGCGTTCACGCGCCCGATTGATCTGGGTCTTGATGGAGTCATGCTTGACCAGTGGCTTGACCAAAATCGAGCGAATCCCAGCCCGATGAGCCGCCCGGATATCTGTCATGAGCTGATCACCCACCATGACCACTTCATTTTTTTCAAAATGAAAAAGCTTGAGCGCTCGGTCAATGCCCCAAGTGAAAGGCTTCATGGCCCAGTAGATATAATCAATATCAAACTTTTCGACAGCCCGCTTAACCCGTTTTTGGTTATTATTGGACACTACGATAATACGAATACCTGCATCCCGCAGATCATGGAGCCACTTCTTCATCTCTGGGGTCCCGTCAGGATTATTCCAAGCAATCAAGGTGTTATCCAAATCCACCAAAACCGCTTTGATACCCTGTCTTTTCAAACTCTCTACTGTCAAATCGTAAACTGCCTCGACCGCAAAGTCTGGCATATAATCTTCAATCGCCACATCTCTCTCCAAAAATTCGTATTCTCATTATTATAGCAAAAATAACTGTTTTTTGCACCACTGAGTTTATCCATTTATGAAAAATCAGCATTTGCCTTACTTTGCTCTACCAATCCAAAAAAACAGCCACTTTCCAGTAGCTGTTTTAGCGTGTTTTAATAAACTGTCTTCTCTGTTTCGAAATCGAAGAAATGCGCCTTGTTCAGGTCAAAGCCAAGGTCAATACCCGCACCTGTCTGCAGGTAATCACGAGCATCTACACGCGCGATAAACTCGCTGTCGCCAACTTGGCAGTAAAGGTGAGACTCAGAACCTAAGAGCTCAGAAACAGAAATTGTCGCATGTACGACAGAGTCTGGGAAAGTCTCTAAGAAGGCAGGTTCGGTATTGATGTCTTCTGGACGAATACCGAAGATTAATTTCTTGCCGTCATAGCCCTTCTCACGCAGAACTTTCAGAGTTCCTTCTGGCACTTTCAAGCACAAACCATCAGCAGTAATTTCATCGCCATTGAGTGTAACCGTGATGAAGTTCATAGCTGGGCTACCGATGAAACCGGCCACAAACTTGTTGACTGGATTGTTGTAAACTTCCTGTGGGCTACCGATTTGCTCCACTCGACCAATCGTTCCAGTTCCAGCAGGGTTCTTGGTTGCAGACATGATAACAATGCGATCCGCAAGCGTCATAGCTTCTGTTTGGTCGTGGGTAACGTAGATGGTGGTTGCTCCGATACGGCGGTGAATCTTGGCAATCTCAGCTCGCATAGATACCCGCAATTTAGCATCCAAGTTTGACAAAGGCTCGTCCATTAGGAAAACCTTTGCATCACGCACGATGGCACGACCCATGGCAACACGCTGACGTTGACCACCAGAAAGGTCTGCTGGTTTACGCTCCAAGAATTCCTTCAAACCAAGGATTTCAGCCGCTTCTTGCACACGTCTATCAATATCTTCTTTGCTGTACTTGCGCAGTTTCAGTCCGAAAGCCATATTGTCATACACCGTCATGTGCGGATAGAGGGCGTAGTTCTGGAAGACCATAGCAATATCGCGGTCTTTCGGTGCGACATCGTTGACAACCTTGCCATCAATCGAAGCTGTTCCTTCTGTGATGTCCTCAAGACCTGCAATCATGCGCAACGTTGTGGATTTCCCGCATCCTGACGGACCGACAAAGACTATAAATTCCTTGTCCTTGATGTCCAAATTAAAGTCTTCAACAGAATAGTGCTCACTGTTTGGATACTTCTTATAAATGTTTTTCAGATTTAATTCAACCATAAGTTCCCCTTTATTTTATATAAAAATAATTGCCTCTGAAACATCCAAGCGTTTCAAAGCGCTTTCATAATGACATTATATCCTTTTTTAAAGATTATTTCAAGTATTTATTCAAACGTTTGCACAATTTTTTAAAATAATTTTTAAAGCCAGCTTAAAGGAAGAAAAAAATGCCTGCCTACTCCTCATCCAACCCACTTTCGACATAAAAATATATGCACCTTCAGCTAACAAAGCGAAAATAACTTTGTAGCATTTAAATCTAGTTTAAAAAAGTATCTTTACAACTCTTTTTAAGAATTTCTGAAATTTACATTCTTTTAAAATATGATAAAATATGATTAGAAAGTAAATTATATTTATTTCATGATAAATACTGGATAACCTACTTTAAAAACAGTCCCGGAGGAATTTATGTCAGGGAAGAACAAAAGGATGGCGACGGTCTCTCCTTGTTTGCAAAAAATCATCAACTGGTCATCTATTATCGGTGCTGCTGGCACCCTTGTTTTCTGCATTTGGGCATATTTTGCTGGTATTCTGGAATCCAAAGAAACCCTGTCTGCCTTTATCCAGCAGGCTGGAGTCTGGGGGCCGCCCCTCTTTATTTTCTTGCAGATTCTGCAGACAGTTGTGCCTGTTATTCCCGGAGCGCTGACCTCAGTTGCCGGTGTCTTTATCTACGGTCATATCGTAGGAACCATTTATAATTATGTTGGCATTGTCATCGGCTGCGCAATTATCTTCTATCTAGCCCGCACCTATGGCCCCGCCTTTGTCCAATCTGTCGTCAGCAAGCGCACCTACGACAAATACATTGGCTGGCTAGATAAGGGCAATCGCTTTGACCGCTTCTTTATTTTCATGATGATTTGGCCCATCAGTCCCGCAGATTTCCTCTGTATGCTGGCGGCTCTGACCAAGATGAGTTTCAAGCGCTATATAACTATTATTCTCATCTGCAAGCCCTTCACCCTTGTCATTTATACCTACGGGCTGACCTATATCATTGACTTTTTTTGGCAGTTGCTATCAAAATAAACCCAGCCAAAGAATTTCTAGAATAATTTAGGAAAACTTTTCAAAGAGCACTAAAAAACGAGCAAATTCTGTTTGGGGATGAAAACCCATTCGAATTTGTTCGTTATTTGCTTTATAAGAGACCTTTTTTCTTTTCTAAAACCAGATCTTTAAGAGAAATCAATAGAACAGCAATTAATATCATGGCCATACCTGCAAAATCAATCAGATAAAAACGCTCATGCATAATCGCAAAAGCAAAGAAAACCGCTGATATCGGCTCAACAGCTGCCAGCAGACTGGATTTTACCGGACCAACCAAACTAGCCCCTTTAAGAAATAAAGTATAAGCAAGAATCGTACCAATCAAGATAATCCCCGCTAAAGATAGATAGACTTCCATTGATAATTTCCAATGAAAATGCAGCAAACCGCTAAAGGGTGTCAGCGCACTTCCTGCCATCATCATCCCAATTCCGATGACTGGAATGCTGCCCCAAGACTTGATTAGCTGAATTGGAATTAGAATATACAAAGCATAGGTAAAAGCTGCAAAAAGCCCCCAGAAAAGGCCTGCCGGCGTAACTGTCAGCTGATTTAACTGGCCATGTGTCGCTATCAAGAATGTTCCGCCGATTGCTAAAATGATGGATAAAAGTTCTGTCAGAGTTGGAGCCACTCGGTCTTTGATACAAGTATAAGCCAAAATCCCTACTGGACAGACATACTGCAAAACTGTAGCCGTTCCAGCATTGCTTTCGTAAATAGACTTTAAATAAGAAAACTGATTCAGCAGAAGGCCGAACAAGGCAAAAAGCAGAATGGAGCCCAGCGTCTGTCTGTCCCTCAGCATGGCCTTTAGCTTCTTCCTGTCTGTCAAAAGCAAATACCCCAATAAAAGCCCTCCAACTAGCAAGAGACGAATATTAGTCAGGACTAAGACTGGAAATCCCTGTTCCATTAAATATTGACCGCTGGTTCCCGACAGCCCCCAAGCAATTCCGGCAATCAAGGTCAAAATCGTTCCTTTTGTTGTATTTGACATCCCAAACATCTCCTCTTCATCCTAAAATTATAACACAAAAATTCGGCCCAAACGACCGAATTGACTATATTTTGAGGAGCTATTTCTCTAGTCGAAATCCATGCGATTAATAGACAATTGCAGTCCTTGATCAACCAGCTTTGCCAGTAAGCGATACAAAAAATGAATACCTGGAGTTTTCATATTGTAATATCCCAGCATATACGCTTTTGAAGTCACTTTTATTCTGTCCGACCAGTTCAACTCTTTCTGCGGATTGTTGACATAGAAAAGCCCACTGACATGCGGCATAGCCATATTTTTTAATATTTTTGACATCATTAACTTTAAGCCTAGCTTCCCTACACTATCAAACACTAAACAGCCACCCGAATACCTTTCGGAAAGTTCAATAGCCAGCTGCTTGACTTCATTTTTGGTAAAATAGTGAAAAACGCCAGCAGCCAGCAAAATAATTCCTTTAGAAGCATCAATCCTATCCATCCAGGAATAATCTTTTAAGTCACAAGAAATCGTCGTTTCGCGCTCATGCTCTTTCATTAGCTCCTTGCGAACAGATATAACATCTGGAAGATCAATATTTACGATGTGGCACAAGCCATTATCACATGCTTTGCCCGTATCATCCAGACCACAACCAAGGTTTACTACCGTCGCTTCTGGATGCTTTTCCAAGTAATGCTGAATCTCCCACATCATGTCTAATTGCCGCATAGCAGCTTCTAGAGCACCAAATTCATAAAAGAAGGAATTTCTTTTTTTCTCCAGTTGAGAAAAATCATAGTCTAATCTCTGGCATAATGTCTGCGCAAATTCATCTCTATAAAGGGCAGGAAATTTTTCAGAACACATTTTTCTTCCATACAAAGGAATAATCAACGTTTCTTGAACTGTATTTTTCTCGATAACTATCTTTTCTACTGTCATATAAATACCAATCGCACTTATTTAGACTAATGCTACTCTACATTTAGTTATTGTTCGAAAGTGATGGCAGAGGTTCATGCTATCCTCAGAAGCTTCATGACAAGACATTGGCTTCAAAGTTTCCACATTTCCCTTCTCTCTCCCTTATATAAGTAGGATTCGTCGGAAATTATTATACCACTTCTAAGCAGCCTTTTCTACTTTCCATGATACTCCGAGGATCACAAGCCTCAATTTATACTCTTATACTCATTTCTTTGTAGCAAAAAAGCCGCAAGATAAATTCTTGCGACTTCACAATATAATTAATCTTCATTTACGAAAGGCATCAAAGCCATTACGCGAGCGCGTTTGATCGCTGTTGTTACTTTACGTTGGTTTTTAGCTGAAGTTCCAGTTACACGACGAGGAAGGATTTTCCCACGTTCTGAAACGAAACGGCTAAGAAGCTCAGTATCTTTGTAATCAACATATTCAATCTTATTTGCTGCGATGTAATCAACTTTTTTACGGCGTTTGAATCCGCCACGACGTTGTTGAGCCATATTCTTTCTCCTTTATTATTCTAGTTTTTCCCTTAGAAAGGCAGATCATCATCTGAGATGTCCATTGGATTTGAGTTACCAAAAGGACTCTCATCACGAGAAAAGTTTGGTACTTGGTTAGACAACGAACCAGCGTTACCATAGTTTGGTGCAGAATTCCCACCGAAGCTATTGCTGCCATACCCACCTGAAGACTGACCTTCGCGGCTAGCTCGGCTTTCCAGAAGCTGGAAATTGTCCGCTACGACTTCTGTAACATAAACACGCTGACCTTGCTGATTTTCGTAATTACGGGTCTGAATGCGACCTGTAATTCCAATCAGGGCGCCTTTTTTAGCCCAATTTGCAAGATTTTCTGCCTGCTGACGCCAGATGACAACATTGATAAAATCCGCTTCGCGCTCACCACTTTGGTTCTTAAAGTTGCGATTGACAGCCAGAGTAAAGGTTGCGACCGCTTGATTTTGCGGAGTATAGCGAAGCTCGGCATCTCGGGTCATCCGACCCACAAGTACAACGTTATTAATCATGAGTCTACCTTCTTAAGCGTCAAGTTTGACGATCATGTGACGAAGAATGTCAGTGTTGATTTTTGAAAGACGGTCAAACTCTTTAAGAGCTAGGTCTTCGTTTGTTTCAACGTTTACGATGTGGTAAAGTCCTTCACGGAAATCTTGGATTTCGTATGCAAGACGACGTTTTTCCCAGTCTTTTGATTCAACAACAGTTGCACCGTTGTCAGTCAAGATAGAGTCAAAGCGTGCTACCAAAGCGTTTTTAGCTTCTTCTTCAATGTTTGGACGAATAATATAAAGAATTTCGTATTTAGCCATTGATTTTTCCTCCTTTTGGTCTAATGACCCCAAGACTTTGCAAGGGGTAAGTGAGGTTTGCTCACAAATAATAATTATAACAGACTTTCAGAGGAATAGCAAGAGAAATTTTTGAGATTGATAAAACTCTCCCTGTCACCAGAGAGAGTCCGAAAAATACGATTCGATTGTATAGTGATTAGACAATCCGACCTTGGTCAACGACTAGTTTTCCAGCCTTGTAGACCTGATGGGTCAGGTTGGTAGCAAAGAAGTAGAGTGGGTAGTCGATATTCTTTGCATCCAAGATAGTGATGTCGGCCTGCTTGCCAGTGTCAAAGCTACCAATCTTATCTTGGCGGTTGACTGAGTATGCAGCATTGATGGTTACAGCATTTAGAACTTCCACCGGTGTCAGGCGCATCATAAAGCACCCTAGCTGCATCACAAACTGCAGGTTAGCCGTTGGGCAGGAGCCCGGATTACTGTCGGTGGTCAAGGTAATAGCCATGCCAGCCTCCAGCATCTTGCGAGCTGGCGCATAAGTATCTTCCATCAGACTGAAGGTCGTTGCTGGCAGAAGATTCCCGATAACCTTGGCTTCTGCCATCTTGCGAATGCCATCATCAGTCGCCATCATCAGATGCTCTGCACTAGTTGCCCCCAGTTCAGCTGCTACATCCACTCCTCCGATAGACTCGATTTCATCAGCATGGATGCGGAGCTTGAAGCCCATTT
The DNA here is from genome assembly GCF_000767835.1 of Streptococcus sinensis. Lineage (GTDB taxonomy): Bacteria > Bacillota > Bacilli > Lactobacillales > Streptococcaceae > Streptococcus > Streptococcus sinensis. The sequence goes on along the minus strand of NZ_JPEN01000055.1, from coordinate 39,042 downwards.
CCTTAGCTTTCGAAAGCAGGTAACGTGACTCATCAGCTGTAAAGACACCTTTTTCACAAAAAATATCGCAGAACTCAGCTAGATTTTCTTCTTTTACCCGTGGCAGCATTTCTTCGACAATTAGCTCCAGATATTCTTGAGAGCGACCTTTATATTCTGGTGGAACGGCGTGGGCAGCCATAAAGGTCGAAACTAAATCAATATCATGGTCGCGGTCTAGAGCCCCAACAACATCCAGCTGACGCTTCTCTGTTTCCCAGTCCAGACCATAGCCACTCTTAGCCTCAACGGTTGTCACCCCATGCAAAAGCATATAGTCCAATAGCTTCTTAGATTTATCATAAAGATCGTCAAAAGAAGCTTCTCTAGTCGCCCGGACTGTACTGAGGATACCGCCACCTTGGGCAAGAATATCCAAATAAGAAACACCAGCTAGCTTCTTAGCAAACTCGTGCTCCCGGCTGCCGCCGTAGACCAAGTGAGTATGGCAGTCGATCAAGCCAGGCGTAGCAATCTTGCCCTCATAAGACTGAATCTTAGTCTCTGGTCCAACCAAGCTGGCATCCGGCTCACCGCTGCCGACGGCTAGGATTTTGCCGTCTTTGACTGCAATATAGCCGTCTTCTAAGACCTGAGCTTCTTTCATCTCTGCACCAAAAAGGGGATGTCCGAGATCCTTGGGACAGAAGACTTGATTAAAGTGAGTTAATAGTAAATCAGCAGTCATGCTTGTTCCTCCGTTTCATTTTCCAACATACTTGCTTTTCATCATAATACACTATCGTCAAATTATAGTCAAAAGTTTCTAAAAGGCGGTAGACTATATTTTTTTACTGATTTTATCATTTTCTTGACTCTTTATGGACGAGCCTCTTGTATAATAAGCTCGAAACATGTTTTATACCGAAATTTAAAGGAGGATTTTTTCATGTCATACTTTAGTGAAAATGAAATTGCAGCAGCTATGACCGTCAAATTAGACGATGTTCTACCTGAAAAAACGGTTTTCCAAGAAGGTATCCGTCGAGCACCAGACCGGGGCTTCCGTTTGACCCAAGCTCAAACCGAAATTGCTCTTAAAAATGCCCTTCGCTATATTCCTAAAAAATTCCACGAGGAAGTGATTCCAGAATTTTTGGAAGAATTGAAGACTCGCGGACGGATTTACGGCTACCGCTGGCGTCCAAAAGAACGCATCTACGGTAAACCGATTGACGAGTACAAAGGGAACTGTACCGCAGCCAAAGCTATGCAAGTCATGATTGACAATAACCTGAGCTTTGAAATCGCTCTTTATCCTTATGAATTAGTCACTTATGGAGAAACTGGTTCTGTCTGCGCCAACTGGATGCAGTACAATCTAATCATGAAATACTTAGAAGTCATGACCGACCACCAAACCTTGGTTGTGGAATCCGGCCACCCAGTCGGACTCTTCAAATCCAAACCAGAAGCTCCACGCGTCATCATCACCAATGGCCTTCTGGTCGGTGAATACGACAATATGAAGGACTGGGAAATTGCTGAGGAAATGGGTGTGACCAACTACGGCCAAATGACTGCCGGCGGCTGGATGTACATCGGCCCTCAAGGTATTGTCCATGGTACTTTCAACACTCTCCTCAATGCCGGACGCTTGAAACTGGGCGTGCCTGATGATGGGGATCTGACCAGCAAGCTCTTCATTTCCTCTGGTCTGGGTGGTATGAGTGGAGCTCAAGGTAAAGCCGCAGAAATTGCTAAAGCTGTAGCAATCGTGGCTGAAGTAGACTATTCTCGGATTGAAACCCGCCACTCACAAGGCTGGATTAGCCAATTAGCCGAAAGTCCAAAAGAAGCAATCGACTTAGCTCAGAAAGCTCTGGAAGCTGGCGAATCAACTTCCATTGCCTATCATGGTAACATCGTAGACCTCTTAGAATATGTCAATGAACATAAGATTCATGTTGATTTGCTGTCTGACCAAACTTCTTGCCACAACGTCTATGACGGTGGCTACTGTCCAGCTGGCATCAGCTTTGAAGAACGGACTCGCCTCTTGGCTGAGGACAAGGAAACCTTTGCTAAGCTAGTTGATAAGACGTTGGCTCGCCACTTCAAGGCTATCAAGACCTTGACGAATAACGGAACTTACTTCTTTGACTATGGTAATGCCTTTATGAAGGCAGTCTATGACTCTGGTATCAAAGAAATTTCTAAGAATGGTTTTGATGACAAAGACGGCTTTATCTGGCCATCTTATGTAGAAGATATCATGGGCCCAATGCTCTTTGACTATGGTTATGGTCCTTTCCGTTGGGTATGTCTGAGCGGTAAGCACGAAGACCTAGTCGCTACTGACCATGCAGCTATGGAAGTCATTGACCCTAATCGCCGCTACCAAGACCGCGACAACTACAACTGGATTCGCGATGCAGAAAAGAACCAGCTGGTTGTTGGAACTCAGGCTCGGATTCTCTACCAAGACTGTATGGGCCGTGTCAATATCGCCCTCAAGTTCAATGAATTAGTCCGTGAAGGCAAGATTGGGCCTGTCATGATCGGCCGTGACCACCACGACGTATCTGGTACGGACTCTCCATTCCGTGAAACTTCAAATATTAAGGACGGTTCTAATGTTACTTGCGACATGGCGGTTCAATGTTACGCTGGTAACGCAGCCCGCGGTATGAGCTTGGTGGCTCTTCACAACGGTGGTGGAACTGGTATCGGTAAGTCTATCAACGGCGGCTTTGGCTTGGTTCTGGACGGCAGCGAACGCATCGATGAAATCATCAAGTCTGCTATCGCTTGGGATACCATCGGTGGAGTTGCACGTCGTAACTGGGCTCGTAATGAACATGCTATCGAAACAGCTATCGAGTACAACCGTCTCAACCAAGGAACAGACCACATCACGATTCCATACTTGACTGACGAAGATTTGGTCAAAGAATCTGTTAAGAAATTGTTTAAATAGACGGATATCCTTTCCTCCTACTTTCGACCTGAGCTGGATATCAAATCTGGCTCAGGAGGAGGTTCTGCTTCATTAAGTTCATATTATAAATTAAAATTATTGATATCACGAGGTAATATCTTATGGCAAAAATTGTTGAATGTATTCCTAACTTTTCTGAAGGCCGCAACCAAGCGGTCATTGACGGTTTAGTGGAAACAGCTAAGAGCGTGCCAGGCGTAACACTTTTGGACCACTCTTCTGATGCCAGCCACAACCGCAGCGTCTTTACCTTGGTCGGTGACGATCAAAACATTCAGGAAGTTGCCTTCCGTCTGGTCAAATATGCTTCTGAAAACATTGACTTAACCAAGCACCAGGGCGAACACCCTCGTATGGGCGCAACTGATGTCCTGCCTTTTGTACCGATTAAGGACATCACAAGTGAGGAATGCGTAGAAATTGCGAAGACAGTGTCTGAGCGCATCAACCGCGAGCTCGGTATTCCTATCTTCCTCTATGAAGATGCAGCGACTCGTCCAGAACGTAAGAACTTGGCTAAGGTTCGTAAAGGGCAGTTTGAAGGCATGCCAGAAAAACTCTTGGAAGCTGACTGGGCTCCTGACTACGGCGAAAGAAAGATTCACCCAACTGCTGGTGTCACTGCTGTTGGTGCTAGAATGCCACTCGTTGCCTACAACATCAATTTGGATACAGACGATTTGGAAATTGCCAATAATATTGCCAAAATCATCCGTGGATCAAGCGGTGGCTACAAGTACTGTAAAGCTATCGGTGTTATGCTGGAAGACCGCAACATTGCTCAAGTCTCCATCAACATGGTCAATCTGGAAAAATTCCCACTCTATCGTGTCTTTGAAACTGTTCGCTTTGAAGCTAAGCGTTACGGAGTTGGCATCCTCGGCTCAGAAGTCATCGGTTTGGCACCAGCTAAGGCTTTGATTGACGCAGCAGAATACTATCTGCAAATCGAAGACTTTGACTACGGCAAGCAAGTTCTGGAAAACCATTTGCTGGGCTAGGAGGACAGAAACCTATGAAATTAGTAGATTTAAGCTTGACAGAATTTGCCCAAGTACTCGGCTCAGATGCTCCTGCACCAGGAGGCGGCTCTGCCGCTGCTCTTTCAGCAGCGAACGGTATTTCCCTGACTAAGATGGTTTGCGAATTAACCCTTGGCAAGAAAAAATACGCAGAATTTGAAGCAGAAATTGCTCAAGTGCACGCAGAAAGTGCCCGCCTGCAAGAAAGCTTGCTCGCAGCTATTGATAAGGACACCGAAGCCTTCAATCTGGTCTCCGCCGTCTTTGATATGCCTAAGGAAACAGAGGAAGATAAGGCTGCCCGTCGAGAAGCTATGCAACAAGCCCTCAAGGAAGCGACTAAGTCACCTTATGGTATGATGGAAGATATCCTGGCTGCCCTGCAAACAACTCAAAAGGCTGTCGGCAAGTCCAATACCAATGCTGCCAGCGACCTGGGAGTAGCAGCTCTCAACCTTAAGGCTGGCCTGCAAGGGGCTTGGCTCAATGTCCTCATCAACCTATCAGGTGTCAAGGATGAAGCATTCGTCGCAGACTACCGCAGCAAGGGTGAAGAGCTCCTACAAAAAGGCTGCACTCTAGCAGATGAAATTTATCAAGAAATTTTGAAAGTTGTCTAATAGATAAACGGAAGAGAAGTCCATTTTTTTCCATGAATGGACTTCCTTTTCTCAAGAGGTAACAATATGGTTTTATCAGATATTGAAATTGCGAATTCGGTTCAAATGAAGCCCATCAAAGAGGTAGCAGAAAAGCTAGGAATTGCTGAAGATGCCCTGTCTCTTTATGGAAATTACAAGGCAAAAATCAGCGCCGGCCAACTGGAAGCCTTAAAAGACAAGCCAGACGGCAAACTGATTCTCGTGACAGCTATTTCTCCGACACCAGCTGGAGAAGGTAAGACCACGACTTCTGTCGGACTGGTCGATGCTCTGGCTGCTATCGGTAAAAAAGCCGTTATCGCTCTGCGGGAGCCTTCACTCGGACCTGTCTTTGGTATCAAGGGCGGAGCTGCTGGCGGTGGTCACGCTCAAGTTGTACCCATGGAGGACATCAACCTCCACTTCACTGGTGACTTTCATGCCATCGGTGTTGCCAACAATCTGCTGGCAGCCCTCATCGATAACCACATCCACCATGGCAATGCCTTAGGCATTGATTCACGCCGCATCACTTGGAAGCGGGCAGTGGATATGAATGACCGGCAGCTGCGCCACATTGTAAATGGCTTACAAGGCAAGGTCAACGGTGTTCCACGTGAAGATGGTTTCGACATTACAGTTGCTTCTGAGGTTATGGCTATTCTCTGTCTGTCAGAAAATATCACTGACCTCAAGAACCGTTTGGAAAAGATTATCATTGGCTACAGCTTTGACGGTAAGCCAGTAACTGCCAAGGATCTAAAAGCTGGTGGCGCTATGGCTGCTGTGCTCAAAGACGCCATCCATCCAAACTTGGTTCAAACTCTGGAACACACACCAGCCTTGATTCACGGCGGACCATTCGCCAACATTGCTCATGGCTGTAATAGTGTCCTAGCTACCAAGCTGGCTCTCAAATATGCCGACTATACAGTTACAGAAGCTGGTTTCGGTGCTGACCTCGGTGCTGAAAAATTCATTGACATCAAGTGTCGTATATCTGGTCTTCGTCCATCGGCTGTCGTTCTGGTTGCTACTATCCGCGCTCTCAAGATGCACGGTGGTGTGGCTAAGAGTGATTTGGCTGAAGAAAATGTCCAAGCTGTTGTAGACGGACTGCCAAACTTAGAAAAACATCTGGAAAACATTCAAGATGTTTATGGATTGCCAGCTGTCGTTGCTATCAATAAATTCCCGCTGGATACCGAAGCAGAATTGCAAGCAGTTTATGATGCTTGTCAAAAACGCGGAGTTGATGTCGTTATTTCTGACGTTTGGGCAAATGGCGGAGCCGGCGGTAAAGAATTAGCTGAAAAAGTTGTTGAATTGGCCGAAGGAGACAATCACTTCCAATTTGTATATAATGAAGAGGACTCCATTGAGACCAAGCTCAACAAAATTGTTACTAAGGTCTATGGAGGCAAAGGCGTTCGCCTGACTCCTGCCGCTAAACGTGAGCTCAAACAACTGGAAGAACTGGGCTTCTCCAACTATCCTATCTGTATGGCCAAGACTCAGTACTCTTTCTCAGACGATGCTAAGAAACTGGGCGCACCTAAAGACTTTGTTGTGACTATCAGCCAGCTCAAAGTTTCTGCTGGTGCAGGCTTCATCGTTGCTCTGACTGGTGCGATCATGACCATGCCAGGACTGCCTAAAGTGCCAGCCAGCGAAAAGATTGATGTTGACAAAGACGGCAATATCAGCGGTTTGTTCTAATAAATACCAAAAATGACAAATGTAACCCTTCTAAGAGCAAAGGATTTTCAAGTTTCCGATTGGTCGGGGGGAAAGACAAAACAGCTTTATCTTTCCCCGCCAACTGGCCACTATGGTAAGCGGGACTTTGACTATCGGCTCTCAACAGCAACTGTGGAGTTGACTGAAAGTCAGTTTTCTGACCTCAGCGGCTTTCACCGCATTCTCATGAGCCTGGACCACACACTTTATCTCCACAATGCCAGCCGGCAGGAGAAAACGGTTCTAGCTCCCTTTACTCCCTATATCTTTGAAGGGAGTGATTCTATCACAAGTCGGGGGACTTGTACCGACTTTAACTTAATCTACAGCGACCATTATCAGGGACAGATGATCGCCATCTCCGATGGGCAAGAGCTTAGCCGAGATGAAGAGATTCAATTTATCTATGCCTTGGGTGATTTAACAGTGACAGGAACCGACCTGCCAGCACTTAATCTAGAGGCAGAGCAGCTTCTGATAGTGGAACAAGAGACTCAGGCAACTGAGCTGCAAATAATGTTTTCAAGCAACCAACCAAAAGGTGTTCCTCTTGCTATTTGGGCTGGTTTAAAACACATCCCCGCTAAGTAAAGATACAGCGATGATGTAAGCTTGGCTTGTCACCGCCCTATCTTTACTTGGAAGGGCTATCCCATATCTCTAAAGGAGAAACATTATTATGAATGCACATAAACTCAATGCACAGGAACAGGAAAAAGCGAAATTCAGTTTTTCCGGTGCAACTCTCTACGGTATCAACGCCGTTATCGGTTCAGGGATTTTCCTCCTACCGCAAAAGATTTATAAAGGACTTGGTCCTGCCTCTCTAGCTGTCATGCTTGGAACAGCCCTCCTCGTTATTCTGCTAGCAGTCTGTTTAGCAGAAACTGCAGGTTATTTTAATAAAAACGGCGGAGCCTTTCAATATTCCAAAGCTGCCTTTGGAGATTTTATTGGATTTAACGTTGGTTTTCTGGGCTGGGTCGTAACCATCATCGCTTGGGCTGCTATGGCTGCTGGCTTTGCCCGACTCTTCGTCATTACCTTCCCGGCTTTTACTCCTTACGAATTGGTCCTTAGTATCACTTTGATTGTCTTGCTTAGCTTGATGAATATTGCTGGTTTGAAGACCTCTAAATTTTTCACACTGGCTGCAACTGTAGCTAAGTTGATTCCAATCATTGCCTTTGCAGCATGTGCCATCTTCTTTATCAAAGGTGGAATAGACAAAGGAAACTTCACTCCTTTCCTACAGCTTGAACCTGGAACCAATGTCATGACTGCTATTGCCAACACAGCCGTCTATATCTTCTATGGCTTCATTGGCTTTGAAACCATGTCTATCGTTGCCGGTGAGATGCGCAACCCAGAAAAGAATGTACCTCGGGCTATCTTGGGCTCTATCAGCATTGTTTCTGTCCTCTACATGCTCATCATCGCTGGAACCATTGCTATGCTGGGTAACCAGATCCTGCAAACAAATGCTTCTGTACAAGATGCTTTCGTAGCAATGATTGGCCCTGCTGGAGCTTGGATTGTCTCTATTGGTGCCCTTATCTCAATCGCCGGTCTTAATATCGGGGAATCCATCATGGTACCGCGTTATGGTGCAGCCATCGCAGATGAAGGCTTGCTCCCTAAGAAAATTTCAGAAACCAACTCTAAAAACGCTCCTGTTGTTGCAATTATCATTTCTGGAGCATGTGCCATCGCCCTACTCTTCTCTGGTAAATTTGAAGAATTAGCAACCCTCAGCGTGGTCTTCCGTTTCTTCCAATACATTCCAACTGCTTTGGCGGTCTTGAAACTCAGAAAAATGTATCCAGAAAAGAAGGTTGTCTTCCGTGTACCATTCGGCCCTGTCATCCCTGTCTTAGCTGTTGTTGTCAGCCTCATTATGATTGTGGCTGACAATCCAATGAACGTGGTTTACGGTGTCATTGGAGCTGCCGTTGCTAGCTTAGTCTACTACTTCATGCACGGTCGAAAACAGGTTCCTACTAACCCTGACTAACTCTAAGCATTATATCCCATAATGGAGGATTCTACATGTCAAAATTGATTCATTTAGACGGAAATAGTCTAACACTTGAAGATGTTATCGCAGTAGCCCGACATGGAGCCACCTGCGAAATCAACCAAGATGCTAAAAAAGCTGTAGAAGCTTCCCGCAAAATCGTGGATGACATCGTTCGCGAAAAACGGGTAGTCTACGGTGTCACGACTGGATTTGGCTCTCTCTGCAATGTCAGCATCTCACCAGAAGATACGATCCAGCTGCAGGAAAACCTAATTCGTTCGCACTCTTCAGGCTTTGGTGATCCCCTACCTGAAGATGCCGTCCGTGCGATTATGTTAATTCGGATTAATTCTCTGGTCAAGGGCTATTCTGGTATCCGTCTCTCTACTGTCGAAAAACTTCTGGAATTGCTCAATAAAGGCGTCACACCTTACATTCCAGAAAAAGGCTCTCTGGGAGCTTCCGGTGACTTAGCACCACTAGCTCACATGGTTCTGCCTATGCTAGGACTAGGTCGCGCTTACTACCAAGGTGAATTACTCTCTGGACAAGAAGCTTTGGACAAGGCCGGTATCGAGAAAATTGCTCTAGCAGCCAAGGAAGGGCTGGCGCTGATTAACGGTACGACTGTCCTGACAGGTATCGGAGCTCTGGCTACCTACGATGCCATCCAGCTGCTTAAGCTGTCAGATGTCGCTAGCGCTCTTTCCATGGAAGTTCACAATGGGATTACCAGTCCTTTCGAAGAAGACCTGCATACCATTCGACCTCAGAGCGGTCAGCTAGCTACAGCCCGCAATATCCGCAACCTTCTGGAAGGCAGTGGAAATACGACCGTGGCTACCCAACAACGGGTCCAAGACCCTTACACCCTGCGTTGTATTCCACAGATTCATGGTGCCAGCAAGGACTCTATCGCTTATGTCAAGACCAAGGTTGAGATTGAAATCAACTCCGTTACAGACAATCCTATCATCACCAAGGAAGGCCATGTTATCTCAGGCGGTAATTTCCACGGAGAACCAATGGCTCAGCCATTCGACTTCCTCGGCATTGCCATTTCTGAAATCGGTAATGTATCTGAGCGTCGCGTGGAACGCCTGGTCAACAGCCAACTGAGCAAGCTCCCATCCTTCTTGGTGAAACACCCAGGCCTCAACTCTGGCTTTATGATTACCCAGTATGCTTGTGCTTCACTCGCTTCTGAGAACAAGGTTCTGTCTCATCCAGCCAGCGTAGACTCTATCCCATCTTGTGAAAATCAAGAAGACTTTGTCAGCATGGGAACTACTGCAGCACGCAAGGCAGCTGAGATTCTCAAGAATTCTCGCCGCATCGTGGCAACAGAAATCATGGCAGCCTGCCAAGCTCTGGATCTGAAACCTGAAAATCATGAACTGGGCAAGGGAACTAAGCCGGCCTATGACCTTTTCCGTCAGCATGTCCGCTTTATCGAGTTTGACAAGGATATCGAAATCTACGAAGAACTCAACAAAGCTTCTGAGCTGATTGAAAACGAAGAATTCCTAGCAGCAGTTGAAGAAGCTGTGGACTTGAGCATTCAGTTCTAAAGCTGATGCCTCTGAAAAAAGCTAACCTAAGAAGCCCGCTCCCGTTCAGCTGGGCTTCCTTTTTCTGCCAAAAGTCATTGACAGGCTTGGTGGAAACTCTTATAATAAAATCGCAAGTATCGTTATGGAAAAGGATAAAATCATGTTAGAAGATTACTATCAGCTAGATAACAGCTACTATCATCGGGGACTAGAGGATAATTTATATGCTGCCAAATGGGGGATGGTTATTGAATTTTTGGACTTGAACGACCCGAAGTTGACACCTTTTGACGGCATCAACTTTGCCCTGATTGGCTTCAAGAGTGACAAAGGAGTCTATATCAACCACGGCCGAGTGGGAGCAGTCGAAGGCCCTCAGGCTGTCCGAACCCAGCTGGCCAAACTCCCTTGGCACCTAGGCAGAAATGTCCGAGTCTTTGATGTTGGCGATATTGATGGTCCTAACCGCTCTCTGGAGCAATTACAGCAGAGTCTGGCTCGGGCAGTTAAACGACTGCGGGAGCTCAATCTTCGGCCTATCGTTCTAGGCGGTGGCCACGAAACAGCCTATGGTCACTATCTAGGCCTCAAGTCTTCGCTAGCTCCTGACCAAGACTTGGCCGTCATCAATATGGATGCCCATTTTGACTTGCGCCCCTATGACCAGACTGGTCCTAATTCCGGTACTGGTTTTCGCCAGATGTTTGATGAAACCCTGGCTCAGAAGCAAGTCTTTAACTACCTCATCTTAGGGATTCAGGAGCACAATAACAATCTCTTTCTCTTTGACTTTGTAGCCAGATCCAAAGCCATCCAGTTTCTGACTGGGCTGGATATCTACAAGATGGGGTACAAGGAGGTCTGCAAGATTGTTGATGCCTATCTGGCCGACAAGGAGCACGTCTATCTGACCATTGATATTGACTGCTTTGCTGCCGGTGCTGCTCCCGGTGTCAGTGCTATCCAGTCGCTGGGGGTCGACCCCAATCTCGCAGTTTTAGTCTTCCAGCACATCGCTGCTTCAGGCAAGCTAATTGGCTTTGACATCGTGGAGGTCTCTCCACCTCACGATATTGACAATCACACGGCTAACCTAGCCGCTAGCTTCGTCTTTTACCTGACCCAGGTTTGGGCTCAGGTACATGACTGATCGTCTTTCGATGGGACTTTTAACAATTTTGCTATTATATTTTAGAAACATAAAAGAGGATGAAAATAGTTTCATCCTCTTTTACTATCTATTTGCTTCCTGAGACAATCTCAGGCGTAAGTTTTCTAATTCCTTGAGTTGGTGCCGATCACGATAAGGATTGAGCTGGCTTTTAGCCGTTTCATAATAGGTTTCAAAGTCCTGAACTAGCAAATCTTCAAAGCCTGCTTCCTGCAAACTCCCAGTCAGCAGGCGATACTTAATCACAGCCATCAGATAGTAGATCAGCCCCTTGTCCCGCGGATTGCCATAGCGACTGATGAGGCTATCCTTTTTCCGCAGAAGATCAAGCACCGGCTGGTAATCTCCCTTCTCACAGCCAATCAGAGCCAGATAGACTTCCAGCTGAGCCTCTTTCCATGGAAAGCTGAGGGTTTCCAGCGCTTTTTTAGCCTTAAGAAAAATCTTCTCCGCCTGCTCATGATCCCCCAACCAGTAATAGGTCATACCCAAGCTAATGTAAAAGGCAAAAATCGAAGGCTCTGATGTTTTATTTTCTGTTAGCTCAATCGCCTCCTTTTGATGGACCAATGCTGTCGTGAAATTCCCACGGATCTGCTCAATTTCCGCTAGATAATCCAAGGCTGCTGCAATCTGAATCGAATACTTGGAGCGAAGCGAGGCCGTCAGACTGAAACAGTCGATAGACCGGTAAAGGTGATGAAGTGACTGCTCCTCGTCTCCAATTATGAGATGGTAAAGCCCCTTAAGCCGGAGGTTGATAGCGATGGCCTCGTGATTATTGGCCTGCACCGAAGCATCTAGAGCCAAATCTGTATAATAGCGCATCTCTGGGATATTTTCTGTCTGGATACAGTAGTAGATCATCTGCCGATAACCTTCTAGAAGAAAGTCCATCTGCTGCAGCTCTTTGGCCGAGGCAAGCACCTGCTGAATATTGTCCATCCCCTGCTGATAATTTCCTGTCCGGATGGCATAGCGTCCTTCCAGATAGAGAAAGCGGAGAACTAGCAGTTGGAAATCCTTGTGATTCTGATGTTTTCTTTCCAACTCTTGTATTTGCCGACGGATGCGGTCAAACTGGTCCAGAACCGCCGATTGATTGGCATCGTCCGTCTTTTCGATAAAGCCAAACTCCCGTGAATAAATCGGAAAGAGCTCGTGATGAAACTGCAGAGTAGCCTCAAGATAATGCAGCTCGTACTCTAGAGACTTAATCGGCTGCTTGGACATCTTGTAGTGATAGGCGATTTCATTGAGCAGCTGGGCATGATAGAGAGAGTCTCCCAGCTGGTCTTCCATACCTTGGGCAATCTGGTGATGCAGCATTCGCTTCTTGGCAAGTGACAAGCGTTCATAGGCATAGATCTGCAGAAGCTCCTGACTGAACCGCAGCATCAACTTCTCTTCTTGCTCCTCCTCTATCAACAGCTGCTTCTGTCTCAGCTCCTCAGTGATTTCAACCACCTCTTCCATAGGTAAAGCCAGCAGCTTACCCAAGAGCGAAAGCGAAGCAGAAATGCTGAAGCAAGCAAGATAGTCTACCAGTTCCTCCTCCCCGCTGCTCAAGTAGTCCAGCTTCAAAGACAGCTTAGCCTTGATAGCAGGAGTCAGCGGATGAAACTTTTCTCCTCGCAAGAACTGCTTAGCATACTCCGTCAGAAAGAAGGGAATGCCCTGACTAACCCGATAAATATCCTCAAGCTGCTGCTCAGACATAGCCACCTGACCTGTCTGGGCCCGTAAATAAGCCACACTATCCTGAAACTTCAGCGGCTGCAGTTGAATAAAATCTAACTTATTACGAACCAGCAAGTGATTGAAAAAATGTTCTAGATAAGGTGGCGTACTCAGATGCTTGGTCAAAACAAAGGCCACAGGATAGTCACTCAGATGATTCATGACCTGCTCCAGGACCGCAGCACTAGCCGCATCCATCCAATGGCAGTCCTCTATCAAAATGACCAAGGCCTTTTTCTTGGAAATCTTCTGCAAGATATCCACTACAAACTGAGCCAGCTTATCCGCATCTAGCTGAACACCAGAGGCACCCCCTATCAAAATCGGGAAATAACTTTCTAAAATGACCTGCCACTGGCTAAGAGAGAGGATCTGGTGCTGAATGACTAAGTCACCCAGACCATCTAGCAAGTCACGCCAAGGCTGCAGAGCTATCTTTATCTCATCCTTGAAGCACTCAGCCATGACAATCTGGAAATCCTTGGTCTGATTGGCCAGCACTTGGCGAGTCACCGTCCGCTTACCAATACCAGTCCCTCCGACTAGGACCAAAGCACGCGCCTCTTGGTCCTCTAAAATCTTAGAAAAGTAAGACTCCAAGCGCTTGATTTCATCTACCCGACCGAAAAAGTGGTCCGTATTGCGCAGAAACTGCTTGGTCTTGCGCTCGCTACGATCCTTGGCAAGCACTTCGTGGTAAAGTTGCTGGATAGCCTCATTAGGACTGATGCCCAGCTCCTTGTCCAAAAGGTTCACCAATTTATAATAGGTCTCAATTACCTTGCCGGGCCGTTCATTCTCCTGATAGAACTTCATCAGCAGGTGATAGTTCTTTTCATCAAACTCATCAATACTAATCAAACGGTGTAAATTTTGCTCTGTTTCTTCCAAATCCAGCTGGTTGTTTCCCTTTTCGAGCTGTTGGTAGCAGGCTTGGATATACAGTTGCTCATATCGGGTTCGCATCTTGGAAACCCAATAATCAAAGGCCTCACTATCCTTGAGATAAAAGCCCTGCAGAAAAGCCCCCTGATAGAGCGACAGATGCTCCGCAGGATTGTCTGAAAAGAGCTCCACATCACTTTCAATTCTACACTTAGGATTGAGCGACAGAACCGTCCGGTTGGGAGCGATAATCCAGTCCCCGCCCAGCAGTTTATTGGCTTGATAGATGGTATTGCGCAGATTTTTTTTGGCAGTCTGATTGTTCTTATTTTCCCAGAGAATTCCTGCAATCTCCTCCCGATTGACTGTTCCATTGATATGAAGATAGTAAAGCAGGGCGTTGATTTTTGCAAAAGGGAAAAAGACTTCCTCTTGATTAAGAAAGACACTCGGATTTCCTAGTAATTTCAACCTTAAAAGAGCTTTGTCCATGAAAACGCCTCCAAAAAAGCTTATAAAACTAATATAAACAAAAAAAGACAGTTTAGCAAGTAAATTATTATACCAAACCCTAATTTGCAGTTTTTAAATTACTTATCGTTAGGTGGCTGCCCTTAATAAGATGAAAATATAATTTTAGAAAGTAACTTATAAAGAAAGGGGGCCTCCTTTTCTTCTAAGCATGATTGGTTGGGAATATGAAACGCAATCCTAGACCCAAGGTAGTATGTAGGAAGCTACCTATATTGTTGGCCTATCGGCCTTGTTAAGCAGCCACTTCATCGTTAGTTTGATAACTGTTGACAATCGGTTTTGCTGTATACCTAGCCCCAGTCAAAAACTTATCTACTCGAATAGAAAAAGTAGAACGTATAAAAAAACGACTGGGATGAACAGAGCTACTTATAACGGATAGTGTAAAAAAGTTATATACTGTTCTTATAAGGAGGCTCTTTTCTTAGGTTTGAATTGTCAAATTAAGTGCACAATTTTACCATAAAATACTTCATAAGGAATTTTCCAGTTAGGTAATCTCTACTCTAATTTATGCCTCATTCCTCAAAATCGTCTCTATATTTCCTTTTCAAAAGTATTTCGATCTTATCCATTCCACGTTCTTTCCTTAAAAAAAATTTAACTTTTTCTTAAAGCTAACTGATATCAGCTAGCTTTAAGCCGCAGTCTGTATACTTTCTACAAATCATCTAAGAAAGAGGTATGGATATGGATTATCTAGTGATTCCGGCCTATGAGCCTGATTATAATCTTATTAAGCTGATAAAAAAAATTCACCATAAGAGTGATTTTCATATCATTGTGATCGATGACGGTAGCTCATCTAAATGCCAGATAGTCTTTGAACAGGCTGAACAATATGCAACTGTCCTCCATCACGAGAACAATCAAGGCAAGGGACAAGCACTAAAAACTGCCTTCACCTATATCCAGTCTATGGGTCAATACGGAACGGTTATCACAGCAGATGCGGATGGCCAGCACAAGGTCTGGGATATTTTCCGCGTGGCAACCAAGGCTGCCGAAAATCCCAATCAGCTGATTCTGGGCGCACGTGCCTTTACTGGCAAAGTCCCTCTGCGCAGCCGCTTCGGCAACAGCCTAACTCGAGCTCTCTTCAAAGCCCAAACTGGCGTGGATGTTTCCGATACTCAGACAGGCTTGCGAGCCTTTACGACCAACATGATTCCATTTATGCTAAAGGTAGAGGGTCAGCGCTATGAGTATGAAATGAACATGCTCTTAGCAGCCAGCAAGGAATATCCCATTTTGGAAGTTCCCATTGAGACGGTCTATATCAATGACAATCAAGGCTCGCACTTCCGACCTGTTAGAGATGGGCTCATGATTTATAAAAATATTTTTAAGTTTGCCCTAACCTCTCTCAGCAGCTTCATCGTGGACTACATCGTCTACGCACTGGCTCTCTTGTTTTTAACTGCTGCGCCGACCAGCCTGAGAATTCTTCTCGCAAATGGGATTGCCCGCGTGACCAGCTCAATCTTTAACTATTCGACCAATAAAAAGCTGGTCTTTAAGAACGACGACAGTATACTCAAGACAGGAACCGGCTATTTCAGCCTAGCTGTAGTGCTCTTTATCCTAGATACACTGCTGATTCGCCTCTTCTACGCTGTCTTTGGTCTCAATCTTCTGATTGTCAAAATCATCGTCGGACTGCTGCTCTTCACCGTCTCCTGGATGGTGCAAAAGAGATTTATTTTTAAGGAAAGGACACACACCGCATCATGAAATTTTTAAAGAAAGGCTATGCCTACGCCTCCATTTTCGGGCTGCTTCTGACAGCTTCCTTCAGCTACTCCATGCTGAAAACTTTCGTCATCGCAGAGACCATTTCCACGGTTTCAAGCGCAAGTTCGTCGTCCAATGCCGAGGCTGCCAGCAAGGCTGCGGAAACAGCGACTGTGACGGATACCAGCTATTCAGACGACAACATCTCGGTCACATTGACTGAAAAGACCGTCAGCAACACCCAAGTCTACATCGCTGACGTGACTATCAGCTCATCAGAATACCTGAAAACGGCCTTTGCCCAAAACACTTACGGAAACAATGTCACAGCAAAAACCTCGGAAACGGCTGCCAACAACAATGCTATCCTAGCGGTTAACGGCGACTACTACGGAGCCAACACAACTGGCTATGTCATCCGCAATGGCGTTGTCTACCGCGATACCGTCCGAGAAGACTCCAGCAATGGGGATTTGGCTATTTACAAAGACGGCTCCTTTAAGATTGTCTATGAAGACCAAGTCTCTGCCGATCAACTGGTCAAAGACGGTGTGGTCAATCTCTTGGCCTTCGGCCCAGCTCTTGTAGAAAATGGTGAGATTGTCGTTAATACCAAGTCCGAAGTCGGCCAGTCCATGTCTTCAAATCCACGGACAGCCATCGGTATCATTGATGAAAACCACTATATCATCATCGTTTCAGACGGACGCACCTCAGAAAGCGAGGGACTTTCCCTCTACCAGATGGCAGAAATCATGAAATCTTACGGTGTCAAGACCGCCTACAACCTTGATGGCGGCGGCTCCTCTACACTTTACTTTAACGGTCAGGTCATTAACAAACCTACAACCAACGGAAATACTATCTCAGAAAGGTCGGTGAGTGATATTGTCTACATCGGTTACTAATCCCATCAAAAAACGTTTTAGAAAAACAGCCCTTATCTACACACTGTTAACTATTTTCTTCTTTGCATTTAGCAGAATCTATGAATCCTTCAGTTTCGGCGAAACATCTAGCCACATGCACTATCTCTTTGCCATTCCTCTAGCAGGCGGCATCCTCCTTCTGCTCTTCATGAAGGTCATCCCTAATCTCTCTCGGCTCAGCCTCAACCTCTGGAACTCAGCTGTAGCCATCATAGCAGCAGGCATGCTCTTTCGTGGCATCGTCAATCTGTCTGGCCGCTCCACGACACTGGATATGCCCTACTGGTACGTAGGAGTAGCCTTTGCAGCTCTGGCACTACTCTCCATGGTCTTTACTCGAAGTGTGTGGGAGGAAGAAGGGGAAGTACAGCCAATGCCCAGTGACCAGGAAGACCTAAAACTAAGTCGTTGTGAAACCTACAGCCAAGTATAAACCAAAAAACCTCAGAAAAATGAGGTTTTTATTCTAGTGATAATCTTTCTGATTCTTCATTACTATGAACCGTTAAAAAAATTTGCTTCTTCATTCACACTCATACACATCACCCGTCAGTGGGTCAATGACTTCTGCCAGCTTAAAATGTCCCTGCTCATAATGGTAATGGCAGATAGTGCAGTTGCCAAAGCGCACCTTGGGATCCAGAGCTTGGGCTGCAATCTTGAGATAGAAGGCCCACATGGCACCGCCGTGGCTAACAGCCAAGACTGGCTCTGCTCCTGCCTGCTCCATGACCTCAGTCAGAGTGACCAGCACGCGCTTACCGACTTGGTTCACACCTTCTCCGCCATAAGGAACGAAAAGATCTTCAAATGACGTAGCTCCTGGTCGAAATTTCGGCTGCAAACGTTCAGGCTGGGCCTCAAAAAGACCAAAGTTCCATTCTTTAATACCCTTAAGGCGAGTATAGTCGGTTCGGCCGGAGACGAGTTCTAAGGTATCGGAAGCTCTCTCCTGGGTGGACGAGTAGAGAGGACCAAAACGAATGCCCCGCTCTTTCAAATAAGCTCCTGCCTGCCGGGCCTGTTCCTGCCCCAGTTCTGTCAAAGGAGAGTCGCAAGCTCCCTGCACCAAGCCTTCTTGATTGAAAAAAGTCTGGCCGTGCCGCATCAAATATAAATCTTTCATTTTCCCTCCCAATCGCTAAAATCGTGACCAATCACTTCTTCAAGGTAGAATTGATCATTCTCAAAGGTAAACTTCAAAATCCCGCAGTTGGTCATGTGACCTAGGTCATCCAGACGCCAGTTTTTCCGCCAAACTCTAGCAAAATTGGCCATGGCCCCGCCATGGGAGACCATGAGCACAGACTGACCGTCTGTCTCTTGCATGAGATGAAGAATGGTCGATGCCATACGCGCTTGTACCTGTTCCTGCGATTCACCGCCATAGGTCACAAAGAAATCTTTATAAGGCAGGGGTGGATTGAGGTCTTCGCTTTCCCCTTCAAAGGTACCGAAGTTCCACTCCTTAAGGCCTTTGACACGTTGATAGGGGACCCTGCCCTCTGTCACAAGCTCTAAGGTATCACAGGCCCGCTCTTGTGTAGAGCTATAAGCATCGTCAAAAGTAATTCCGGCATCCTTAAAATATTGCCCTGCCACCTTGGCCTGATAAATACCAAAATCAGTCAGAGGAGCATCACACCAGCCTTGTACCTTATGGCGTAGGTTAAAAAGAGTCTGGCCATGCCGCATCAGATAAAGAATTTTTGCCATCATTCATCTCTCCTTTAGATGAGTTCTAACTTTTCAAAGGCCTTGTAGAGACCGTCTTGGCTGACCGAGTCTGTCACCAGATCGGCCATGGCCTTGATTTCCGCTCCGCCATTTCCCATAGCGACCCCGACCTGACAATAGTCCAGCATAGGAATATCAACCTTAGCATCGCCAAAAGCCAGAGTATCCGCCCTGTCAGCATCCAGATGCTTCAGCAGAACCTCAATAGCATGCGCCTTGGTAATGTCTTTGACACCCAAATCACCAAATAGAGCATGCTCCTCCTTGCCTCCCCAAGTACCTGCCTTGAGCTCAGGAAAAGCTACCTTAGAGTCCAGATGGTCTTGGTAGCTCTTTAGGATAAAGCTGACTTTGTTCAGGTCGTCCCGGTAGAGCTCCCCACCATAAACCAGACCGTGAAGAGCTTCTTCTGCCTCCATATTTACAACTTCTTCTGGCTTGGCACCTTTTCCAAGAACGTAGGTTCGAAGCACCGGTCGCGCTGCTTCGCGGAAGCCCCTGCTTGCAAATAGACCGTTATTACTCTCTAGGTAAAACTCTAGCCCCCGCTCCTGAAGCCAGTCGACTAGCCTTTTCGCGACATCTCGCGGAATCAGCTGGTGTAGGATAACCTGCCCCTCATGCTCCACATAAGAGCCGTTGCCACCAATCATGCCATCAAAGCCAATATCCCAAATTTCCGGCGACATCTCAGCCTTGCTGCGACCTGTGCAGACATAAACCAGATGGCCCTTTTCCCGTGCCTTCCGAATGGCAAGCACAGCTGAATCCGGTATATGATTATCGTAGTCGATGAGGGTCCCATCCACATCCAGAAAGATGATTTTTCTCGTCATAAAGCCCTCTGCTTCCTAATCATTCAAGATAGACGCGCCATTGGTCTCAATGACTTTCTGATACCAGAAGAAAGAGTCCTTGCGGGAGCGATCATAGCTCCCATTCCCCTCATCGTCTGCATCAACATAGATAAAGCCATAGCGTTTGCTCATTTCTGAAGTAGAAGCGGATACCAGATCAATACAGCCCCAAGGCGTGTAACCCATGAGCTCCACTCCGTCCTCAATCGCTTCATACATTTGCTCAATATGAGCCTTCAGGTAATCAATCCGGTAACTGTCATGAATAGAGCCATCTGCTTCTACCTGATCCAGCGCTCCCAAGCCATTTTCTACGATGAAGAGAGGCACTTGATAGCGGTTATATAGTTTATTTAAGGTAATGCGCAAGCCAACTGGATCAATCTGCCAGCCCCAATCAGAAGCTTCTAGGTAAGGATTCTTTTCACCCAGTGAGAAATTCCCAGCGGTCTTTTCCCCTTCTCCTTCTGTCGCCCGTGCTACTGAAGACATGTAATAGCTAAAGGACATGAAGTCTACTGGGTAGCGGGCTAAGAGCTCCAAATCCCCATCCGCTATCTCTAATGTAATGCCATTTTCTTTAAAGAACCGTTTGGCATAGCTTGGGTACTTGCCACGAACCTGAACATCAGAGAAGAAAAGATTTTCATGGTCTTTTCGGATTTCTTCCATGACATCCAGCGGATTGCAAGTCGCTGCATAGGCCTGCATTTGAGCCAGCATCATGCCGACTTGGAAGTCAGAGTTGATTTCCCGCGCAGCCTTGACAGCCAGACTGGAGGCTACAAACTGATGGTGAGCCGCCTGATAAAGGTCTTGGGCATTTTGCTGTCCATTTTCAAAGAGAAGACCACCTCCGACATAGCCAGACAAGCCCATGATATTGATTTCATTAAAAGTCAGCCAGTATTTAACCTTGTCTTTATAACGTTCAAAAACGGTCCGCACATAACGCTCAAAGAAGGCAATCACTCGGCGGTCCTTCCAGCCGCCGTATTCCAAAGCTAGATGAAGGGGCGTTTCATAGTGGGAAAGGGTCACCAAAGGTTCAATGCCATATTTATTGAGTTCATCAAAAACTGCGTCATAGAAAGCCAAACCTTCTTCATTGGGCTGGGTTTCATCCCCCTTGGGAAAAATCCGGCTCCAAGCAATAGACAGGCGGAAAGTTTTGAAGCCCATTTCTGCAAAGAGAGCAATGTCTTCCTTGTAACGGTGGTAAAAATCAGAACCCCAGCGCTTAGGATAAAGGCCTTCCTTGTCTGCCAAAGCCGCCATTACCTTGGCCTTAGTCATCGGAGACGCAAAATCTTCAAAACTCTGACGCTCCTCAGGCCGAACTGCCTTGGCCGTATCAGATGTTGCAGGTCCACGGCCTCCTAGATTCCAGCCACCTTCATACTGATTAGCCGCTGTAGCGCCGCCCCAGAGAAATCCTTCTGGAAACTGTTTTTCTGTCATCATGATTACCTCTATCTTCTTTTTGTTCTATTATATTACTATTTGGAAGCCTTTTCTTATAGGATTATCGGAAATACTGATACTATTCTACTACAAAAACCACCAACCAGCTGACTGCTGATTGGTGGTTCTACGATTGGATTAAGCCAGCTCGATAGAAGGCTGGTGATTAAAAAGGGCATGGGTCGCTTGATGGATATATTTGGCAGTTTCTGCGTTATTCATCGTATAAAGATGGACACCAGCTACATCCTGAGTGACCAGATCCACAATTTGATCCACTGCATAGGCTAGGCCTGCTGCCCGCAACGATTCTGGATCATGTTCATACTTATCCAAAATAGCCTTAAATTTCCTTGGTAGCTTGATATTCTCACATGTCTTAAGCAGGCGCAGAGCCTGATTTCGGTTGAGAATGGGCATAATCCCAGCGTGGATGGGCACTTCAATACCCGCTAAAATACACTTGTCCTGAAAATCATAAAAGCGCTCATTGTCAAAGAAAAGCTGGGTCACCAGACTAGAACAGCCAGCATCTACCTTCCTTTTCAGGTGTTGAATATCCGAAATCTGATTAGGCGAATCTGGATGGCCCTCTGGATAGCAGGCTCCGATGATGTCAAAGTGCGGCGCTTCTGCCTTGATGTATTCAATCAAATCAGTCGCGTAGGTAAAATCATTCTTAGGCGCTACATCTGGGAAAATATCCCCCCGCAGAGCCAATATATTGTGTACACCAACCTTATCCAGAGCCTGGAGCGTATCTGACACCATTTCCTTGGTCAGATAGACCGCAGGCAGGTGGGCAATGGTCGGAATCTTCAAGTCGTTATAGATGAAGTCAGCCAACCGAACCGTCGTCTCCTCAATATTAAACTTATTATTACTAGCGGTCACACTGATAAAGTGGGGCGCAATATCCTGCATTTCCCGAAGAGCCTGTATAATTTTTTCATTGCCTACTGCTGGATTAGGAGGAAATACTTCAAATGAGAGACTGGGTGTATGATGACGAACCATAAAACTAAAAATTCCTTTCAATGATGCTAGCGATAAACTGGAGACAATCCTACAAGATTCGTTTTGGCAGGATTGCCAGTATCGATTCAACTGTTTCAGTTATCCTCTATGAAAATCGCCATTTGATGTTCGAAGAGGATTATTTCAAGTGTTGTCTAGCTGCCTTGGCTGCTTCTACTAAGCGCACCAAGCTAGCCTTGGTTTCTGGGATACCACGAGTTTTAAGACCACAGTCAGGATTGATCCAGACCTTGCTACTTGGCACCTTAGCCAAGATAGCTTCGATCGTATGGTCAATTTCGCCTTCGTTAGGCACGCGCGGTGAGTGGATATCGTAAACTCCAGGCCCTACTTCTGTCTGGAAGTTCTTAGCTTTGAGCTCGTCTAGGATTTCCAAGTTAGAACGACTCGCTTCAAAGGAAATCACGTCCGCATCCATATTGTCGATAGCAGGAATGATATCTGTAAATTCTGAGTAACACATGTGAGTGTGGATTTGCGTATCTGGCGCGACAGTAGAGTGTACCAGACGGAAAGCAGGAATAGCCCAGTCCAGATAGTCTTCATACCAGTCGCTGCGACGGAGCGGCAATTTCTCACGAAGAGCAGCCTCGTCGATTTGGATAATCTTCACGCCTGCAGCTTCAAGGTCAAGAACTTCATCCTTGATAGCAAGAGCGATTTGAAGAGTTGAATCCTTGATCGAAATGTCTTCACGTGGGAATGACCAGTTAAGGATGGTAACCGGTCCAGTCAACATGCCTTTAACAGGTTTGTCAGTACGGCTTTGTGCGTAGCTAGACCATTTGACAGTGATTGGGTTGAGACGAGTGACATCACCCCAAATGATTGGTGGTTTAACCCCACGCATACCGTAAGACTGTACCCAACCGTTTTTAGAGAAGAGGTAGCCGGACAGGTTTTGACCGAAGTACTCCACCATGTCATTACGCTCGAACTCACCATGCACCAGCACGTCAAATCCAACTTCTTCTTGCCATTTAATCCATTCGTCGATGGTTTCAGCAAGAAAGGCATCGTATTCTTCTTGTGACAATTCACCCTTACGGAAGGCCAAACGTTTGGCACGAACTTCCTTGGTTTGAGGGAAGGAACCGATGGTTGTTGTTGGAAGAGCTGGAAGTTTGAAGGCTTCTTCTTGGATCGCTTCACGTTCTGCAAAGAGTGGCAAACGAGTGTAGTCTGCGTCTGTCAAGCCAGCAATCCGAGTAGCCAGCTCTGCATTTTGCCCAACACGCTCCGTCGCAAAGAGTTCTTTGTTGGCTGCAAGAACTTCTTCACCTTGACCCTTGCGGATAGCATCCAAGTCACGAAGTTCATCCAATTTTTCAACTGCAAAAGCAAAGTGGTTCAAGATAGCTGGTTCAAATTCTTCATTAGCAGTTGTAAATGGCACATGAAGAAGTGAGCATGAGCTTGTCAAGACAATGTTTTCAGCTGGGATTTGCTCAAGAATAGCCAAGCTCTTTTCGTAGTTGTTGCGCCAAATGTTCTTACCATTGACAATACCTGCATAGAGAGTTTTGTCAGCTGGGAAACCACCTTTAACCAATTCAAGAGTTTTCTTGCCTTCTACAAAGTCCAGACCAATCGCATCTACTGGCAACTCTACAAGGTCTGCATAGATGTCACGAACATCGCCAAAGTAGGTTTGAACCAAGACTTCCAAGCCTTTCTTGTCTGCCAAAAGCTTCTTATAAAGGTCCAAGAAGAGAGCTTTTTCTTCTGCTGTCAAATCTTTTACAAGAGCAGCTTCATCCAATTGGATACGAGTCGCACCAAGGGCTGCCAATTTTGCAAAAACTTCTTGGTAAGCAGCCACAAAGCTGTCTACGAAATCTTCTGCTTTGACACCTTCTTCGAAGTCTGACAATTGAAGGAAAGTGAATGGTCCTACAAGGACTGGACGGGTTACTAGTCCCAACTCTTTCGCTTCAGCAAATTCATCAAAAATCTTGTGCCCAGCCAGCTTGACTTGAGTGTCTTTTTCAAATTTAGGAACGATGTAGTGATAGTTAGTGTTGAACCACTTCTTCATCGGAAGGGCACGCACATCCCCTTTTTCTCCTTGGTAACCACGCGCCAAGGCAAAGTAGCGCTCAAGATCAGTCAAGTCCAAGTTTTGAACAGAGGCAGGCACCACGTTAAAGAGAAAGGCCGCATCTAGCACATTGTCATAATGAGAAAAGTCATTTGATGGAATTTCAGTGATCCCTTTTTCTTTGACAATGTTCCAGTGTTTCGCACGCAATTCTTTCGCTGCTGCCAAAAGTTCTTCTGCTGAGATTTCATTTCTAAAGTATTTTTCAGTTGTAAATTTTAATTCGCGGAATTCACCCAAACGTGGGAAACCAATGATAGTCGTTGACATAAACGTCCTCCAAAATTTATTGTTGAAACTATCTTAACAGAAAAGAAAGCGCCTGTATAATTGTAAAAAATTAAGCTTTGGTATAGTTTTAAACTATATCTCTATTATGGACAAAAGAAAAAGATTTGAGACCAGTATCCCAAATCCCTTGTGTTGCTTGTTTTTCAGTCACATACTAATTTGCAGCTTCAAACAGGTCGTTACCTATTTTTATAAGCAACTATGGATTGTTATTAGAAAAGACTATAGCTCTATCCCTTTCTCTCGAAGATTGGCCAGATACTCCTCGTAGTAGGTTACATCGTGCTCTTTGTAAATAGGACTAGTCAAGGTCTCCTCAGTCAAATCCTCATAAGCAGGACAAGTCTTACCACGATAGTTTTTATCCAACCATTCTGGACTAACTTTATAGCCACGGCAACTCATCTCCTCCATAATCAACTGATGGTAGGCAGAGAGATGATCAGGCGAGTGGATTAAGACATAGTTCACGGTCATATGCTTTTTCCCCAACTATTGCCACGCAGGGCACAACATTCACGGTGTTCCCCAAGAGCTGCGGTCGTGGAAGTTGAGAGACAAGTCCTCATGCCAAAGTATCAGGATCATCTCCTTTCAGCAGGATTGAATTTTGCAAGTAATCATTTGGATATTGATCAAGCAAATCTCTAGTCTCAGCGATTAAGTCTTCCTTAGAATCCTGACCAAAGCGGTAGCGATCCAGCAAGAACATATAGTCCTTGCACTCAGCATCTGTCGCTTTCTTTTTGAAATAGCCCAAAATATGTTGAAAGGCATAGTGGACTTGACCTCTATGCTCAGAGATTTAGCAAGCACGGTCGATCAGTTCTTGAACATGACTCAGCTCCACCTCTTCATTCTTGAGATACTGACGAATCTCTTGGTAAATGTTGCTGGAACGGCTCAAGACCAAGTATTTGTTTTGAGCCCAAAGTTGCTGACATTGAGCGCGTTGGTTGCTAGTTTCCATTTTTCTCCTTTTTTATCATTTCCGAGAAATACGAAAACAAAGCTTTATCCCATCTCACTTTCAAAAATGAACGAATAAATCAACCACATCTTACCCTTTAAAATCCTTCAAGAACTATGGGAGTTCAGTATCGGCTTCTGGTGTGGTTCGATAATGTTAAACTATCTCAATCTTCAAAAAATCTAAAAGACTTTGTTATTTATATTTGAAACATTATTTTTCCCAGCTCGTCCATCACTTGGTGTTTTTGCCATGGTAATAGTATAACGGTTATCATCAAAATAAGTTAGTTTATAATGTTTTCCCTCATCTGAAACAGAAAAACCCAATTGTTTCAAATCTTGCTTTAACTTTCCATTTAAGCCACTATAGTCTGTTATGAGACGTTTAATTTCTTCTCTCTTCTTACTCAGAACGTCTTCAATAGCATTTTGCTGGATGATATCTTGAACAATATGTTTTCTACGAGTATCATCTTTAATACTTGCTAAACTATCAGATAATACAGATAAAATAAATTCTTTCTTCTCCCCTTTGAAAAATTCTTTCTCACTTCCACTAGATAGGAAGCTATTTCCATTATTCTGTCCACTATAAAAAACACTTTTATAATAGGCTAATTCAGCTTCCAATTCCGAAATACTACTTCTTAGACGACTATTCTCTTCCGTAAGGTCATCGAAATCACTACTAAAACTATCAAGGAGTTCGTCCGTTTCCTCCTTAGTTCTTTCTGCTTTTGTTCTTTTTTCCTTTTGACTTTCAAACCTATCATTTAGTAGGAAGGTTGTCACTCCATCCCACGTGTATAAAGGATCAATGCTTTGTTGATTTGTAAAATTAATAATGTCTTTTACAATGTTTTGTCTAGTTATAGTGGGATCAAAATATTCATAATTTAAAAGTCTCTTATGTTTCACTACATCTGATTGATAATAGATCCCAATTGCTCCATTGTACTCGTTAGCACCCTCACATTGCTCCCGAATTAAAATATTTGTTCTAAGATCACCTTGTACAAAAATATGTGCTACTCCTTTAAGAGCATAAGCTAATTTATCGACCTCAATAGGGATATTGTTTGAAAATGTTTTTGATACATAAACTACAGGTAAATTATAGGTCTTTATACCATTTATGACAGTAGCCAAAATACTGACATTTTCACGGTCAATACGATGGGGAGTCATTAGTACAGGAAGGTCATTGTCATTTACAACATAACCTTTTTCAATCAATAATTTAATAAATAGCGGAGTTGTGAATGAAGGATCAACACCAATAGCATCTTCGGTAAAACTACGATCTAACATGATTGACATTTTATAGTCTTTAAAGTTCATGATATAATCTGTTTTCCAAATGATACCATCATCTAATTTTTTTACATATCTTACAGCTACGATTTCTTCATTTCTGTATTCTTTAAATTCAAGAGAAATTGTTTCATCACCAAATTTTTGGTTGTAGGATCCATCCCACTTCAAATTACGTATAACGTTATCTTCATGTGGACTTCCTTGATTCCATTCAATCACTAGACTTAAAAAAACATCTTTAGTCAACGAATCATCAATATTTAAAATTGTAGAAAAAAGTAACATTTCTATTCCTTTCTATGGACTATATAAAAAACGTAAATGAATGAATAAGAATTTTCCAGGATTGTTGTTTAGCAATCTGATAAAAGTCTATAAACTTGCTATCAGGAACAAAACTATTTAATAATGCAATAGTAGTAATTAATAGAGAAACTCCCAACAGAACTCCCCATATCCAATTTATTATTTTTTTAAACTTTTTAACTTTCTCAATTTCATAATCAAGTTGAATACTATTAAAGATATTTTCTATTTCTCTCTCAATCAAGACATCCTCATAATTTTCTTTCAAAATATCAAATAGTTCTTTAAAATTTTTCAAATCGTTTCTAAATCTCAAATTTGATATAAGGCAAAAAATAATTGAACCAATCAAAGCAATAACAATTATTATTAGGATATCTTTTGTAAAAATTTTATCTAATTCTCTATCTGATATTGCATTTGCCAAAATAACTGAAAAAAAGAAACCTATTATTGCATACAGATTTTTAAGAAAAGTTTCCAATATGGTATTTGTATAACTTTTTAATTTAGAAATAGATTCAATAATATACTCTGACAAGTCTTTCTTAGCATCCAAATAAATATTCACTTTTTCTTTAATATAGATATTATAAGATTTTTGAAGATCTCGAATCACATTTTTATTATTATTGTTATTAGAATCAAAAATATCCATACATAAATATTCAAAAACAGAACGAGCAATAGATGATTTATCAATATAGTTATCAACATTATAAATCCAATTATAAATCTCGAAAATTGTAGGGTTGTATTCTAGCTTATCATTTAAATTCACTTTTAGTGTTTGACCAATATCATTTAATTGGTAACATAGGATATCTTTTTTTATTTCTGACGAAGCCGCAATATAAATTGCTCCTAAAATCATCTCTATCCTACTAAAATATTCTTTCAGACGGCCAATACTCTCTTCAGCTAAATTTGTTTCAATAACATGAAAATCATCTGGTAAAAGTTCAAATTTATCTTGATTATAAAATGAAGTCGTGTTCTTTACTTTAAATAGTCGATCCGCTCTATTAAAAATTTCGAAAGATTCATTATAAAAAGATCGAAAGTAAATAGATTTTGTATGTAAATAAAATTCTTTTATATTGGGATCTAAGATTTCAAATTGAATTATTTTATCACCACTTGAAAATAATTTATGGAAATAAGAAAGCGTTTCCGCTAATGGTTTTTCTATTAAATGTTCTAGAAAAGAATCCCAGTAATAAATAGATTGTTTACTATCAATAATTTTTTTATCAATTATAAGAGAGATATTAAGAGTTTCAGATGAATTAATATACTCATCAAACTCATATTCCTTGGTCTCTTTTTTAAAAACAAAAATATCATCATTCTCATTTTCAAAAGTAAATTTTCCTTCATCTCGGGGAGATATATTATCCAAAATTTGAGAAAAAAATGGAAATTTTTTGAATTCCTTCTTATCAGATAAGGTTATACTTGCCTCAAATCTACTCCTATGATCCCTACAATTAAAAATGCTAAGTAATTCTGGATTCATCTATCCGTCCTTTATATTTATCAAAAGAATCGTATACATCATTATTGGTAGTCTCTACCATAATATAATGTATACCTTCTTCGTTTTCAAATGCCTTAATCTTTTCTATGTTATCTTCTACTCTTAATTTTATTCCAGGATAAAGATCGTAGGTTGATCTAATTCTAGCTTTCAAAGCAGATAAAGACACCGTAAACAAACTGTCAAAACCTTTTTGAGAGGGCAAGGTTAATAGATATTTGCGAATTCGTTCTTGTTCATCATTCTTAAGAGAAACTGATTTATAATCATCAAAGATTGTAGAAATCATCTCTTCAAAATTGATTAATTTGTTAGTCCTAAAATAACTAATAAATGCATTGCGGATAATACTTCTATCTTCAGGGTGCTTTTTTTTCATTGTTCTATTTAAGTATGAATCAATCGATTTAAAAGCTCGACCTGTATTTATTTCATCAGATGTTTTTTCTTGAAGTTCTAAAAAATCATCAAACCAATATTTGGCTACATTATCAAGATAAATTTTCACACCCTCAACATCATATGTTGAGCCATCAATTAGGTAGATACATGACTTAAAAACTTTCTTTAGTTCTTTTTGAAAACCAGTTTGAAAAGAATAATCTTCATCGTTCACAAAACTAGTATGCTCAACTTTTGCTAGTAGATATAAATATTGCTCTAATTCATCATCATAAAAAATAGCCTGAATTAATGAACCTACTTGCACTTCAATATTCAATTTATTGACTTTTTGTTGCGCTTCTATCTCCTTGCTTAGTAGCCTTTGAGCAATATCCGTAAAATATTTTTTTGTTTTTTCTTCAACAACTTGACTAGAAAGAATCTGCTTTATCTTTTTTAAAACGAATGAATTCTCACTTCGTGGTTCATACTCTTTTACTACTTTATTACCAGTTATTGTATTAAAAATTTGCTGCAAATAATCCTCAAATTCAGCTGGAATTTCTTTTGATTGAGTAAGCTTTTTATCTCGATTAATCACCTGAATATCACATAAAATAAGTTCCATCACTACTCCTAATATTTTTTTGGGGTTAACAAACCAACTATCTAATTACTGACATAATCAATAATCTTACCCCATTGCTTTTACATTTTCTTCAATGAATATAATTTCTTCTGCACTTAGCTCATATTTTCGATACAATTGCTGATCAATTTCTGCAATTGATTGTGACCAATCAATATCTGGGTTCTTTGAAAAATTTTGAAGAGGTACAAATCTATAGGTTTTTCTTGTACCATTTTGATTTGCCTTTGCTAACATAATCAACATGCGAACAAATTTTGTTTTTAGATATTTTGATAAATTATTAGCAGTATCTCTGGTCAACTTAAGATTCCCACCAATAACCAGATACGTTTCTGTACAAGCACTTTTGGGTTCCGAAACAATAGTATTCAAATTATCATCTGGCAAATCTGTCCCAATATTATTTGCAAATGCAGTTAAAACTTTATAAGAATCAACTAATTCCAGATTTCGTTTAATTGTGGACCTAGGTAAAAATCCTACACGCCCTTTACTTGCAAAGATTTTTACATCATTATCATCATTTTCTTCTCCAAAATCCTTCATAGTTGTAGCAATACCAAAAGGATTTCTCTCTGAAACAAATCCATATAACATTAATTTCTTATCTTCAAAATCCAAACTAATATAGTTTCTTTCCAACATGTTCCGGAGAAGTGTATATGCTCTACTATCAGAAATAAATAAATCTAAATCTAGTAAGCGATAAGGTCTATCCGAATTATCTACTATCTTAGAGTTTTTTATAGTCTCCGTATGTATGAAGCATTTCGTATTATTAAAATTAGCATCCCAAACAAAGAAATTAACTCCTCCTCTTAAACTTACATTTTGAAAAACATCATTTGGTGTGACATAATTATGAAAAGATTTAATATGAATATCTTCCAGCATTTTCCTTCTAAAATTATCTAAACCCTTCCCTCCCAAGAACCAAACACTAGGCGTAATTAACGAAATATACTTAGGTTTAATACTAACAGAAAGTTCTATAAATTTATCGTACAACGGCGTGGCACTTCCATTACCAGATTTATTATCTGATTCCTGATAAGGAGGATTCCCAATCACTACATCAAATTTCACTTTTTCAAAAGCCTCCTCTACCTGTTTTTTACCTTCATCAATACTTGATTTCAAAGTATTTGAAAAGTTTTCAATATAGGCTACATTAGTTTTATATTTCTTATAACCCGTCAAAGTTCGTTCTGTGATAGTCTTAGCCATTGGTGTTTTTGCAATGGCATAGATATTATTTTCTAAGATTCCACGATAAACACTATCAGCATCAAAGCGATTATCATCATTATTCTGCACATATTGATAATAAAGACTCATAGCGGCATGTAAAGGGTAAAGTCCGGTCTTAGCGTTGATATCGATGATTTTAGTTTCTGGATGATAAACACTATCCGTAATATCTGTATCTACCCAATGAAGATTTGGTGTAGCTCCATCGGTCATCGATTCAAAGGTATCATCATAGAAATTCAAGCCACCTAATCCTTTAGCAATTTGCATATTTACAACACGCCAAGGAGTCAAAACAGTCTCTTTATCTGGATTCTTAAAACTACCAAATAAAGTTGCAATTTCTTCGGCACGTTCAATAAAATCGAGATTATCAAACGATTTAGCTCGTTGACGAATAATTCGTCCAGCCTCAATAAAGACCTCTGCATCGTAGTACTTAGTAATTTCTTTAAACATTCCTTTAGTAAAACCTGAAGGCATAAACTCTTTCCAAGATTCGTCATCGACTTCTTTGATAAAGTCTTCGATAGTGATATCTTTACTTAAATTAACATCCATTCCATAAATCATCATAGGAATACGGATAGAAACACCACGTAAGATAGAAATCATAGCCTTTTGTTGTTTACGAGCCTCTTTTAGTTTCTCCATTGCGGCTTTTTCCTCTTGACTACGCTCACGAGGACGCTTTTTCTTTGCACGTTCAGCCTTATCATACTCTTCATCAGTCAAACCATTATCGTTTATCGTTACCTTGATTGGTGTTTTTTGTTTTTGAGTTTTACCAACGATAACACTTAATTTATTAAAACGTTCAGCATCATCAGAAGTTAGTGTTAAGAGATGGTCATTATAGAGACTGTCATCTTCAAAGCCTGAGCGAACAGCTTTTTCGGCATAGACTTTCTTTATCTGCGTTAGCATACGATCAACATCAAAGGGTTGCATGCCATTATCGCCTTTACCCAATATTGGTAAAAAGTTCAGCAAATTTGACATTGCTTGTTTCTGTTGCTGAGTATTTTTCTTCCCTACACCAGAATTTATCTGAGCACTTTCAGCCATTACTGTCAAAGCACGGTCTGGAGCAAAATCAAAGATGTAACAACGCTTCTTCATCCCTAATTTTTCATGTGAGAAGGGCGTCTGCGCACGAAAAGCAGCCTGCAAATAATTCATAGAGCTACTTGTATTGGAAAGAAACATGACAGCTGTCCATTCTGGAACATTGACACCTGTTGTTAATTTACGGACTGTTAGAGTAATCGTCTTTGTCTTAGATGGATCATCTGTTATTGCGTTATAAACTTTTTCAAGATCATCATCTGAACTATCTAAAATATTATCACTTTTATCATTTCTGACTATATTTACGATCTCATAGTCCATTCCAAATACTGGATGTTCCTTTAAAAGATTTTCAAATGCGTTAGCTTCTTTAACACCTGGCATGAGCCAGAGGGTATGACGCAGTTCTTCACGATACTCTTTTGTCGAAAATGGGTAATTAGTGTCACTTTTTGGGTTAGTAATATTATCCAAAAATCGTCGGATATCTGCTTTATAAACTAATTCTCCCTTATCATCAACTCT
Source organism: Streptococcus sinensis (assembly GCF_000767835.1). GTDB lineage: Bacteria > Bacillota > Bacilli > Lactobacillales > Streptococcaceae > Streptococcus > Streptococcus sinensis. The sequence continues at coordinate 6,587 of NZ_JPEN01000055.1, read as the reverse complement.
AAAAAATTCTCGGAAATTAAAAGCTTTATTTTCATCTATGAATTTTTCTTTTTGTTTCATATCAAAGGTATACATAAGTACCTCTGGAAGTTGTTCATATGGATTGGGTTGATCCGGTTTTTCTAAGTCCCATTTAAGTTTAGCTTGTTGTTCCATGACATAGTCCCATGTATAGACTTGTTCAGGATCAAACTGATCTAGAATATTAAAAGGAGTTCCAGATAGTTCTAAAACTTTGGTATGTTCTTCTTTTACCAAAGCTTTCATAACAATATTGCTAAGTTCAGTCTGTGTTCCTTCGTGTGCTTCATCTATTATGATAAAATCCCAGTCTATATCAGCGAACTCTGGAAGATTTACTTGAGTTCCATTGTAACGAAGGAGCTGAATAGAGGCGAAATAGATAAATGGATTGTCTCCTTTTTTTAGAGTTGAAAGTTTTTCTCCCCTATCAACCGAACCGTACAAATAACCATCTTCAGCTAACCCCATCTTTTTAAAATCATCGAACCACGATTTATTAACGACTGGTCTATGAGTTATGATTAGGACACGTTGAAATCCTTCTTGTTTAATAAGCTCCAAAGAGGTTAAGGTTTTACCAAAACGCATTTTGGCATTCCAAAGCATACGGTCTTTTTTCTTATAAGTTTTTTGTGTTTGCTTAACGGCTGCATCCTGTTCGGGACGAAGTGTAATTTTAATTTTTTCAGCTTTATATTCAGCTTGAGTATCACTAATAAACGACCGCCCGTCCTTGACTGCCTTGATAGCTTTTTTAGCTGTATCTAAATCAGTTTCAAACCACTCATTTCCTTCTAAGCCCTTTGGATGAGCAATACCAGAACGTCTCAGCACTTCGTGAACTTCGTGATCATGAAACCATGATTTTGTTGATTTTTTATAAGCTAGTTCAACCCAGCCAAGCTCAAAAGGAAGACCAGAAGTTGTCATATATTGTCTGATTCGTTTGGGTGCAGTCGCACGTAAAAATTCGCTATTTGGAGTCCAGTCTGCTTCAACATCATCGGATGACACTGTTCCCTCGCCAACTTTTTGAGCACCTTCATAAGCTGGAAATAACCCAGATTTATTATCTACAGTTTGTACGTAAATGAATTTACGCTCCGCAGTCTTGTATCTTTCTTGAGCTTTTGGCTCTAAAAACTTATCATACAGTGAGACTTTAATCTCATTATCAACATGTTCTGTTACAAACCACACTAAAATCATATAAACTAGCTCTAATGATTTTAATGCATTTTTTTTGGTAGCATCTTTCGGATTTAATTTGTGAGCAGAATTATTACCGTGACCTTTAATCTCAAAAAAAGCATCAACAATTATCTTCTTCTCAATATGTTGTTTTATAATTTGTAATTTCTCATGAAATGTTGAATGTTTAGGTAACTCAATATATACTCGGTCAGCATACAGAGTTGCTGTATTCTCAGCAACTTTGCGGACTTTAGTTAGTACACCTTCATAGTCTCCTTGAGTATAATTTCGTTCCGCCATATTGATAGTTGAAAAAAGTTCCGCTGTATCTAAATCTACTTTTAAAAAATTAAAATTTGACATCATAAAATTCTATTCTCCCAAGGTATAAACTTTTTTAATCCTTACTTGACGGATTTCTTTAGTTTGCATGTTTTCTTCGGTGATTTCAAATAAGCTTAGTTGTTCTTCATCTACTTTTCCGTTATCAGCTATATCTTCATCAAATAATTCAGCAAATGTAAAAGGAACTTTTTCAACCAAACTAGGATAACCCTTTATACGTTTCCACTCATTAAATCTGATAGGTTCGTCTGTATCAGGATGTCTCTTTGTCAATGTATTCCCTCTTACAATATTTTTAGTAATTAAGTAACGGGCTGATTTATATAAATCACTTCTGCTACTCAATCTTTCTCCAAATGTTTCCTCAATCCAATCAAGATAATGTAAAAACATTCTTGCTCTAGCAACTTCAAGATTATCTTCAAGATATTCAATTCCATAAATTGACGATAAAGCAAACAAAGATTTAGTCTTCCAGTTTTTCTTGTCATACTTTTGAGTTAAAGCTGAGAGTTTCCTTTCAAGTATTGCCTCTAAAAAATTACCATCACCTGCTGATGGCTCTAGAAAAGTAGTATAAACATCTTCTGTCGCTTCTCTTATTCCTGGGGTATACAGCATTTTTTGGACCATCCATGATGGCGTAAAAACCTCTCCGTGTTTCTGTACTCTATCCTTAGATTTGATAATATTTTCTTCCATAAGTATCCCCAATCTTTAATCAACTAGTTGTTAAATACATTTGAGTTTTCACATATAAAGTGAATTACATCTCATCTACTATTTTCTAATATTATACCACGAAACCACTAAAAACACCTTTAGATAATAATATATCCAAAGGCGTTTATTTCTATACTGCTACTTGTGTTGCTTATTCTATTTTTACTTTTTTATCTTTCTTACTTGAACCACTCAATCGTCTCTTGCTATCTCGGATTGTCTTTAGGTCTTTGAGGAGTTTGGTTAGGTGTTCTTTTTCAGGATAAGCTTCTGCACTGGCTGAGGTATAGCGAATAAAGAGGTAGTAGATGCTGGCGAGTTCAGTGCGGACTTCCTTGGCAGACTTATAAGCATGCGCCTGACTTTCCACTTGAGCATTTACTACTACCGTTTTCTATGCACTTCCTTTGAGAGGAGCTTTTGGCAGGATCAGAACAGCCGTCAGAATGAAGCCACTAAACTTCATTTTTTCACCTACTTGTGTCCTCTTCGGCTTCCTCCTTCTCCGCAACAAACTCTCTGACCAAGCGGTAGATAACTGCGAATATAGGCGTGAAGAAGATCATGCCGACCAAGCCAAAGAGATTACCCCCAATTAGGGCTGCAGCTAGGGTAAAGAGAGTTGGGAGACCGACGGACTGACCGACCACGCACGGATAGATGATATTGCCCTCAATCAGCTGCACCAGCTGAAAGACTGCGATAGAAAGAAGGGCTTTCCAAGGGCTATCGGTAAAGATAAAGATGGCACCCAGAGCACAAGCCGAGAATGGCCCAATATAGGGAATGAAAGAGAGCACTCCAGCCAAAACACCTGTCAGGGCAGCATAAGGCAGGCCTGTCAGAGAGTAGGCGATAAAGACCAAAACACCGACAATGACTGCCTCTATCATCTGCCCCATCAGAAACTTATCATAGGTCTCAACAATGACAGAGCCCACATAGGATAGGCGCTTCACAGCCTTCTCAGGAAGTAAAACCTGCAAAAGACGGCTCGTAATCGTCTGCAAATGCTCCTTGCTGCTCAAGAAGGCAAACATAAGAAAGATAGACATGATGACAGAGAAGAAATTACCAAAGATAGCAGAGATATTGCCTGTCAGACTGCCTAGAAGAGAGATGGCTCTGTTGACAATGCCGCTGTTTTGCAGTTGCTTGGTCAAATCTTGCAGCTGGCTAGAGGAAAGCAAGCCAGACTGCTGCAGCCACTTGGCTAACTGAGGTGCTACCTTTCCGATGGTCGCGCTCAGCTGATTGACAGCTGTGGTCAGGGTCGGTACGACGATAGAGACAATCTCCGTCATGATGAGAGCTAAAATCAGCACCTCCAAAACCAAGGCCAAACTGCGCTGTAGCTTCTGGGGTACTCGGCATTTGTCTAGGAGGTCTTCCAGCTTCTTCATCGGAACGTTAAAGATAAAGGCCAGGACTCCACCCAGTATAATGGGTGAAAATACCGACGTCAGACTTTGCAGGCCAGACCAGATATTTCCTATATAGAGAACCAGAGCCAGAGCAAGCGCCGCAAAAACGATGAGTTTATAGGATTCATTGATTTTTTTCATAAGGCTTCCTTTACAGTTTTGTCATTTCCTTATTTTATCATAAATTTCAAGGCCTTTCGAGTAGGAGGAAACATGGGTCAGTCAACTTTGCCATCACTCTTAAATTTTTAAAAATCTTGAAGATAGAGAACCCCAGCTCCTATGGATAGAAGGCCTGCAAATATAGCTAGAAAAGGAATAAAGCCCATGATAGAGGCGCAGAATAGAAGCTCATGACTCGTCTTATTGACTCTTGGGTCGTTGCTATAATGATACATTCCGACTATAGAAAGTCCCAAAAACAGCCAGCTGGTCAATATAACCCTATCGCCCCAGCCAGGGTTTTCAACCAGTGTGGGAACCGAATAAATAATTTCCCAGTGCCATCTATTTAAAGAAGCGTAAAAGATTATCAGACCCCCTACAATAGCAGCCATTCCATTTATCCATAGCAATTTATTTGATTTCATAAGCATCTCACTCTTTCTTTTTTAAAATAGTATACCGAGCCACTCTCTAATCTGTCAACTATTACAAAAGAATGAGTGTCTCATCCGATAAATCCGTTTTCATTCAAATTATCTTATGATACAATAAACTCATGCACAAGAAAACAGTTATTGATTTTAAAGAACTGGGTCGGCGTTTGATTTTCAGCCAGCCCATTAAAGAACTCAAAACGCGCAAGCTGACTGAGGTCAGAGCGATTCTGCACGAGATAGAGGACTGGCAGAAAAAGGGATTTTATGTAGTGGGCTATGTCAGCTACGAAGCTGCCCCCGCTTTTGAGGAAAAACTGCAAGTTCACGAAGCCCCTCTACTAGGCGAATACTTGATTTACTTTACCATTCATGACAGGGCTGAGGAAGCCCCATTCCCTTTGGCTTACGACGAGGTGGAGATGCCGGCGCAATGGCAGAGCCTGACGACTGAGCAAGAGTACGAAAAGGCAATCGGAACCATTCACCACCATATCCGTCAAGGCGATACTTATCAGGTCAACTACACGGTGCAGCTGAGCGCAGAGCTTAATCTACAGGACAGCTGGGCTATTTACAACCGTCTGGTCGTCGAGCAAAATGCCGCTTACAATGCCTACGTAGAGCATGACGAACAGGCAATCTTGTCCATCAGTCCTGAGCTCTTTTTCGAGGAGCACCGAGGCGAGCTAACAACACGGCCTATGAAGGGCACTACCAATCGCGGTCTGACGGTCATTGTAGACTTAGAACAGGCTGCATGGCTGCGTCAGGATCCTAAAAATCGAGCGGAAAATATGATGATCGTTGACTTGCTGCGCAACGACATGAACCGCATCTCAGAAATTGGCAGCGAGCGAGTCGAGCATCTCTGCAGCGTAGAGCAGTATTCCACTGTCTGGCAAATGACCTCCACCATCAAGAGCCAGCTGCGACCTGAGATTGGCCTAGGAGAAATTTTTGATGCGCTCTTTCCGTGCGGCTCTATCACAGGCGCTCCAAAGATTTCGACCATGGCTATCATCAAGGCGACCGAAAAAGCAGCTCGCGGTGTCTACTGCGGCACTGTTGGTATCTGCCTGCCAAACCAGAGACGGATTTTCAACGTGGCCATCCGCACCATTCAGCTAGAAGATGGCAAGGCTATCTATGGTGTCGGCGGCGGCATCACTTGGGATAGCACATGGGAATCCGAGTACATCGAAACCCAGCAAAAATCTGCCGTCCTCTATCGGAAAAATCCGCAGTTTGACCTAGTTACGACAGGAAAGATTGAGAAAGGCAGCCTGACCTTTCAAGACCAACATCTGAAGCGTCTACGGGAAGCCGCTCGTTACTTTGCTTATCCATTTGATGAGGAAAAACTGAAGGTAGAGTTGAACCAAACCCTAGCAGAACTAGATCCACGAACGGACTACCGCCTGCGGATTTCCATCGCCAAATCTGGAAAAGTGACCTGCCATCTAGAAAAGCTACAAGCACTCCCAGAAGCTTTCTGCAAGGCAATCCTAGTCCCACAAAACACCAACCTGCAACGGCCTTTTACCTACTTTAAAACCAGCTATCGGCCGCATTTATCCTTAGGCCAGCAGGAGCAGATTTACTACAATGCCCAAGGCCAGCTACTAGAAAGCTCCATCGGTAACCTAGTCCTCCAATTGGATGGTCACCTCTACACGCCACCCGTCGAGCTAGGGCTTTTGGACGGTATCTACCGCCAGCATCTCTCGGCAACAGGTCAGGCCACAGAAAAAATTCTCAACCTAGACGACTTAAAATCAGCAGAAAAAATCTACGCCTGCAACGCGCTACGAGGCCTTTATGAATTGGAAATAGATGATTGAGGCTGGGACAAAAGTCCTAGCCTCTCAATTGTCTTTGGATTGTCGAGCAAGACGCAGTGGTTGAGTGGGCTCTACTACGCTGATTTCATCAGCTTTTACAGCCCTACTCAACTGTGCGGAGGCGGGACGACGAAATCGAATTCTAACGAATTACCGATTTCTGTCCCACTCTCTTTTCTATAGGCCTCAGTCCTCTTAAACAAGAATTATCATTTCTATTTCAAGATTTTAGAAATATTTTAGAAATGCTTGATGAATACTTAATAAGTGTCCGATATACTAGATAGTGAGGAAAGTATTTCCAACGATAAACTAAAAAAGAGGTCAGTAAAAAGTTCAGCCAGCAAGTCAATCAAATATAAACGATACAAAAGAAAGAGAGTGGGACAGACAGCCATGACGACATAGCCGTCACCCACAGAAACACGAAAATA
>NZ_JPEN01000023.1 GCF_000767835.1 Streptococcus sinensis | reverse complement strand
TACAACAAAAGAGGCTCCATAATATCCATAGGGGATTTACCCACTACAAATATTATAGAGCCTCTTTTTTGATGTTCAGAGCGATAAAAATCCGTTTTTTGAAGTTTTCAAAGTTCCGAAAACCAAAGGCATTGCGCTTGATAAGTTTGATGAGATTATTAGTGGCTTCTAATTTGGCGTTAGAATAGGGTTGTTGAAGGGCGTTGATAATCTTCTCTTTATCTTTGAGGAAGGTTTTAAAGACAGTCTGAAAAAGAGGATGAACCTGCTTTAGATTGTCCTTAATGAGTCCGAAAAATTTGTCAGGCTCCTTATTCTGAAAGTGAAAAAGCAAGAGCTGATAGAGATTATAGTGGTGTTTCAAGTCTTCTGAATAGCTCAACAGCTTGTCTAGGATTTCTTTATTGGTTAAGTGCATACGAAAAGTAGGGCGATAAAAACGTTTATCACTCAGTTTACGGCTATCCTGTTGAATGAGTTTCCAGTAACGCTTGATAGCCTTGTATTCAAGGGATTTTCGTTCAAATTGATTCATGATTTGAACACGCACACGACTCATAGCCCGGCTGAGATGTTGTACAATGTGAAAGCGATCAAGTACAATTTTTGCATTCGGAAAAAGCTGTTTAGCTAAGTCATAGTAGGGACTAAACATATCCATAGTAATGATTTTCACCTGACAACGAACCGCTCGATTGTAGCGAAGAAAATGATTTCTTATGATAGCTTGTGTTCTTCCTTCAAGAACAGTGATGATATTGAGTTTGTCAAAATCTTGCGCAATAAAGCTCATCTTTCCCTTAGTGAAGGAATACTCGTCCCAAGACATAATCTCAGGAAGACGCGAAAAATCATGCTTAAAACGGAAGTCATTGAGCTTGCGAATGACAGTTGAAGTTGAAATGGCCAGCTGCTGAGCAATATCAGTCATAGAAGTCTTTTCAATTAGCTTCTGAGCAATCTTTTGGTTGATGATACGAGGGATTTGGTGATTTTTCTTGACGAGAGAAGTCTCAGCGACCATTATTTTCGAACAATGATAGCACTTGAAACGACGCTTTCTCAGAAGGATTCTGGTAGGCATACCAGTCGTTTCAAGGTAAGGGATCTTAGACGGTTTTTGGAAGTCATATTTCTTCATTTGATTTCCGCAATCAGGGCAAGATGGGGCGTCGTAGTCCAGTTTAGCGATGATTTCTTTGTGGGTATCCCTATTAACAACATCTATAATTTGGATATTAGGGTCTTTAATATCTAGTAATTTTGTGATAAAATGTAATAGTTCCATATGATTCTTTCTAATGATGGTTTGGTTGCTTTTCATTATAGATCTTATGGGACTTTTTTTCTACAACAAAAGAGGCTCCATAATATCCATAGGGGATTTACCCACTACAAATATTATAGAGCCTAAAAAAGAGGTCCGGGGGACCTCTTTTTTTGACCCCAACGGATGAGCTAGAAAATAAGAAAGTGAATTAAGATCACTTACAGTGAACTATCCAAAGCAGATATTTTTGGCCATAGTAGGATTCTATTTTTAGTTTGCTAGGTCTTTCTTTTTATCTCTTAGATTGTCAAATTAAGTTAGACTTTTCAAGTAACTCAGAAAAACTTGGTAGGGTGATTGATAATTTAAAGACTTCCTAGGAATTCTATTTCTTGAGGCTGAGACAAAAAGATTTCAATTTTTAAAAATCTTAATTATTAAGCCTTTCAAATCTATAATTAAATGCAAAAAGCGAACAAAGCAGAATTCTGATTACCAGAAAACTAGTTTTGTTCGCTTTTTATATTTGAGGTCGGACTTTTGTCCCAGCCTCATAATTTTGAGAAATATTAGTAAAATCCATTTGTTTCGGTAATCCATTTCGTCTTAATAAGCCATTAGAATGTTCATTGAGACCTCGTTGACCAGGACATCCTGGATCCGCAAAGAAAATATCAATGTCATGCGCATTCGAAATAGACTTCCAGTTAGAAAATTCTTTCCCGCAATCAAAAGTTATCGACTTAAAGAGATGGCTGGGGACTTGAGACAACCATTGATTGATGGAAGTCTCAATATCACTTGCTTTTCGTCCCTCAGTTTTCAGTGTGATGATGGCTTTTGAGAGGCGTTCTACTAAGGTAATGACAGCACTTTTGTGTTTCTCGCCAACAATGGTACCCCCTTCTAGATGACCAAATTCTGTCTGAAAATTAGGATAAATGGCTGCTCTCTCACGTAAATCTCTGCGAAATGCTTGTTTTCCTCGTTTTTCGCTATGACCATTTGGTTTTCTTTTGCCTTTCCAAGGGAGATCCTCTTTCTTGAAAATACCACGGTCTGCTAGTCAATAGAGAGTTCTCATAGAATAAGAAATCCTATCTGGATAAGTTCCTTTAATGACATCAAGGCTCCAATTTTGTTCCAAATGAGTTTGGATAAAATCTTTTTCTGATTGTGTAAGACTTGTTTTATTCCTGCCACAGCGTTTCTTATTGACTTTATATCGGTTATAGTAATCATAAGCAGAGTGGCCCTCTTTCAGATAGTTGATGACAGTGTAGATTGTCTGTTTTGATCTTCCTAGTGCGTTCGCAATATCTGAAACTTTTATGTTTTCTTGATAGTAAGCCTCTATCATTATAAGCTCGTTTGTGGTAAGATGAGTATAGGTCATTTATGTTAGTTCCTTTCAGACAAATGTGGTAGTTTATCTGAGCCTAACATAGATGGCTTTTTCTGTCTAGCTTAATTTTACAAATTGGGAAACGATAAAATATAGTTATCTGAATCATTAAGAAAAAAATAAATATTTAGATAATGGTAAGTTTTAGAATACTTGAAAAATATTTTTTCAAAAAAATTTAAGAAAATCTTAAGGAACGAGGTTTACATGTTGTAAATTGTATCATTGAAAAAAGATTACGGCTTATTTAAATTAAATTAAATGCAATAATATAATTTGAAAAAAATTGACATATAGATTAATTGACGGTAAAATAGTTAAGAAAATCAAATTAATTGAAATCTGAACTATTTGATATAAAAATTAATATGATTTATCAAATTTTATTATAGTAGAAGGATAGGATAATGAAGAAACTGAAAGTGATGGTTGTTTTTGGAACTCGACCAGAAGCTATTAAAATGGCTCCTTTAGTGTTGGAATTGCAAAAACACAGTGACAGCATTGAGACGATTACAGTTGTAACAGCTCAGCACCGTCAAATGCTAGATCAAGTTCTCGAAACTTTTAGCATCGAGCCACATTATGACTTGGATATTATGGGGCAAAATCAGTCCCTCTTAGATATTACTGGAAAAATTTTAGAAAAGTTTGATCCAGTTGTTAAGCAAGAACTTCCAGATATAATTCTTGTTCATGGAGATACAACAACAACTTTTGCAGCAAGTTTAGTTGCTTTCTATAATCAGGTACGTATCGGACACGTTGAAGCTGGTCTAAGGACCTTTGATAAATACTCTCCTTTTCCAGAAGAAATGAATCGTCAGATGACAGATAACCTTGCGGATCTTTATTTTGCTCCAACTAGCGAGAGTAAAGAAAATCTCCTCAAGGAAAATCATCCTGAGTCTGCTATTGTCATCACGGGGAATACAGCCATTGATGCTTTGAAACTAACCGTTCAATCGGATTACTATCATGAAGTTCTAGAGCAATTGGATCCAGATAAGAAACTTGTATTGATAACCATGCACCGTCGTGAAAATCAAGGTCAACCAATGAGAAATGTCTTTACAGCTTTACGTGAAATGGTCGATCTTCATCAGGAAATTGAAGTTGTCTATCCTGTTCACCTTAGCTCTGCCGTGCAAGAAGTAGCAAAAGATATTTTAGCTGGTCACAATCGTATTCACTTGATTGAACCTTTAGATGTACTCGATTTTCATAATTTAGCTTCAAGAAGCTATTTTATCATGACTGACTCTGGAGGTGTCCAGGAAGAGGCACCTTCTCTCGGGAAACCTGTCCTCGTCCTCCGTGACACGACGGAACGTCCAGAAGGAGTAAGAGTAGGTACTTTGAAGCTAGTTGGTACGGATCCAGTACGTGTGAAAGAAGCTATGACAGCTCTCTTAACAGATGAAACTCTTTATAGACAAATGTCTCAGGCACCGAATCCTTATGGAGATGGAAGAGCATCTAAACGAATCGTTCGTGCTATACAACATTATTTTGGAATGGCTGAATCTGTATCTGAATTTAAAGAGGGGGATGAGGCGTAATGAAAAAATGGAATAAATTTAGGAATTGGCTCCTTGCTTTTCTGGGGTGTGAGTCGCTTCTTTTAGGGCTTTCTTTTTTCTTTGCTCGAGAGATTATTTTAGAACAAATTTTGTTTTTAGCTTTGGCTTTGTTTTCAGTATTGGTCTTATCTGATCTTTTGCTTACGTGGACCCTTATCTTAACATTTGGGCTTGGACTTATTGCTTTGGTTGCAGGTATAGTTTATATCCCAATCATTCAACTGGTCTTCTTATTAGTCAGTTTTCCACTTTTGATTGGGATTCTGCTTAAAGTTCGTTACTATTTCTTCAAGGTAGCCTCAAAAGTACAAGAACAAGAAGACGCAGCTCGAGCTGATTACCAAGCTATGGTAACTGCACAAAGTAATGTGACGGTACAGTCTTTATTGATTCATTGGGCGCATGAAGATTTGTTCTTCCAGATTAAACCTAAAGAATATAACCAGATGCTCAGTCGCATTCAAGAGGTAATTTCTCAGAAATTGAGTGACAACGATAAGCTCTATTATGTTTCAGATGGTAGTTTTCTCGTTCTATCTAGTAGTAGCCAACATTCTTTGAAAGAACTCTATTTGAGTGGTTTGCAGGATAAACTAAGCAGTTTAGTTTTTCATGGAGAAGATGGCAACCAAGGAATTCAATTCCAAACAGGTTACCTGGTGATTAACTCTGATAATAGAAGTAAATACCAAAACTACTCGGATGTTGCCAGTCATCTCAAGCGTCAATTAGAGACAGATGTAATTGTAGAATATTAGGAGGGAAACATGACTCTAACCGATATATTTTTTGGCATTGCTTTGGGACTCAGTCTCACCTTTGGCATTTGTTTTATCATATTATTTATTGCATACAATATTCTTTACCATCGAGTGAATAAAAATTTTAAGGCGGTGAATCATGATTAGTCAAATGTTAATGATTTTTACTCTGCTTACTATTTGGATTTCTCTAGCTTGGGGGGTGGTAATTCTCTTTTCAGCAGTACACTTTTGGTTTAAACACAGTGATTTTCGTGTGGATACATCGCCACTGCCTTATTACCCTAAGGTTACCATTGTTGTACCTGCCCATAATGAGGATATGGTTATTGCGCAAACGGCAAAAGCTATCTTAGATATGAATTACCCTCACGATCGTGTGGAGTTACTCCTGTTTTCGGATAACTGTTCGGACAACACCTATTCAGAGTGTTTGTCTGTACAAGCCATGCCTGAATATGCTGGCAGAAATCTTACTATTATCGATCGTACTGGTACGGGAGGAAAAGCTGGTGTTCTAAACGATGCTTTGCAGATGGCAACAGGTGAATACATCTGTGTCTATGATGCAGATGCCATGCCTGAAAAAAATGCCTTATATTTCCTGGTCAAAGAAGTGATGAAAGACCCAGAACGCCACGTGGCATCCTTCGGTCGGAACAAGACCCGAAATGCCAATCAAAATTTCTTGACTCGTTGTATCAACCAAGAAATCGTTGTTACTCAACGGGTGCACCATGTTGGGATGTGGCATCTCTTTAAAATTGGGCGTATTCCAGGAACCAACTTTATCATTCAAACCGACTTTGTAAAGAGTATCGGTGGTTGGAAGAATGGTGCCTTGACTGAGGATACCGATATTTCCTTCAAAATCATGCAGAGTGGGAAATTGATCGCCCTTGCTTATAACTCAGAGGCCTTCCAACAAGAACCTGAGACTTTAAAGAGTTACTATATGCAACGAAAACGTTGGGCTAAAGGAAACTACGAAGTTGTTTTATCCAACTTTAAGCATTTATTTGACAGAGCAAACTGGCGTGTTAAACTAGAAGTTTTTAACTATTCGTGTGTTTTCTTTTGGTTTAACTTTGCCATTGTCCTATCGGATTTGATTTTCCTAGCGAATGTGCTAGCAATCTGTCTGAACCTATTCTTCCCAGATGTCAGAGTTCCATTTGCTTTTGATGCGGATAATATCTACATTGCCCAGTTCATGCTCTTCAACTGGATTCTCATGATTGGTCTGTATCTGATGCAGATTATGATTGCATTGGCAAGTCAATTTGGACAAGCTACTACGAAGCAAATCTGGTTAGCCTTGGTAGCCTATTTCTCTTATGCACAGATGTTTATCGTTGTATCCGTTGATTCCATTTCTTCAATCGTGTTGGATAAAGTACTCCGACGAAAAGAAACCAAGTGGGTTAAAACTAAACGATTTGCAGGATAGGAGGTTCTATGAAAACGAATAAATTATAATATGTCTGGTTTGTGCTCATCCTTTCTATCTTTTGTTTAACCTTGTTTTTGGCAAGAGGAAGGACTAAAATTGAGATGCGTAATCGAATTTACAGCCAGTGGAGTGAACAGTTCCTTGTTACAAAAGGTGATCAGTCCTATGTCCGTACGACGAATGACTCTGAGGAAACAACAGTTCTATCAGAAGCGCAAAGTTACGGAATGCTCATAACAGTTCTAGCAGCCCAAAAAGGGCAAGCAACACAAGCAGATTTTGATAGTCTTTATCGCTATTACCAGAATCATCGTATCGAAGGAATGCAGTTGATGTCTTGGAAACAAGTGATCAAAAATGGTAGTGAAACGGTTGAGAAACAAAACGCAACTGATGGGGATCTCTATATTGCCTATTCCTTGATTGAAGCTGCTAAACAGTGGCCAGATAAAGCACAGGAATACGAAGGTCAAGCCCAAAGTATTTTGATTGATATTCTTCGATTTAATTATAACGAGGAGACCGGTGTTCTAAAGGTAGGAAATTGGGCAGAAAAAAATACGAATTTTTACTATTTGATGAGAACATCTGATACACTACCTCATTATTTCCAAGTATTTTATAATCTAACTGGAGATAAACAATGGCTAGATATTAAAGATAAAATGCTTGATCAACTGGAGCAAATCAGTTCTCATTCTGATACTGGACTTTTGCCAGACTTTATCTGGGCTGAGAAGTCAGGGGCGCGCCTTGTTGATGCTAACACAATTGAATCTCAATACGATGGGGCGTATTCTTATAACGCTTGTCGTTTGCCTTATCACTTGTCACAGAGCCAGGATGAAAGAAGTCAAAAAATCGTTCAAAAGATGATGAACTTCTTTATGAAAGAGCAACGCATTTATGCCGGATATGACTTGAATGGAACTGCCCTCAATCAATACCAGGCAGGTAGTTTCTTGGCGCCGATTACCTATGCTTCTGATAAGGGAGAAGGTTATCTGAAACTTCTTCAACAAAATAAATACATTTTCACACAAGATTTACCTTTGGATAATTACTATGATGCAACGATGATTACCATGATTGCTCTAGAGATGTTCTAGGATGAAAAGAGAGGGCTAGTTTTACTGGCTCTTTTCTACAGCAAAATAGGCTCCATAATCCCTATGGTGGTTTTACCCACTACAGAAATTATAGAGCCTTTTTTACCTTTTCTGAAAAAAGGAGTATAATAGGGGTGAAAATATGAAATCGTTTTAATGATTTAGAATTGAGGAAAGGATTATGAGTAATTCTAGACAGAAAGGTGCTAAATTAGGAACCTATACCCCTGAACAAGTTTACCAGATTTTGCAGACAAGTCCTCAAGGCTTAAACTCACAAGAAGTCCAGAAAAGGCAGGCGACTTACGGGCCTAACCAATTAAAGGAGAGTAAACAAGAACCTATTTGGTTGACTTTTGTCAGACATTTTACCAGTCTCATGGCCCTCTTATTGTGGGTTGGTGGCTTTATCGCTATGCTTTCTCATAGTCTAGAGTTGGGGATTGCTATCTGGTTGGTCAACATTATTAATGGTCTCTTTAGTTTTATTCAAGAATATAGAGCAAGTCAGGCTACGGCAGCCCTTAATAAGCTTCTTCCATCTTATACACGGGTTCTTCGGGATGGGAAGGAAGATAAGATTCTTGCTCAGGACTTGGTGCCAGGGGACTTAGTTTTCATTGAAGAAGGAGACCGTATTTCTGCAGATGGACGCTTGATTGCCGTGACAGATTTGCGGGTTAATCAGTCTGCTCTTACTGGTGAGTCTAACCCTATTTACAAGTCAGACCAAGCGGATTTAGATCCTGAAAAAACCGAGTTAGAATATGACAATATGGTGTTTGCTGGAACTACAGTTTCTTCTGGGTCTGGGCGTTTTATAGTATCTGCTATCGGAATGGAAACAGAGTTTGGACAAATTGCAGATTTGACACAAAACCTTACTCAGGAAAAAAGCCCTCTTCAGAAAGAATTAGATCATTTGACCAAGCAAATTTCAGTAATTGCAGTCTCTGTTGGTCTCTTCTTTATGGTTGCAGCAACCCTATTTGTTCACCAACCTTTGTCTCAAGCCTTTATCTTTGCCCTGGGTATGATTGTTGCCTTTATTCCTGAGGGGCTTCTTCCCACGGTTACCCTATCTCTAGCCATGGCCGTTCAGCGCATGGCTAAGGATCATGCTTTGGTTAAGAAGTTGTCTTCGGTTGAGACTCTTGGAGCGACCTCTGTTATTTGCTCAGATAAAACAGGGACCCTAACTCAAAACGCCATGACAGTTAATCATTTATGGACCTTGTCAGGTAATTATGAGGTAACTGGACTAGGTTATGCACCAGAAGGGCATATTGAGAAGGATGGCCGCCCTGTTTCTCTGAAGGAGAATGACCTCGTGAATCGTTTGGTTCGCTTTTCTCATTTGGCTAGTAATGCACAGGTTGTGGAACCTAGTGCTGATAATCCCAATTATACGATTTTAGGTGATCCGACTGAGGCTTGTCTTAATGTTTTAGCCGAAAAAGCAGGGATTAATTTAAATGAAAATCACGCTTGGGCTCCTCGTATCAAAGAAATTCCCTTTGATTCTGATCGTAAACGAATGACAACGGTACATAGTCTCGAAAAAGGTCTAGATGGCAGTCACCATATTTCCATCACTAAGGGTGCGCCTAAAGAAGTGATGGAACTTTGCTCAGACTATTATGATGGTCAAGGGGCAATCAAATCTATGACTGCTGCAGAACGTCAGGCTATTCTTGCTGCTAACGATAAATTTGCTCGTGACGGCTTGCGTGTTTTAGCTGTGGCTTATAGACCCTTAGAAAGTGATCATATTGGAGAAGACAAGTGGGATATGCAGACTTTGGAAGAAAATATGGTTTTTCTGGGTCTTGTTGCCATGAGTGATCCCCCACGTCAGGGTGTACGTGAAGCTATTGCAAAATGTCACCGAGCTAATATTCGTATTATCATGGTTACAGGTGACTATGGCTTGACGGCTCTTAGTATTGCCAAGAAAATCGGAATTGTGCAGGGTGATGATGCGCGTGTTGTTTCAGGACTTGAACTGGCTGACATGGATGACGATCAGCTTAAAGAAGCGCTTAAAGGTGAGATTGTTTTTGCCCGTGTAGCCCCTGAACAAAAATATCGTGTAGTCAATGCACTTCAGGAACTTGGTGAAGTTGTTGCTGTTACTGGTGATGGAGTAAATGATGCCCCTGCTCTGAAAAAGGCTGATATCGGGGTAGCTATGGGAATATCTGGAACTGACGTCGCCAAGGAATCTGCCGATATGATTTTAACGGATGATCACTTTGCTTCTATTGTCCATGCTGTTGAAGAGGGACGTGCCGTTTATCGAAATATTCAAAAATTCCTGACCTATATTTTTAATTCCAATACACCGGAAGCTGTACCATCTGCCTTCTTCTTGTTCTCTTTGGGGCGCATTCCTCTTCCTTTAACCGTTATGCAAATCCTAGCTATTGACTTAGGAACAGATATGGTACCTGCTTTGGGATTGGGGGTTGAACCGCCTGAAGAAGGAGTGATGGACAAGCCACCAAGACGTTTATCGGACCGCTTACTTAATCGCCAACTATTGCTTAAAGCTTTTGTCTGGTATGGATTGATTGAAGCAAGCTTGGCTATGGGTGCTTTCTTCCTTAATTATTGGGTAAATCAAGGAAATTTGAACCACCTGACTAGTTCAGGTCCCCTCTACCGGGAGGCAACCACCATGACTTTTGGAGCTATTATCTTTACTCAGATTGGTATGGCTATGAATAGTCGTAAGGGTAGGGGCTCTATATTCCAAGTTAAACCTTTTGCTAATAGGATTATTAGCTTAGGAATTGTTCTAGAAATTTTTCTCTTTATTATCCTATCTTATCTACCGCTCTTCCACACGCTATTTAACACAGCCCCAATTGGACTTGATGATTGGCTCTATTTACTTGCTTGTCCCTTTGTTATTATGGCTTTGGAAGAAATCAGATATCGCTTATTTGATAAAAAGTAAGTCAGTGGCTTGCTTTTTATGGCTCTTTTCTACCATTTGTCAAGTCTGTCAAGGCTTTAAGTGAAAAATGAGATAAG
>NZ_JPEN01000017.1 GCF_000767835.1 Streptococcus sinensis | reverse complement strand
TTCATAAAAATAACACCCCAAATGTTAGATTTTTTCTGTCTAACTTTTGGGGTGCGGTTCATTTTTTTTTAGTACAATAATTCATAAATTTCCATTGCAATCAAGTCGATGCTATCGAAAGTGTAGGTCTCACGCGCTGCAACATCACGCAGGGTAAAGACTGGACCGTTTTCTTCGTCGTAGCTGTAAGCTACTTCTGCGACAACAACTCCTTCACGCTCAAAATTACGTTTTAAATTTCCACCATCTTTGGCCATAGCTTCCAAGCGATTGATGATTCTAACTAAATGTGATTCCATTTTATTTCTCCTATTTACTTGGTTCTTTCCTATTTTACCACAAAAAGAAACTGAAATACCAGTAAAAGGGCATCTTTTTCTTATTTTTTCGCCAAAATTCTTGCAAATTCTTCAGTCTCAGCTAGGATTTTATACTTAATTCTTGCAATGTTTTAAAATACTGATATAATGAAATTATAAAAACCTTGACTATTTTTGACCATTTAAAAATAGGCAATTTCGCTTCCTATAGAAAGAGGTAGAACATGCTTTGTCAAAACTGTAAAATCAATGAATCAACCATTCATCTCTATACAAATGTAAATGGAAACAAACAGCAGATTGATCTCTGTCAAAACTGCTATCAAATCATGAAGACAGACCCTAACAATAGTCTTTTTCGAGGACTCGCTCAGGCTAACAACCAAGGAATTGACCCTATTGATGATTTCTTTAATAGCCTTGGTAATTTCCAACAACCGCAAGAACCAAATCCAAATATCCCGCCAACTCAATCAGGAGGAGGTTATGGAGGCGGTGGTTATGGTGGGTCCAGCCGTGGAGGTGGTCAACGTCAGCAAGCTCCGCAAAAAACCAAAGGACTTCTAGAAGAGTTTGGTATCAACGTGACCGAGTTGGCTCGCCGAGGCGAGATAGATCCTGTTATCGGACGTGATGAAGAGATTGTCCGTGTCATCGAAATCCTCAACCGCCGCACCAAGAACAATCCTGTCCTCATTGGAGAGCCCGGAGTCGGAAAAACAGCTGTGGTCGAAGGCCTAGCTCAGAAGATTGTTGATGGTGATGTGCCTCATAAACTCCAAGGCAAGGAAGTTATCCGCCTAGACGTTGTCAGCCTAGTACAGGGAACTGGAATCCGTGGCCAATTTGAAGAGCGGATGCAAAAGCTCATAGATGAGATTCGTTCTCGTCAGGACGTCATTCTCTTCATTGATGAAATCCATGAAATTGTCGGAGCAGGCTCTGCTGGCGATGGCAATATGGACGCTGGGAACATCCTCAAACCAGCGCTGGCTCGCGGAGAACTCCAAATGGTCGGAGCGACTACCCTCAATGAATACCGTATCATCGAGAAAGACGCAGCACTGGAGCGCCGCATGCAGCCGGTTAAGGTGGACGAGCCAACGGTAGAGGAAACTATTACCATCCTCAAAGGGATTCAGAAAAAATACGAAGATTACCATCACGTCAAGTATACAGATGCGGCCATTGAAGCCGCTGCGCTTCTCTCCAACCGCTACATCCAAGACCGCTTCCTGCCAGACAAGGCTATTGATCTCTTGGATGAAGCTGGATCAAAGATGAATCTGACCCTAAACTTCGTTGATCCTAAAGTCATTGACCAACGGCTGATTGAGGCCGAAAATCTCAAGGCTCAGGCAACCCGTGACGAAGATTTCGAGAAAGCGGCTTACTTCCGCGACCAGATTGCCAAATACAAGGAACTTCAAAAGACGAGCGTGCTGGATAATGATATCCCAATTATCAGCGAGAAAACGATTGAGCACATCGTAGAGCAAAAGACCAATATCCCAGTTGGCGACCTCAAAGAAAAGGAACAGTCTCAACTAGTCAATCTTGCCAGCGACTTAAAGGCTCATGTCATCGGCCAAGACGATGCTGTGGATAAGATTGCCAAGGCCATCCGCCGGAACCGAGTCGGACTCGGAACTCCCAATCGCCCAATCGGCAGCTTCCTCTTTGTAGGACCAACTGGTGTCGGTAAGACTGAGCTGTCTAAGCAATTGGCTATCGAGCTCTTTGGCTCTGCTGACAGCATGATTCGCTTTGATATGAGTGAGTACATGGAAAAACACAGCGTGGCCAAGCTGGTCGGTGCCCCTCCGGGCTATGTCGGCTATGACGAAGCTGGCCAGCTGACAGAACGCGTCCGCCGCAATCCGTATTCGCTCATTCTGCTGGATGAGGTAGAAAAGGCACATCCCGATGTCATGCACATGTTCCTGCAGGTTCTAGATGATGGCCGCCTGACTGATGGTCAAGGCCGGACTGTCAGCTTCAAGGATACGATTATCATCATGACATCCAATGCTGGAACGGGCAAAGCTGAAGCCAGTGTTGGCTTTGGGGCAGCGCGTGAAGGCCGAACCAACTCCGTTCTGGGGGAACTGGGCAACTTCTTCAGTCCTGAGTTTATGAACCGCTTTGACGGCATTATCGAATTTAAGGCACTCAGTAAGGACAATCTGCTGCAAATCGTCAATCTCATGCTGGATGATGTCAATCAACGCTTGGCTAGCAATGACATTCATCTAGAAGTCACCGAAAAAGTCAAGGAAAAACTGGTGGATCTGGGCTACGATCCGAAAATGGGTGCTCGCCCACTGCGCCGCACCATCCAGGACCATATCGAAGACGCCATTACTGACTTCTATCTGGAAAATCCAAGTGAAAAAGATCTCAAGGCGGTCATGACCAGCAACGGCAAGATCCTCATCAAATCAACTAAGAAAACTGAAAATCCTACTGATGAACCCAGCAAACCGACAACAGATGAAACCGAACAATAAAATATAAGAAAAGAAACCCAACTTAGGATTTAAACTAGGTTGGGTTTCTTTATAATAGAATAGATGTAATATTTCTAGGAAACTACTTATTTACACAAAGGCAAAGTCCAATCGTCACCTTTGCAGCATTCGTTTTAAACTCCTGCATATTGTCTGAGATGTAAAATAGTCTATAATTCCCGATGCTAAACAAGTTTCTTGTCAATCTAGTGCCTACACTTTGTGCTTGTCCACCCATCTGAATTTAAATAACAAGCAGCGACTACTAGACAAAATTTTTGTCATTTGGGGGTAATTTTCTTATTATTAATATCTTGTAACTTCAAATATATTTCCAACAAGATAAGAGAATAGTATCTAACTGCTCTATGAAAACTTCAAAATAGATTTTACTGGAACTTTCACTCTATTTTCTTATCAAGAAATCAAAAAAATACTAGTAAAGTCTTGACAGAGGCTCTTCAGTCCTTTATGATAATAGTAAACTTACTAGAGAATGAGGAAAAATCATGACACTTCCAACCTTTGGATTAAAAGAAGAAAATGTAGAATATGTGACCCGTTACGGAGTCTATGCTGTTATTCCCGATGAGAATAAAGAAAAAATTATTCTAGTTCAGGCACCGAATGGAGCTTGGTTCCTTCCAGGTGGTAAAATTGAGGATGGTGAAGATCACCTAACAGCTCTCAAACGAGAATTAATCGAAGAACTGGGCTTCACAGCTCAAATTGGAGAATATCTTGGCCAAGCAGATGAATACTTCTATTCCCGACACAGAGACACCCATTTTTATAATCCAGCCTACATCTACGAAACAATTTCCTTCACTGCGATACAAAAACCTGTTGAAGATTTCAACAATCTAGCTTGGTATCCAATCGAAGAAGCAATCAAAAAAGTTAAACGTGGTAGTCATAAATGGGGAATTGAAAAATGGAAAAGCATCCATAAAGCCTAAAGAGAATCGTTCACAATTTTCCAAAAAGATGTTATAATACTAGCAGATACAATGTAGGAGGAAATCGCATGAAGCTTATTAATACAACAAATAGTCACGCCGAACTTGTGAAAAGCCAGCTGGAAAGCACAGACGCGACACTAGTAGAGGTCTATTCAGCAGGAAACAGTGATGTTGTTTTCACACAAGCTCCTCTTCACTATGAAATACTGATTTCAAATACACACCGTGCTATACGAGAACAAGAAATTGAAAAAATTAGAGAATTCTTCTTAAAAAGAAAAATTGATTCTAAAATGATTGACTCATCTGCAATCCGAACTATTTACGCTAATAATCTAATAGAAATCTCAATCCCTGTTAAAGATTGAACTCCCAGATATAGAAAGCTATAAAGCAAAATAACTTATTATCAACTAAAGTGAATGGTCAATTTTAGCATTGAGAGAGAACCTAGGTTCTCTCTTTTTTATATGTTGAACATTAACTAGAAAATATACTAAATCTGATGTTCTGCAATTTCACCGATACCTATTGTATAATATGTCATATTGTTTTCTAATATTAATGTTAAAAAGCATATCATCAACTGGCTTCCAGAACACATGAACTGGGATGTGGAAACAGTCACTTCCCTGACTGTTTCAATCGACAGATAGAGATGAGCTTCATTGCGCAGGATTTTGACTCGCTCAAGGTCATCACAATTCTGGACGGACGAACGCAAGCAACCATTTGCAACCATTTCCTTCGCTATTCCAGGCAGGTCCGAAACCAAGTCAAAGTCATTACCATGGACATGTTTAGTCCCTATTACGATATTGCCAGAAAACTATTTCCAAAGGCTAAAATCGTTCTGGATCGTTTTCACATTGTCCAACACCTGAGCCGGGCTATGAACCGTCTTCGCATCCAAATCATGAAGCAATTTGAGAGAAAATCTCACGAATACAAGGCACTGAAACGCTACTGGAAACTCATTCAACAAGACAGTCGAAAACTAAGTCATAAACGCTTTTATCGTCCGACTTTTCGCATGCATTTGACCAACAAAGAGATTCTGGAAAAGCTGCTCTCTTACTCTCAAGAACTCAGAGAACACTATGACCTCTATCAACTCTTACTCTTTCATTTTCAAGAGAAACAAGCTGAACATTTCTTTGGACTCATTGAAGAAACAATTTCTTGTATAAATCCTATCTTTCAGACTGTTTTTAAGACTTTTTTGAAAGATAAGGAAAAGATTATCAACGCTCTGGAATTACCCTATTCTAACGCAAAACTAGAAGCTATTAACAACCTCATCAAAGTTATCAAACGCAACGCTTTCGGATTTCGGAACTTTGACAACTTCAAA
>NZ_JPEN01000048.1 GCF_000767835.1 Streptococcus sinensis | reverse complement strand
CTGTTGTCTTTATTTTCATGTTTCTGTGGGTGACGGCTATGTCGTCATGGCTGTCTGTCCCAGGCTCTTTAATATTGAAGATTAGCGAACTTAATCATCTGAATCTAGCGGCAAATAAAGACTAATCTGGGTGAATTTATCTGCTTCAGACTGGATTTCCATATGATAGTCGTCTCCGAACTGTAATCTTAAGCGTTGATCGACATTTTTCAGCCCAACCCCACCTAAGCGAAGGAGAGTCTCATCCATAGGAGCGTTAACATCAAATCCTCGGCCGTTATCATAGATAGACAGTCTCAGTTGTCCCTCTTCTACTTTCGACGTCACCTGAATCATGCCCTGTCGGTCAATTTCCTTGATGCCATGGTAGATGGCATTTTCGACCAAAGGCTGGAGTACCAGCTTGGGCAGTTTATAATCAGCTAGAGATTCATCCTCTTCAATCTCATATTGGAGCTTGTCACCATAGCGCTGCTTCTGGATGAAAAGATACTGACGAACGTGGTCAATCTCATCTCTAAGAGAAATCTGTTCGTGCCCTTGATTAAGCGCCAAACGGAAATACTGAGCGAGTGATTTTGTTACCTCAACAACACGCTTGCTGTCGTTAAATTCAGCCATCCAGACAATCGTATCCAAGGTATTATAAAGGAAATGGGGGTTGATTTGAGCAGAGAGAGCTCGGAGCTCATAGCGGCGGACATTTTGTTCTTCAGTCTTGACTGCTTCCATTAGTTGTTCGATTTGGTCCAGCATTTTATTGAATTGCTGAGCCAAGTCAACCAACTCTGGAGACCCCTTTGCTTCCGCTCGTAAATTTGAGTCACCTGCCCCAATCTTCAGAATGACAGCCTGCAGATTCTGAAGAGGCTTAATCCACAAACGTAGAACAAACCAAATACCAGTCAAGCACAGCAGGAGTGCTAAAATGCCCATTCCTACAAAAGAATAAAGCATCTGTGACTGAAGCATCTGTAATTGCTCTAATGAGGCAACGCCAATTAAAGTCCAGTCGCTGTCCGCAATATCAATCTGGTAGACAAAAGCCTGCTTCTGGTCTGCGTAACCGTCCTTGACCGAGATATAGGGCTGCATAGCTTTCATTTCCTGACTGGATGAATAAACACTCTTCTTAGGATGATAGACAAATTCATGCTGGCTGTTGACAATAAAGCTAAAACCCTTCTTCCCGAGCTGAAGCCGATCCAAATAGGCTTTGAGACTCTTATAGCCGATATCCAAACGCAAAACACCGAGATTCTGCCCTGCTTCATCCACTACTTCCTGAGTGACGGAAACAACCCACTTCTCCTTCTCTAATGCTAGAGACTCCTTGCGAGCAGGAGTCAAGACAGGCATGGCTCTGGTATGGACGGCTTCCTGATACCATTTTTCATTCATCATATCAGAGGATGTCTGCATGCTGATTTGAGAATCTGTCGAGACCACGCGCCCGTCCTTAGTAACCAATACTGCCGACACCAAATCCGGATCTGTCTCAATGATGGTTTTCATCAAAGACTGAACTGACGTTTCGCTGCTTTCTTGATTCTGAGCATACTTCCGAATCGTTTCTTCCTTGCTCAGTGTGGAGGTGGTTTGTTTTAATTTCTGCAAATAGGAAGCAATGAACTGCCCGCTTTGCTCCATACTATTACGAGTCGTCCGCTCTGTCAGCTGCCGAATGGTTTCTGAGCTAGTCTGATAGTAAAGACTCCCAACAACCCCCAAGAGTAAAAGAACCAGCAGAAAAATATAGACAATCAACTGGATCAGAAGCGGATACCGTTTCATTTCTCCTCTCCTTTTTTAAACTGCCGAGGTGTCAGCCCAACCACCTGCTTGAAGCGCTGAGAAAAATAGTTCATATCGTCAAAACCTACCTGCTCTGCTATTTCATAAATCTTCAAATCTGTAGTTAAGAGTAAGAGTTTTGCTTTTTTCATCCGCTCTTGGATCAGATAATCCTGAAAGGGCAGGCCTAATTCTTTTTTGATAAGAACACTTAGATAGGACGGACTAAACCCTAATTGGAAAGCCAAACTTTTCAGACTTAATTCTGAATCTGCTAGACGCGCGTGAATGGCCTCTTCCAACTCAGAGCGCTGCCCCTGATCGACCAAACTTTGAATCTGGGCCTTTTTACGCTCCTTATCAAGCTTGATCTGCAGCTTGGCCAACATCTCCTCGACATCATCTTTGGAAAATGGCTTGAGAAGATAGTCATCTGCACCTAGCTTAATGGCCGTCCGAGCATAGTCAAAATCATCATATCCAGTCAGAAAAACGATATGGCACTTGGGAGCCTGGTCTCTGACTAGCTTGGCCAGTTCGAGACCGTTCATCTGTGGCATATTGATATCGGTCAGCAGAATGTCAGCAGGATTTTCCTGAAATTTCTGCCAAGCTTCTATTCCATTTTCAGCTTGGGCAATGACTTGCATACCAAACTGTTCATAGTCTACCAAGGACGCAATCCCCTGTCTGACCAGATACTCATCCTCTACAATCATAATTGAATACACAAGATTCAACTCCTTATTTTTACTGGATTTATTATAGCAAATTTTCGATCAAAATGCTCTTAAACATAATCCAAAAGATAACCGTAGCCCTTCTCCTCCATCTCAGCTTTTGGAATGAACTTAATTGACAGACTATTGATGCAATAGCGCAAACCGCCCTTGTCCTTAGGGCCATCAGTGAAAACATGGCCCAGATGTGAATTTCCAACCCGACTGCGAACTTCTGTCCGTGTCATGTTGAAACTCTTATCTTCTTTGTAAGTCGCAACATCTGGACTGACAGGACGGGTGAAACTCGGCCAACCGCAGCCAGAGTCAAATTTATCCTTTGATGAAAAGAGAGGTTCTCCTGTCACCACATCCACGTAGATACCAGCATCGAACTTATCCCAATAGCGATTAGAAAAAGCTCGCTCTGTGTCATTCTTTTGTGTGACTGCGTATTCTTCTGGAGAGAGCTTAGCCTTAATCTCTTCATCACTAGGCTTAGGATAGCGACTAGCTTCGATAACTGGGTAAGCAGCTTGATTGACATCGATATGGCAATACCCATTAGGATTCTTTTTTAGGTAATCCTGATGATAATCTTCTGCCTTGATAAAGTTTTTCAGAGGTTCTTTTTCAACGGCCAAAGGCTTATCATATTTCTTGGCGACTTCATCAAAGACCTGATTAATAGTATCAAGATCAGCTTCGTCCTTATAATAAACACCCGTTCGATACTGGGTGCCTTGGTCGTTTCCTTGTTTGTTTTTGGAAGTCGGATCAATGATACGGAAATAATGAAGTAAGATTTCTTTGAGAGATATCTTTTTAACGTTATAGGTAATTTTCACCGTCTCAGCATGACCAGTTTGGGAAACTAATTCATACTTGGTTGTGTCGCTCTTACCATTTGCATAGCCAGACTCAGCATCAATGACACCTGGTACTCTAGAGAAATATTCTTCTACACCCCAGAAACAACCGCCAGCCAGATAAATCTCCCGCTTATCTTCTTCCTTGACGTCTTCTTTCTTTTGTTTGGTCACTTCTGTCTTGCTCATAGAGGCTTTCTTGATCTGTTCAGGAGATGATTGCTTACCATTCCCTGCAATCACATAGACCAGTCCAAAACAGAAAAGCAAGCCAATTAAAACCAGAAAAATTTTCCATTTTCCTTCCATTTTCTTTACTCCTTTCTACTTGATTTCCTTCAGTGTTTTCTCAATATCTTCCTTGCCCATGTAGCCCACATGAGTTTTAGCAAGTGAGCCGTCACTATTGATAAAGAGAGCAGATGGATAAGAGCGAATACCGTATTCTTTCAGTAATTCTCCCTTAGTATCCATGAGAACTGGCATGTTCTTGTAATCCAAAGATTTATACCATTCCTTGAAATCATTAGCAGACTTTTCTCCATTAAAAGTCGGAGATACCACCGTCAGGACAACATAATCTTTTCCTGACTGTTCCTTAGCCAAATCATTGGTATCTCCAAGTGTGGATAGACAGATAGAGCACCAAGAAGCCCAAAACTTTAGATAGACTTTCTTGCCTTTAAAATCAGACAGCTTGTAGGTCTTGCCGTCCACTCCTTGCAAAGCGAAGTCCTTAGCCATTTTTGTAGCTTGGTTAGAATTTGACTTGCTAGTCATGGAACTTTTATCATTTTTGGAAGCTTCCGAATTCATTTGCTGATTTGAACAAGCTCCCAATAATCCTACACAAAGCAGCCCTGCGGTTAATAGAGACAGTTTTTTCATAGTATTCTTTCCTCTCCAAACAAGGAGAAAGCCGACAAAATTGACGACTTCCACTCTCATTGATAATTTTATTTATCAGATGATATTTCGGATGAATCTTTCATTTCATCCTTCATGCTTGAATCACTTGATTTCATATCATCTTTCATGTCAGACTTACTGTCGGACATCATAGAAGAGTCCTTCATATCATCCTTTTGCATCTTGTCATCAGACATGCTAGAGTCTTTCATATTCTCCTTCTTCATGTCATCTTTTTTCATATCGTCTTTCTTCATCATGCTGCTGTCGTCCATCTTTTTCATATCTGAATTTGACTTTTGACTGGAGCAAGCAGCCAAGGCAAAGATACTAAGAGTAGCCATTGTAAGAGTTGCGATTTTTTTCATGATATTTCTCCTTTAATCATATAATATTTATCCAAATAGTGACGCTAAAGCGTTTAGATTTCCGAGCATAAGCAGGATTCCCATGAGGATGATGAGTGCCCCGCCGATTTTCTTAAGCGTTCCCATATAAGGTTTGAGTTTTGCAAAGCGCTGTAATACCCAGCCGGAAGCCAAAGCCATAGCTAGAAATGGAAGGGCTAATCCAAGTGTATAAACCAACATAAGCAAACCGCCCTGAAGAGCACCAGCTCCCCCAGAAGCAGCAATCGCTAAAACAGAGCTCAGAACAGGCCCAACACAGGGTGTCCAACCAAAGCTAAAAGTAATCCCTAAAATAAAGGCATTAAGCAAGTCACTCCGTTTACTATTCTGTTTAAACTGGATGCTTTTTTGCTTTTGCAGCTGCTGGATATTGATGACGCCCGTTTGGTGGATTCCCAATAGTATGACAATTCCACCCAAAAGATAGCGAAACCAAGGGGCGTATAGGACTTGACCTAGAGCACCAGCACCGTAGCCCAAGACTAAAAATACAGTCGACAATCCCACTATAAAGCAGAGTGTTTTGACCATCCCATACCAAGAAACCTCTCGTCCTAGAATCTTGAACGTCCTCGACTGCTCTTCATCTAACAAGATTCCTACATAAACCGGCATAAGCGGTAAGATACAAGGGGAGAAAAAGGAAAGAATCCCTGCCAGAAAAACTGAAATAAAGAACAAAAAACTTGTAGCCATTTCAAAAACCTCTCGATCATTTTCTGACTATAGTATAAAATAAAAATCCCCCTAAAAATAGGGAGATAGATTTGAAAAAACTTGAATTTGATTTTATCTTTTCTACACCATGAGTTGAAAGTATTCACCACTGACTGAGGATTTATGTTAAGTTGAGAGCAAATGTAAAGGTGCTTCCTAGGCCACACTGGCTTTCGATCGTAATTTCTCCACCCAGCTGATGAGCCAACTCACGCGCAATCGCAAGGCCCAGACCATGGCCACCTGTCTTCATATTACGTGAAGTTTCCACACGGTAGAGGCGTTTGATAGCCTTGTATTCGTGAGATTTTCGATCCAATTGATTCATGATTTGAACACGGACACGACTCATAGCACGGCTAAGATGCTGTACAATGTGAAAACGGTCGAGGACGATTTTAGCGTTTGGAAATAGTTTTCTGGCAATATCGTAGTAGGGACTAAACATATCCATTGTAATGACTTTAACGCGGTTTCGGACCTGCNTCCCCAGACTGTTTCACTCCCAAGACATGTGAGTTGGAAGATAAGATAAATCTGTCTTGAATTTAAACTCTTTCAGTTTACGAATGACGGTTGACGTGGAAACTGCTAAGCTTTCAGCGATGGCCGTCATAGAGACTTTCTCGATCAATTTTTGAGTGATTTTCTTCTTGACGATGGTTGCGATTTGGTGATTCTTCTTGACTAAGGAAGTCTCTGCGACAGCCATTTTTCCACAGTCTTTACAG
>NZ_JPEN01000010.1 GCF_000767835.1 Streptococcus sinensis | reverse complement strand
CAGCCGGGCTATGAGTCGTGTTCGTGTTCAAATCATGAATCAATTGGATCGAAAATCGCACGAGTACAGGGCGATCAAACGCTACTGGAAACTCATCCAACAAGATAGTCAGAAACTCAGCGATAAACGATTTTATCGCCCAACTTTTCGCATGCATTTGACCAATCAAGAGATTCTTGAAAAGCTANTTTTCAAGAGAAACAAGCTGAGCATTTCTTTGGACTCATTGAAGAAAGGATTGCTTGTATAAATCCTATCTTTCAGACTGTTTTTAAAACCTTTCTCAAGGACAAAGATAAAATTATCAACGCTCTTGAACTCCCTTACTCAAATGCAAAACTGGAGGCTACTAACAACCTCATCAAGGTTATCAAGCGCAACGCTTTTGGCTTTCGGAACTTTGACAACTTTAGAACTAGAAT
>NZ_JPEN01000052.1 GCF_000767835.1 Streptococcus sinensis | reverse complement strand
ATTCTAGTTCTAAAGTTGTCAAAGTTCCGAAAGCCAAAAGCGTTGCGCTTGATAACCTTGATAAGGTTGTTAGTGGCCTCTAGCTTAGCATTTGAGTAAGGAAGTTCCAAAGCATTGATAATCTTGTCCCTCTCTTTTAAAAAGGTCTTAAAAACAGTTAGAAAGATAGGATTTACATAAGAAATGGTATCTTCAATGAGTCCAAAGAAATGTTCAGCCTGTTTCTCTTGGAAATGAAAGAGTAAGAGCTGGTAGAGCTCATAGTGTTCTCTGAGTTCTTGAGAGTAAGAGAGCAGCTTTTCCAGAATCTCTTTGTTGGTCAAATGCATGCGAAAAGTCGGCCGATAAAAGCGTTTATCACTGAGTTTCCGACTATCTTGTTGGAGCAGTTTCCAGTAGCGTTTTAGTGCCTTATATTCGTGCGATTTTCGATCCAATTGATTCATGATTTGAACACGAACACGACTCATAGCCCGGCTGAGATGTTGTACAATGTGAAAGCGATCCAGAACGATTTTAGCCTTTGGAAATAGTTTTCTGGCAATATCGTAATAGGGACTAAACATGTCCATTGTAATGACTTTAACGCCGTTTCGGACTTGTCTGGAATAGCGCAGAAAGTGATTGCGAATGGTTGTTTGCGTTCGTCCGTCCAGAATTGTGATGACCTTGAGCGAGTCAAAATCCTGTGCAATGAAGCTCATCTCTATCTGCCGATTGAAACAGTCACTTCCCTGACTGTTTCCACATCCCAGCTCATGTGTTCTGGAAGCCATTTGAGGTCAGTCGTGAACTCGAATTCTTTTAGTTTGCGAATGACGGTTGATGTGGAAACTGCTAAGCTTTCAGCGATGGCCGTCATAGGGATTTTCTCGATCAATTTTTGAGCGATTTTCTGGTTGACGATGGTTGCGATTTGGTGATTCTTCTTGACTAATGACTATGGTAATAGCGGAAAATATGTTATACTTATTGACAAAATCTGTCTGTGGAGGAATGCTTATGAAACAATTCTATGATAAATTAGTAAAAACGCGTCACTATCTTCATCAGCATCCAGAGTTGTCTGGCCAAGAATATGAAACGACAGCCTTTCTAAAGCGTTATTTGCAAGACTTGGGGATAAAAATCTTGGACACCGGCTTAGAGACGGGCTTGATTGCCGAAATTGGTCAAGGAAAGCCAGTGATCGCCCTGAGAGCAGATATTGATGCCTTGCCTATTTTAGAGCAGACAGGTCTGCCATACGCTAGCCAAAATCCTGGTGTTATGCATGCCTGCGGTCATGATTTTCATCAGGCCAGTCTTTTAGGGGCCGCGGAGTTGCTCAAGGCTATGGAAGAAGATTTACAGGGGACCGTTCGCCTGATTTTTCAGCCAGCCGAGGAAACGTCTCAGGGAGCCAGTCAAGTTCTGGCTACGGGTTTGCTGGATGATGTGGTTGCGATTATCGGTTTTCACAATATGCCCCAGTTAAAAGCTGGGCAAATAGCCTTGAAGGCGGGAGCCATGATGGCAGGTGTGGAAAAGTTTAAGGTGACTGTTGAGGGAGTCAGCAGCCATGCGGCTCGACCAGATTTGGGAGTGGATACGGTTCTGACTCTGATCAGCATGATTCAAAATCTCCAAGCTCTGGTTTCTCGGACTGTCTCACCCTTTGAGCCAGTTGTTTTGTCTGTGACCCACATTGAGGCTGGGGCGACTTGGAATGTTCTGCCGCAAAATGGCTTTTTTGAAGGAACCATTCGTTGTTTTAATCCTGAGTTGCAAAAGCGTTTGAAAGCAGATTTTATCCGTATTGTGGAGCATACTGCGGAGAATTTCGGTGCTAAAGTCAGTATTGTCTGGGATCAGACTCCGCCAGTGACCTATAATGATCTAGAATTAGCAGAGCTTATTTTTG
The DNA here is from genome assembly GCF_000767835.1 of Streptococcus sinensis. GTDB lineage: Bacteria > Bacillota > Bacilli > Lactobacillales > Streptococcaceae > Streptococcus > Streptococcus sinensis. Next base: position 13,794 of record NZ_JPEN01000052.1, on the reverse strand, counting down.
AAAATTCTCAGAATATCGGGGAGCTATTGCCTGCCCAGCCGTCTTCTGCTGGAGAAGACTTTGCCTTTTATCAAGAAAAAATTCCTGGTGTTTTTGCCTTTATCGGCTCAAATGGTGCAGCAGATGCACCTGACCTGCACCATGATAGCATGATGATTGACGATACAGCCTTTCAGGTCTCTGTTCCTTACTACGTCGAAAACGCCCTTTTTCTCCTTAAGCACTATAAGAAATAACTATAGTCTTCTATAGAAAATAAGAACTAGGCAAGGTCACTTTCTTTTGTTATTATAGAAAAGCAGGATTTCTATCGCCTGAAAATAGTTTGAACTATCGAATCAGTGATAAATAAAATCTATCGCCCTGATAAAAAACATATAATGGCCAAGATTTTCTAAATCTGGTATGATAGAATCAAGCTTTTAGGAGGAAATAGGAATATGAATATTAAAAAATTATTGAAATATACCGCCACTGCTGTGGTAGGAAGTCTTGCAGTTGGATTGCTGGTGGCCTGCTCGTCTTCATCAAGTAAGGACACTGCTTCAAAGAAAACGACGGTCGAAGTAGGAACGGTTGGAACGACCAAGCCCTTCTCTTATGAAGATAAGGACGGGAAACTGACAGGTTACGAAATTGAAGTACTTCGGGAAATCTTTAAAGATTCAGACAAGTACGAAGTCAACTTCAATAAGACCAAATGGGCTTCTGTTTTCTCTGGCTTGGACAGTGACCGCTACCAAATCGGTGCCAACAACATCAGTTATTCAGAAGACCGTGCTGGCAAATACCTCTATACCAACCCTTACGCTAAAAATCCAACCGTCTTGGTGGTTCGTAAAGGAGTAAATATCAAGTCGCTGGACGATATCGGAGGCAAGTCTACTGAAGTTGTTCAAGGAACTTCAACAGCCAAACAGCTGGAAAAGTACAATGAAGAGCACAGTGCTAATCCGACAACTATCAACTATACAGATGGTACAATCCAGCAAATCTTGGCCAATCTGAACGACGGCCGCTCAGACTACAAGATTTTTGAGCGTATCACGGTGGATACGATTATTAAAGAACAAGGCTTGGATAATGTTGAAGTGATCGAACTTCCAAGTGACCAACAACCCTATGTCTATCCGCTCCTTGCCTCCGGACAGGAAGAGCTCCAAACCTTCGTGAACAAACGAATCAAGGAACTCTACGAGGATGGGACGCTTGAAAAATTATCAAAAGAATTCTTTGGAGGCACCTATTTGCCAGATGCCAAGGATATCAAATAAGTAACGATTCTCTCTTCCGTGAGGTATAAGAGATTGGTTCCTTTCATTCATCATCAATAAAAAATATATATTAAGGAGATTTTCTTATGAAATTGAAAAAATGGTTTGGTGCAACAGCACTTTTCGCTGCTGCAGCGTTTGGTTTGGCGGCTTGCTCGTCTTCAACATCTAAAGACGCTAAGTCAGCAGACAGTGCAACAGTCACTGTAAAAGTCGGCGTGATGAGCCTCAGCGATACAGAAGAAGCGCGTTGGAACAAGGTTCAGGAAATCCTTGATAAGGATAAAGCGGGAGTTAAATTAGACTTTACTCAATTTACAGACTACTCTCAACCTAACCAAGCGGTTCGTGATGGTGATGTGGATATCAACGCCTTCCAGCACTACTACTACCTGCAAAACTGGAATAAAGAAAACAATGCTGATTTGGTTTCTGTAGCAGATACTTATATCGCACCAATCCGTCTTTACTCTGGTACGAAAGATGGCAAAAACAAATATACTGATGTGAAAGACATTCCAGAAAACGGAAGCATTGCTGTGCCAAATGATGCGACAAACGAAAGCCGTGCTTTGAACCTTCTTCAAGCAGCTGGTTTGATTAAGTTGGACGTGGATTCAACTAAACTTGCGACTGTTGCTAACATCAAAGAAAACAAGAAAAACTTGAAAATTTCTGAATTGGATGCTTCTCAAACAGCAGCTTCTCTTACTTCTGTAGATGCAGCAGTTGTCAACAATACCTTCGTTCGTGAAGCTGGCATTGACTACAAGAGCGCTCTTTACAAAGAAAAGACAGATGAAAATTCTAAACTTTGGTACAACTTGATTGCTGCTAAGAAAGATTGGGAAAAATCTGACAAAGCAGATGCCATCAAGAAAATCATCAAGGCTTACCAGACAGACGAAGTCAAAAAAGTCATTGAAGAGTCTTCAGACGGTATGGATCAACCAGTTTGGTAAGATTTTATAGAAAATAATTGAAGATAGAAAGGGCGGGGAATGGATTTCTCCAGCCCTTTATCTGCTATTAGTTAGAGTTTTTATCAGCAGAGATGATTTGGCAATTTTTGAATGAAGAACTGTGGACTTACAGTACGGTCAGTCTTTGCTCTTTCGTGAATCATAGCGGATAATCTTTAGACAAATGTGATTAGTAGGAGTCGAATATGCCTTTCTCAACTGAGAGTGAACAAATTAAAAAGTTTGAAAATGATGAGGTAGCCCAACACTATTTTGAGGTGTTGCGGACCTTGATTTCTAAAAAGTCTATCTTTGCCCAGCAAATTGGGCTCAAGGAGGTAGCTGCATATCTGGGAGAAATTTTCACTGCTGCGGGTGCTAAAGTGATGATTGATGACAGCTACACGGCTCCCTTTTTATTGGCAGAGTTTCAGTCAGACAACCCTGAGGCCAAGACCATCATTTTCTACAACCACTATGATACGGTACCGGCCGACAATGACCAGCCTTGGACCAACGATCCCTTTACTCTGTCGGTCCACTATGGTGTCATGTATGGACGCGGGGTCGATGATGATAAAGGGCACATTACTGCGCGTTTGACAGCAGTGCGTAAATATATCCGAGAGCAAGGTTCTCTGCCAGTCAACATCATTTTTATGATGGAGGGAGCTGAGGAGTCAGCTTCGACAGACTTGGATAAATATCTGGCCAAGTACAAGAAACGCTTGCGGGGAGCAGATTTGCTGGTCTGGGAGCAGGGCACGCATAACAATCTAGGCCAGTTGGAAATTTCTGGTGGGAATAAGGGGATTGTCACCTTTGATATGTCTGTCCGCAGTGCAGAAGTCGATATTCATTCTAGCTATGGGGGCGTCATCAATTCTGCTTCTTGGTACTTGATGGATGCTATCTCTAGCCTGCGTAGTGCGGACGGTCGGATATTAGTGGAGGGCATCTATGAACAAGTAGAGGAGCCCAATGAGCGAGAGTTGGCTTTGATTGCCCAATATGCTCTGAAGACACCAGAAGAGTTGAAGGAAATCTACGGTCTCCAGCTCCCAGTCTTGAAGGAGGAAAGGCAGGAATTTCTCCGTCGCTTCTATTTTGAGCCAGCCATTAATATTGAAGGCTTCGGTTCGGGCTATCAGGGACAAGGGGTTAAAACCATCCTCCCAGCACATGCATCTGCCAAGATGGAAGTGCGCTTGGTGCCAGGCTTGGAGCCCCATGATGTCTTGGATAAGATTCGCAAGCAACTGGACAAAAATGGCTATGATAAGGTAGAATTAACCTATACACTGGGAGAAATGAGCTATCGTAGTGATATGAGTGCTCCTTCTATCCTGAATGTAATTGAACTGGCCAAGAATTTTTATCCAGAAGGCATCTCGGTGCTTCCGACCTCGGCAGGAACAGGCCCCATGCATACAGTCTTTGAGGCTTTAGAAGTTCCGATGGCTGCCTTTGGCTTGGGAAATGCCAACAGTCGGGATCATGGTGGCGATGAAAATGTCAAGATTGCCGATTATTATACCCATATTGAATTAATCAAGGAGTTAATCAGAAGTTATGAGCAATGAAATTATCAAATTAGACCGTATTGATGTCACTTTCACGCAGAAAAATCGTGTCATCAAGGCGGTTGAAGACGTGACCATTCACATCAATCAGGGAGATATTTACGGGATCGTGGGTTATTCTGGTGCCGGAAAGTCAACTTTGGTGCGGGTTATTAACCTCCTGCAGAAACCATCTGGTGGTCGCATCACTGTGGATGGGACAGTGATGTATGACAAGGGCAGTGTCCAGCTGAATGCGGCTCAACTGCGGGAAAAGCGAAAAGATATTGGGATGATTTTCCAGCATTTTAATCTCATGGCCCAGATGACGGCCAAGGAAAATGTCGCTTTTGCCTTGAAGCACTCATCCTTATCTGCTGAGAAAAAAGAGGAGAAGGTTCTCAAACTTTTAGAACTGGTTGGCCTGGAAGATCGAGCGGATAATTATCCATCTCAACTATCTGGCGGGCAGAAGCAGCGGGTGGCGATTGCTAGAGCCTTAGCCAATGACCCGAAAATCTTGATTTCGGATGAGGCGACTTCGGCTCTGGATCCTAAAACAACCAAGCAAATTTTGGCCTTGCTTCAGGATTTGAACCAAAAGTTGGGGCTGACGATTGTACTCATCACGCATGAGATGCAAATTGTCAAAGATATTGCCAATCGCGTGGCTGTTATGCAGAACGGGAAATTGATCGAGGAAGGCTCGGTCTTGGATATTTTTACCAATCCGCAGAACGAATTGACCAAAGATTTTATCACCACGGCAACAGGCATCACTGAAGCGATGGTGAAAATCAATCAGCAGAAGATTGTCCAGAATCTGCCGGCAGATTCGGTTTTGGCGCATTTGAAGTATGCTGGAACGGTGACAGATACAGCCATTATCAATGATATCTACAAGCAGTATCAGGTGTCGGCCAATATTTTACATGCCAACATTGAGATTTTAGACCATGTGCCTGTCGGGGAGATGGTAGTTATTTTATCAGGAAATACTGAAAATCTTGCGGCAGTTCAGAGCAATTTGCAAGCTGCTGGCGTAGAATTAAAGGTGCTTAAGGGAGGAATTTAGATTGGTAGACTTGATTAAAACATTTTTGCCCAATGTCTATAAGATGGGCTGGGCTGGTCAGGCTGGCTGGGGAACAGCGATTTATCTGACCTTTTATATGACAATTATTTCCTTTCTGATTGGTGGGATTCTAGGCTTGGTAGCTGGGCTTTTCCTGGTATTGACAGCGCCGGGTGGCATTTTAGAAAATAAAACAGCCTTTTTCATCTTGGACAAGGTAACGTCCATCTTTCGGGCGATTCCTTTTATCATTCTCCTTGCTTTGATCAATCCCTTCACACGGATGATTGTGGGAACAGGAATTGGTCCAACAGCGGCTTTGGTGCCTTTATCTCTGGCAGTCTTTCCTTTCTTTGCCCGTCAGGTACAGGTGGTTCTATCTGAATTGGACCGCGGTGTGATTGAAGCGGCCCAGGCAGTTGGTGCCAACTCATGGGATATCATCGGAGTTTATCTACGCGAGGGCTTACCAGATTTGATTCGGGTGACAACGGTGACCTTAATCTCGCTAGTCGGTGAAACAGCTATGGCGGGAGCGATTGGTGCAGGCGGTCTTGGGAATGTGGCGATTGCCTATGGCTATCAGCGTTTCAATCAAGACGTGACCATTTTAGCAACTGTTTTGCTCTTGCTCCTCATTTTCTTTATCCAGTTTTTAGGGGATTTCCTAACCAGAAAAATCAGTCATCGCTAGACAAGGCTTCCATTTGGAAGTCTTTTTTGCTATCAAAATAGATTAAAAAGTCTGAAAATTCAATTTACATTCTTTTTCCAGAATGCTATAATGATTAAATACAGGTAAATAAAAGTAGGATAGTTGCTTAATCTATTCTGTAACTTGCTTCGGTTAGGCAAGTTGTCTTTCTAGACTATGAGAGTGGAAGGTAACTTGTATCAAGGATTTTATTTGCAACTGACTAAAATGAAAGAAGACTTCTATCAGGGGGAAACATGATACCAAAAAAAGAAAAAATGTCTAGGGCGCGAAGGAAAGAACTGACAGGGCGCTTAAAAGAACAAATTCGACCCAAGCTGAAACTGGTCTATTTGTCAGCTTTTTTGTCTTGGGGGCAGTTTTTGATGCGGATTCTGAGTTTTGCCTTGATTGCGAAAGTTTTGGCTGACTTGTATGATGGGATTGTCATCTCTTTTCCTCGGGTGTTTTGTTGGCTGGTGTTTTTCAACGGACTAGGCTTTGCCATTTCTCTTTTGGCTAAACGCTATCAAGGATTGGCTTCGCAATTTGCTAGAGACAGACTTAAAGCAGCATTTTTTCAGGTTTTTATAGATAAGGATGGGGAATTTAAGGACGGCCGGACAGCTGCGGATATTTTAACGGTGGCTTCGCAAGGGATTGACAGCTTAGATACTTACTATTCCTACTACTTATCGCTCAATTTGCGAACTTATTTTAATTGTCTGACAGTACTAATCATTGTTTTCTTTCTTTTTCCTTTGGGAGGTTTGATTTTTATCCTGTCTTTGCCTTTCATACCTGTTTCCATTATGCTGATGCAGAGACGTTCGCGCAGGATTATGGCTCGTTATTGGGCTTCTTATATGGATGTGGGGAATCTATTTTTAGATGATCTGCAAGGACTCAATACGCTTTATTCTTATCAGGCAGATGGTAAATATGAGCGGGAGTTTGCTGAACAGGCAGAGGATTTTCGTGATGCAACGATGGAGCTTTTGGGTTTTCAGTTGCAGTCTGTTGGCTATATGGATGCAGTCATGTATTTGGGGATTGGGATTTCTGGCTTTGTTGCAGCAGGCATGTTGGCTGCGGGAAACTTATCGCTTTTTACCATGATTTTCTTTGTGTTGATAGCGACTGAATTTTTCGCACCGATTCGTGAGGCAGGATATGGGATGCATCTGGTCATGATGACGACCCAAATGGCAGATCGGATTTTCAGTTTTCTCGATTCGGTAGAAAAAAGACCTCAGGAGCCTGTTGTTGAGCTGCCAGCCTTTGATCGACTTAGGGTGGACAAGCTGACATTTGGCTTTGACGGCCAGTTCCTATTTAAAAATCTGTCTTTTGAGCTTAGTCGTGGACAGGTTTTTGCTATTGCTGGTGAGAGTGGTCGAGGAAAGACGACCTTGGCTAAGCTGTTGCTGGGAAAACTCCGAGCGAGTTCGGGTCATATTTTCTTTGGTGCTAAGTCTCTAGAAGGTATATCGCAGCAGTCTCTTTATCCACAAGTCATGTATGTATCATCAAATAGCACTCTTCTGAATAGCAGTATTTTAGAAAATTTGCAGTTAGCAACGGACTTGTCTCAGGCAGAGATTGAAACTTGGCTGGCTGAAAAAAAACTACTATCCTTTATTGATAAACTACCTCAGGGACTGGCTACTCCAGTGGGGGAAAATGGGAATCAACTGTCACCTGGACAGCGTCAGCAGCTTATTTGTGTCCGGGCCATGTTAGCCAAACGTTCTCTTTATATTTTTGATGAAATCACTTCCAACGTAGATCAGGAAAATGAGTCTCTCATCTATGAACTGCTGGATTTATTGGCTCAAGAAGCTCTGGTTATCGAAATCACTCATAAAATGAAGCAAGTGGCGAAAGCATCGGAAGTACTCTTTTTAGGAAAGGGAAACCTTGCTTTAGGACGGCCAGAAGACTTATATGCCAATAATAAGGAATACCACCAGCTAGTTGACACGCAGAAAGAATTGGAGGAATTGACAAATGGAAAATAAAAGAACCTATCCAACACGTGAAATCCTCGCTCGACTCTTGCAGGTCATGAGGCATCTGCTCCCCTTTATTGGGTTAGCTGTGCTTTTTGCAGTGCTGGGTTTTGTCACAACGCTGGCAATTCCAAGTTTGTTGATCATTTTGGGCTTTTTTGCTCTTAAGAATCAGGCACCGTCTGCTTGGTACGTGCTACTGCTGATAGGCTTGGCTTTAGCCAGAGGGCTTTTCCGCTATGGGGAGCATTATTTTGGTCATTATGTGGCATTTCATTCCTTGGCGGATCTGCGTAAACTAATTTTTGCCAAGCTTCGTCGGTTGGCCCCGGCAAAACTGGATCGACAGGACAGTGGGAAACTGCTCAAGATGATTGGAGAGGATATCGAGGCTCTAGAAATCTTCTTTGCTCATACGCTGGCTCCGATTTGTACAGGTATCCTATCAGCTCTTTTAATAGCGATATATTTTACTGGCTTTTCTCCTTGGTTTACTCTGATAGCTCTAGCGACTTACCTTCTGCTAGCTGTGGCTCTGCCTCGGAAATTTGCTCTTGACTTAGAGAATTTTCTGCAGGAGCAGCATCAAAGACGCACATCTTATATTTCCTTCTTTTTGGAGAGCTTGGAGGCTATGGGGGACTTGGTCCAGTTTGGCAAAGTTCAGGAACGCTTTGAGATTTTATCTCAAAAAAGTCAGCAGGTCAATCAGTTAGAGCGCCAGATTGCACAAAAACAATTTCTTCAACAGGCTCTAACATTTTTAGTCGTGGGCATGGCAGTCATGCTTTTTGCCCTTACTGCTCTCTATCAGGTTCAGGAGAGGCAGCTGCTTCTAGAAAGGGCTGTCCTAGCTTTGGTAGCTTTCTCTAGCTCTTTTGCTCCCTTTTTGGAACTGGGGCGTTTACCCCTTGGTTTTAAAAGAGCCATGAATGCAGGCAGCAATGTCTTTGGTCTTTTGGATGAAAAAGAGCCTATTCAGACTGGGCAAGCATCAACCGTCAGCTTGGAGCAGATTTCAGTGGAAGATATACATTTTGCTTATGACAATCGCAATGTTCCAATTTTCGAGCAGCTATCAGCTCATTTTGAAAAAGGAAAAATTATCGGCTTGGTCGGATCTAGTGGTTGCGGGAAATCTACCTTGATGAAACTGCTCATGCGTTGGTATGACCCACAAGCTGGCAGGATTGTCTTCACTGGTCAGGATTCACGAGATATTGACCGCCAGCATTTGCAGGCTTCCTTTGCCTACGTGCCTCAAACTGCTCAGCTCTTTCATCAGTCTTTGCGGGAAAATCTGCTTTTGGGGAAATCCGGTATCAGCGATGAAGCAATTTGGGATTTGGCGGCAAAGTGCCGGCTCAAAGAGCGCTTGGAAATTCTGCCTGAGGGATTGGATACGATTGTTGATGGAGAAAGGGATTTTTCTGCTGGGGAGCGTCAGCGGTTGGAACTCATGCGAGCCCTGCTCAAGAAAGCAGCTTGCTATATTTTTGATGAGCCAACCAGCAACCTAGATTCCCTCAATGAAGCAGCTTTTCTCTCCATCGTTAAGGAAGAATGCCAAGGGATGGTATTTCTGATCTCCCATCGCTTGTCAACGGTTGCTTTTGCGGATGAGGTTTATGAACTAACACCTTCTCAGTTAAAAAGGATTAGATAAATGAAAAAATTAAAAGTTAAAGATATTATGCTGACGGGAGCTTTTGCTACCCTCTACATTCTCTGCGTCGGGCTAGGCGTACTTGTTGGAAGCTTTTTTGATCGCTCTGGCAATATGATGTACGCTCCAGCTTTCGCTGCAGTTTTTGGAGGAACAGTCTATATGCTCCTGCAAAGCAAGATTAAGAAATTTGGGGCAATCAGCCTCTTGGGGATGGTGATGGGAGCCTTTTTCCTCCTTTCGGGCCATTTCTTTATTGCTTTTCTGCCAGGTCTGGTTTTTGGATTTTTGGCGGATTGGGTTGCGGGATTGGGGAGGTATGAAAATAAATCCCTGAGCCTCCTGTCGTTTGTTGTCTTCTCTTTTGCTAATTCAGGCCCCATTATTCTCATGTGGTTGGCGCGTCAGACCTATATTGATAGCTTGGTAGCGCGTGGAAAGACGGAGGAATATATCAATCGGATTCTGCTGCCTGTAGACTTCCCAACGATAGCTGGGTTTGTTGGAATGGTAGCTGTCGGTGCTCTAGTTGGTGGACTTTTTGGTCAGTATCTAGTGAAGAGACACTTTGTTAAAGCAGGGATGGCTTCATGAAATTAGACGTCCGCAGCAAGGTTCTGCTGGTCTTATTTGCTAATCTGGCTTTTCTGCTTAGAGTTACGGGCTGGCCTGAAACTGTGCTAGTTTTAGGGCTGGCTCTAATAACTGCTCTTGTGGGTAAAAAGAAAATGTCCCTCTATTATCTGAGTATCTATCTGCTCTTGTTGGCAGTTGATACTTTTTTACTGGATTTGCTGCCGTCTCTACCCATTCGTATGCTGACAACCATTGCGACAGCTGGACGTTTTATGTTGCCTTCTATCATGGCTGGAAGCTTGCTTTTGACAACCTCCAGCGCCTACGATCTGATACATGGACTCAGAAAATGGTACTTGCCAGAGAGTCTACTCTTGACTTTGGCTGTAATGCTACGATTTTTACCAGCGATTAAGGCAGATGCCAAAATGGTCAGCCGCAGTTTGCGGCTAAGAGGAATGTTTCTACAAAAACGAAGCATCTTCCTGCAGCCTGTTCGCTATTTTGAGTATATGATTGTTCCGCTTCTAATGTCTCTCTTGCGGACGATACAGGACTTGACTATAGCCTCTCTGACCAAGGGATTAGCCCTAAAAAGAGGTGGCACAGAAACCTTTGTTTCTCGCTTCAGACTGTTAGATTGGAGTATTTGCCTATGGATGCTAGGTATGCTGATTTGGATGATTCACCCTTGATTGCTGCAGAGTCTTTGACTTTTTCTTATGAGAATAGCAGAGCAGACAGCCTGCGAGTAGACCGCTTACAGCTTCCGACAGGGAGTTTGACAGTGCTCTGTGGGGTCAGCGGCAGCGGCAAGTCAACTTTCCTGCGTCTCTTAAATGGCTTGATTCCGGATTACTATAGAGGTGATCTAAGCGGAAAACTACGAGTGGCAGATCTGGAAGCAGGTCAGCAATCGGTCGAAGATTTATCTGTGGTGGTAGCCTCGGTCTTTCAAAATCCAGCCAATCAATTTTTCCACAAAATGGTCAAGCATGAGTTGGTCTTTCCTAGTGAGAATCAGGGGAAGCCTAGCCAGCAGATTTTGGCACAATTGAGCAGGCTGACTCAGGACTTTGCTTTGGAAGGCTATCTGGAGCGGGATTTATTTAGCCTGTCAGGAGGAGAAAAGCAGCGTGTAGCCTTGTTGACAGCTATCATGCAGGACACTCCGATTATGGTCTTGGATGAACCGACGGCCAATCTGGATCGGCGGGGAATTGAGCAAGTGAGAGAGCACCTAATAGACTTGAAGGCCCAGGGCAAGACTATCTTGGTGGCCGAGCATAGGCTGGATTATCTGCGAGATTTTGCTGATAGTTATCTCTATTTTGATCAGGGGCGGTTGCAGCGTATCTTTTCTCAAGCAGAGTTTCTGGGCTTGTCGGATCAGGAAAGGTGTGCTCTTAGTCTGAGAAGTATTCGTTTGCCAGAATTCAAGGCAGCAACTGGTTTCCCCTTCTCTGATGGACTGACAGTTGAAAATTTACAGCTAAGAGCTGGTACTCAAAATCTATCTTTTATCCCCAGATTTAGTTTTCCGACTGGTCAGATTACGGCAATTATAGGACCGAACGGAGCTGGTAAATCTACCTTAGCTACCTATCTAGCTGGTCTTTTAGACGATGATGATGCCCGCTGTGAGCTCAATGGTTCGGCCTTATCTGCAAAAGATCGTCTGCAAAAAACAGCCTTGGTCATGCAAGAAGTGCAGCTCCAGCTTTTTGCGGATAGTGTCGAAAATGAGCTGAAACTGGGAAATCACAGCTCGGCGGAAGAGCGGGCAGAAATCTTATCTCGGCTGGGTTTAGCGGGGATGGAAGAGCGCCATCCGATGACGCTGTCAGGCGGAGAACAGCAGCGCTTATTGATTGCCAGTCAGATCTTGTCTGATAAGGAGATTTTCATTTTTGATGAGCCAAGTTCGGGTCTGGACTATCACCAGATGCGAGCAGTCGCGGAAGTCTTACAAGATTTAAAAAGGGCTGGCAGAATTGTTATCCTTATCTCTCACGATGAGGAATTGCTGGAGCTGACAGCGGATCAGCTGCTCGAATTGACCGATGAGCAGAAGCAGATATTTTCATAAGAGTTCACCCAATAAGACTTTTTCTATAGCGAAAAGGTCTTATTTTTGGTAAAATTAAGAGGTTAAACATTGAGATATTAAGGACACCTGTCATCTCAAGAACAGGGCATGTTTGGTAGCTCAAAGTTTAGTTTTGAGCTTGGAAATAAAGTGTCCGATAGGAAGCAGCAACAGTAGGTCAAGTTGAGGTCAAACTTGTTTGCTCTATTTGCAACCTTCTACACTCCCACAGGGCTGTTGAAGCCAGTATTTTCCTTAGCTTTGGGAAAACTTCTCAACCTGAACCTAGAAATACAGGATTGAGGGAGCTAAAAATCTTTGATTGTCTGAGTTTTGCCCAGCCTCGCTAACGACGTAATAAAAGATGGGCTGAATACTTACACTAAGCCAGGAGTGATTTTTTTTGAAAGGCAGGAGAATGAAGAAAAAAGTGATTTTTGCTGTTTTATTCTTATTTTTAATAGTAGCTATTGCCCTCTCTATCCACCGTTCTGTAGATAGGAGGACGTTTTCTTATTCAGCAGCAGCTGTTGGGAATCCTTTGATGGGCTATGCGCCTTCTGCGCAAGAATCAGATCTTTCAGATGATATCAGCTTGTTATATGTTGAGGTTACTTGGAGAGAGCTGGAGCCTGAGAAAGGCATTTATAGATGGGATGCTATTGAAAAGGCAAACCAGTTTAAAAAATGGCGAGCAGAAGGCAAGCATTTTGTGCTGCGTTTTGTGCTGGATTATCCTGGGGAAAAGCAGCATAAGGATATTCCAGACTGGCTCTATGATGAATTAGCGGATCCAGGTGACTGGTACGATTCATCATATGGCAAAGGCTTTTCTCCAAATTATCATGATAAAAAGTTAGTCAGCTACTATCAAAAAGCTGTTAAAGCATTGGGAGAACGCTGGGGGCAAGACAGTTTTATCAGCTATATTGAGCTGGGAGGATTGGGGCATTGGGGAGAATGGCATGTTAATCTGGAGGCTGGAATCCGTCCACTGCCAAATGACAGCATCCGAGAGCAATATGTGACGCCTTGGCTGACGGCTTTTCCAGAAGCCAGTTTCTTGATGCGACGCCCCTTCTCGACAGCGAAAAAATATGGTTTCGGTATTTACAATGATATGGCTGGTGATGCAGCAAGCACGCAGGAATGGTTGGACTGGATAAAGCTAGGTGGAATCTACGACCAAACAAATGAAAAATCTCTGACAGCCATGCCTGACAGTTGGAAAACAGCGCCAATCGGCGGAGAATTGACCAGCAGTCTGTCTATGGAGCAACTCTTGGTTTCTGATTTGCAGCAGACAGTTGATTTGGTAAAGACCTCTCATACAAGCTTTTTAGGTCCTAAAATTGCTGAGGCAGTTGATGGGGATAAAAAGGGATATGACAAGCTTTTGCAACATATGGGTTATCGTTTGTGGATTTCGTCTGCAAAGCTTCAAAGATATGGGGGCGCTATAAAACTGATTACTACTTGGGAAAATGCCGGTGTTGCCCCTTTTTATAAAAACTGGAAAGTCTATGTATATGTGCAAGATAATTCGGGGACAGAGATTGAAAAGACAGAACTGCCGATTGAGCTGCCAAAGGTCCTTCCAGGCGAGCAGGTAACGGTTGCTGTCAATCTTTCAAAGCTAAAATCAGCAGAAGCAGTGTGGCAAAAGTATCAAATTTCTGTCGGAATTGTCGATCCCATGACAGGAGAGAATGCTATTCACTTTGCCGTCGCTGGTCAAGAAAATCAGAAGCGGCTCATCTTATTCACAAAAAATTGGGATGCAGGTTGACTAATACTGAAAGAGAATCTATTTTAGACGAGATAAATCTGGCTCTTTTCTACCATTTGTCAAGTCTGTCAAGGCTTTAAGTGAAAAATGAGATA
>NZ_JPEN01000095.1 GCF_000767835.1 Streptococcus sinensis | reverse complement strand
ATAAAAATAACACCCCAAATGTTAGATTTTTTCTGTCTAACTTTTGGGGTGCGGTTCAAAATCAAAAAAATAAAATTAGAAATCATGTTTTAAAAGAATTTCCTGATAAAGATTTAGATATCAATAAAAAATAACGCAAATTAAATAATAACTTTTTTATATTTATGGCTGTAAACCTTGATATAACAACGAACATATATTTATATGTAAACAGTTTGAGTTTAATATTTGAGAAAGGAAATAGATATGTGTAAATTTTTTAGAACAAAAAAAGAGCTTGTTTCTAAACTTTGGTCGGTGTCAGAAACAAACTCAAAATATACTAGTAATAATATCTATTACCTACTTCTATTATCGCAATAAAATATAGAAATTTCAAGAGGATTATTAATTATGAAACAAACAATGAACAAAGAAGATTTAATTAAAATGGGTTACAATCCCTATACTGCCATTTCAATTATTAGACAAGCTAAGCATATTATGGTACAAAAGGGGTATGCCTTTTATAATAATCGACGTTTAGGGCATGTCCCAACCGCTGCTGTTGAAGAAATTTTGGGTGTTTCACTTCACAAGGAGGAATAATGCCAAAAAATCAACAGAAAACTAAATTTCCTGGAGTCTATACAGACAAAGACGGTAAATTTTTTATTCAAACCGAATTTGGTAAAGATAGAGTTACGGGGAAACGTATACGAAAGAAATCAAGGTTTGATCAACACGGAAATCCATTTAATTCGGCTGCAGAAGCAAACAAGGAATTAAATCGGCTGAAATATGAATATCAACAATCTCAAGGTTATTCTAACTACCGGATGAAATATCGACAATTTATGGAAGAACATTATATTCCATATTATAGAACAACAGTTGAGCACAGCACATTTTCAGTTCGAGAGAAAAATCTTTTACAGCTTTGTGATCGTTTTGGTGACACTACACTTCGTTCGATTACACTCGAACAAGTCCAGATGTTTCGAACATGGTTACTGACTAGTCAAGATGAGGATGGTGCCGGATATTCACAAGGATATGCTAGCCTCATCTTTGGCATGTTTAGGAAATCATTGGACTATGCTTTGCAAATGGGATATGTGGAAAAAAACATTTCTAAGCAATCTAATGCAATTCCTAAAGGGAAAAGTAATGTCCCATATTGGACTAAGAGCGAATTTGAAGCTGTTATTTCACAAATTTACATTGAAGATGTATATGAACATTTAAACTTCGTGATGATTTGGGTATATTTCATGACTGGCGTACGTGTAAATGAAGGTTGTGCCCTTCAATGGAATGATGTTGACTTTGATAAGCAACGCCTACGAGTTCATCATATGCTTATTGTTAAAAACAAAAAAGAATGGACTCGTAATTCCCATACGAAAACTAAAGACGGAAAAAGGATGATTAGTTTAGATAAAGATACTATTGATGTGTTAAAAAAATGGCGTAAAGCTCAAAAAAAGATTGGACTAGGACACGAGAATGATTTTATCTTTTCATACGATGGCTTACCTATGTTGAAATCTACAATCTCAAGGATTATTAAAAGGTACGCCAAGATTGCTCACGTAAAGCCTATCCAAGCGAAAGGTCTCAGACACAGCCATGCATCACTGCTAATTAATGAATTAAATGCTCCTGTACTTATTCTATCAAAACGTTTAGGACACTCTTCTCCTGAAATCACCTTGAAACACTACTCGCATCTATGGGATGGCGCTGATGAAGTTATCACTAATGAAATGGTAGGAATTATTAATGTTTCTTTCCCATCTTCTAGCTTAGTACATTTCAACGGGAACCAATCAATTTCAAAATAACATTCCCACCAAAAACCCCACCAAAGAATTACTAACTCCTTAAAAAGCCTATTATATAGCGATTCTCAAGGAGTCTGCAACCGTTGAGTGGGAATAATAGATGTTCAAAAAGTCCAACTGGAATCTCAGTTGGACTTTTTAGATATGTTAGATTCTCTTGAATTAAAATTAAAGGCAAGCTTATTGACCAAGCAATCCTTTAAAGAAATTGACAATCGCATTCCAGATATTGCTGAAGAAATTACTGCCATCCTCAAGAAGTCCGTTCGCATCAAAATTAAGGTTGATATTATTGAAGGTATCACCGGCCTTCGAGACAATACTATTTTTTAAGTCGTTGAGTGTCTTTGTGAAATCAGCATTTGTGATGACTCCGCTGTTTGAAAGATTGACCGCGAAGTTGACAATCAGGTTGATTTGGTCACCTGTAACTGAGCTGCTGAGTCCGTAGTTTTTCAGCGTTTCTTCAACGATTTTTCGGACATCATCTTCTGTCAGATTGCTGTTATTCTTTTTAGCATTGGCAACGGCTGCTTTAATATCCGCCAGAGCCACATTTAGCTTATCTGCATCATAACCGTCCTTACCTTGGTTTTCGGCATTGATATTTGAAAGTGCGGCTAATTCTTCCTGAGCTAAGTCTTTATTTTCCTGAGGAACGGTTGCTCCATTTTCCTCCAGCGAATAGTAAATGCCGGCTAGAGCGCTTTCCCCAGTTACAGGGATAGGTGCTGCTACTGTAATTTCTGCATGCTGCACGCCTAGTGTAACGGCTGCATTACGATACATATCTTCTGTAACCTTGGTGATATTTTGCGGCGTAACAATCTTGACTTGCAATGGTTTCTTATTGCCTAATTTCTGGATTTTAACAGAAGAATACAGCTGTAAGCTAGAATCATTTGCTACATTCATAATTCTTGAATAGATGTCAGTGGTCATTGTTTTCAGTGGCTTAGAATCACTAGATGCATTATATCCCAATAGCTGTAACGTTTGTGCCTTCTGGCTCTCATCTAGGGAATAGCCCAAAACGTACTCGGGTTGCACATAGGTCTCGTCAATCACCTTTTGTACATTTGTGTCAGCCGTTGCTGTTGAAATGGTAAAGAGGGCAGCTACTAAAGCTCCTGCTGCCACTAATGTTTTCTTAAATTTCATTTTACTCCTCAATCTATCTCTAAAACACTCATCTTTTAGAGAAGTATATATAGTAATATCAGTCGAATTAGAATGGAAAGTCAAATCTGCATTTTCCATCCTGTAGAATAAAATAATATAAAATTCTTAAAATTTTCTTATAGGAAAAATATGCTAAGTCTTACGGATTAGTTGTCTCAGAGAAGTTCAATTAGTACTTCTCGATTATCATACAAGTGGTTATACAGAGCTAGAGAGCTATTAATCTGCCTTCTAGCAACATTTCGCATTGTCGATTAGAAGAAACTTGTAGGACAATCGGTCGGTCATACTATAGTCATATTTGCGGGCCAATCTAACCTCGCCAAGTCATTGATATGATTGACAATACTAACCTCTGCTTTTGCAGATAAGACAGATTTTCATCTTGTCTTACTCTAAAATATAAAAGTCNCCAAATCCGAAAAACATTTTATAACAAAAATCTATTGAGAGAACTCTCTAAAATTTAAAAAGCGAACCACATCTAGCGGAAAGAAATCCCTTGATGTGGTTCGATTTTTTTAGAGCTGCTTAAGTTCTGATTTCGAGTGCTTGCTTGTGTGAACTCTTATCAGGTCTAAGCTTTCTTCTTACCTAGGTAAAGGGCTCCGCC
>NZ_JPEN01000035.1 GCF_000767835.1 Streptococcus sinensis | reverse complement strand
GAGAATACCATATCAAGTTTTTAGATAACTTTCGTTTGGTCTCACATCATTGACAAACGTACAGCAAGAAAAAATTCTTATCTTTTCGCATTTTTATGGTAAAATGGTTGTATGGTATTATTAAAAATTGCTTCAGTATTATTTATCTTTCTAACCCTCATTTTGGCTATTATCACGGTGAAAGTCTTTAAATTAAAGAAATATGGTTTGAATTTTGCAGACTTGGCTTTCCCTTTCTTTATTGTGGAGTTTTATATCATCTCAGACAAGGCTTTCTATCACAGTCTCTTGCCTCAGCTGGTTTTAGCGCTCTCTGGTCTGGCTATTGCTATCACAGTTTATTTCCTAAAAAAGAAACAAACTTTTTACTATCCCAAATTTTTCAAATTCTTCTGGCGGGCCGGTTTTCTCTTGACATTCTTCATGTATCTAGCTATGGTCATCAGTATATTTATTTTGCAGTGAAAAAGAGCCAAGGCTCTTTTTTTTATTCATGAAGCTCCAGAGGCAAGCCATCGGGATCAAAAAAGAAGGCCATCTTACGACCGTCAAAGTCATCATAACGCAGCTCAGTATGGGGAATCTCTAAACGATCAAATTCCGCTAGAGTAGCCTCTACATCTGCTACTCGGAAGGCTAGATGCCGCAGACCGGTATGCTCTGGATGGGGGAGGAAGGGCCGTTTGGGTGCTTTTTCTTTGATGAAAATTTCCAGAGTCAGATTCCCCTTGCGAACATTAAAGAGAATGTCCTCCTTATCTGGCCGGTGGTGCTCATCCAGCATCTCAAAGCCAAGCTTATCCACATAAAAGGTCTTAGTTTTGGCATAATCATGACCAATAATCGCAATATGATGAATGGTATCTAGTTTCATAACTTCTTTTCCCTTCGTTCTTAAGTAGAGAAAATCTGCCGGCTGACTGCTGGCAGATTTGTTTTTATCGAATTCTTCTTTTTCTAGTAAACTAGTTAAAATAAAGATCAATTAGTCTGCAAGACCTTTCTCGGTTTTGTGCCTTCAGCTGGTCCAATAACGCCGGCAGCTTCCAGCTCCTCCATGAGGCGAGTCGCCCGATTAAAGCCGACCGATAGTCGCCGCTGAATCATAGACGCGCTGGCCTTCTGCGTCTCGATAACCAAGGCTTTGGCTTCCTCAAAGAGTGGATCGCCCTCATCGTCACCTCCACCAATATCCAAATCATTGTCAGATACTTCACCAGGATCAAAGCTGTCGTCATAGTCAGCTTCAGCTTGATTCTTGACAAAGGCAACAATGCGCTCCACATCTTCATCTGAGATAAAGGAGCCCTGCAGACGAACCGGATGGTTTTCATCAATAGGCTTAAAGAGCATATCACCACGACCTAGCAACTTCTCTGCACCGTTCTCATCCAGAATAGTCCGACTGTCTGTTCCGCTAGATACGGCAAAGGCAATCCGAGACGGTACATTGGCCTTGATCAGACCTGAGATAACATCTACAGATGGCCGCTGGGTAGCCAGAATCATGTGAATCCCAGCCGCACGCGCTTTTTGTCCCAGACGAATAATGGTGTCTTCCACTTCCTTGCTGGCCACCATCATAAGGTCAGCCAGTTCGTCCACGATGACGACGATTAAAGGCAGGGGAACCTGCTTGTACTCTGACTGGGCATTGTACTCAGCTACCTTAGCGTTGTAACCAGCAATGTTACGGGCGCCAACCTTGGAGAAGAGTTCATAGCGGTTTTCCATCTCGTCTACAACCTTCTGGAGGGCACGACTGGCCTTGCGAGGATTGGTCACGACGGGGATGAGCAAGTGGGGAATGTCGTTATAAACGGACAGCTCCACCATCTTAGGATCCACCATCATAAACTTGACTTCATCAGGTCTGGCCTTCATGAGAATGCTGGCAATAATGCCGTTGACAGCCACAGATTTACCAGAGCCAGTAGAGCCCGCTACCAAGAGATGGGGCATCTTAGCCAAGTCAAAGGAGCGGACAGAGCCGTTGACAGCCTTACCAAGCGGGATTTCTAGGAGCTTATTAGCATCCGTCTTGGACTGGTCCCAGAGTTCTCGGAAAGTCACGGTCGCAACTTCAGAGTTGGGCACCTCAATCCCAACTAGGGATTTCCCAGGAATTGGTGCCTCAATCCGCACATCCTTAGCAGCTAGGGCAAGAGCCAAGTCATCAGCCAGATTGGAGATCCGATTAACCCGAACGCCGACAGCTGGCTTAACCTCGTACTTGGTGACAGAAGGCCCGATTTCAGCTCGCTCGACAGTAACCTTAATCCCAAAGCTAGCAAATGTTTCTTCCAAAATCTTGATATTCTCTCGGACAATCCGTTTTTCTTTGGACTGATTTTTGGGCTTATCAGGCGCAAAGAGATTGATGGTCGGTAATTTATAGTCTAGACTTTCTTTGGTCGTAAAATCTACTTCTACGTCCGCCTCTGCTTCTTCTATCTCCTCTTCGTGGCCAAAATCTAGCGGCTCATGAGGATTATAGTCGCCCGGTTCATCATAGTCTACATCATCAAAATCAACCGGTGTATGAGCCAGATCCTCATCATCTAAAATCTCACCCGTCTCAGGATCCACTCCAAGTCCTTCTTGTTCCACCTCAATAGCTTTCAGAGCTTCTTGAGCAGCCCTCTCTTCTCGCTCAAGGAATCTTTGCTGCCGCTTTTCTTCCCTCTTTTCACTCCACTGTTGGAAAGCTATGCTTAATTTCTCAGCAATATCATAAATCGACCATGGACTCATGAGCAGGACTCCAAGCGCAATCAGAAGCAAACCGATAAAATAGGAGCCGATATTTGAAAAAAGAAAAGAAATCGGCGCATAAAGAGCCGCCCCAAGCAAGCCCCCACCAGCAAATGAGGTCACTTTAAAGGCCATCAAATCTGTCAGGACTCGCGTAAGCGTTGTGGATAAAACCTGCCCTTTCAAATGCAAAACGTGAACAAAGTAAGCTTGAAAAATCAAGCTCAAGCCCAGAAAAAAGCTGATAAAGCCTGAAATTATCCCTTCATGCTTATGCAGCCATTTGAAGAAAAAGAGATAGCCCAAACTGGCCAAGATAGCCACATAGGCCATACTGCCCACCAGAACTCGAATTAAATTATAAATGGTGACCCCGAAGGCACCTAGTTTTAGAGCAGCAAACAACAAAACGATAGCCAAAACAAAAGTGGCAATCATCCGTTGAATCGCTTTCTGCCTTTCTAATTCTGCTTTTGTCGGCCGTCTAGTAGTCCGACCTTTTTTCGTATTTTTCTTATTTGCCATAATTTTCATTATAACACAATCTAGCTAGTTTTAGATAATCAAACTCAAGTTGTTTCAATTACTAGAAAATCTTATGATTTTTTTATTGTGCACTTATATTGTATACTCAAGATATAAGAAAAGCCCAGAAAATTCCTTCTCAGCTTTCCTTTCTCTATTCTAGATTCACCATAAAAGAGGGCCATTTTTTCTCAAAACTCCTTTTGCATTTTAACAAAGAGGTGAATATCGCCATTGCTTTCCTGTGGGATGCGCCTCACCATTTCAAATCCCATATTGAAATAGAGCTGCTGGGCTCGGTGATTGAAGTCAGCCACGGATAGCCTTATGACTTGGGGCGCAAAATTTTCCATGATAAAGCCCAAAATTTCCTGCAGAAATGAAGCACCCTGGCTCTTTCCGCAGTGCTCCGGCTTCATCCCCAAACCAAGCTCCAAAGTTCGCTCTCCTTTCTGATCCAAGCAGAAAAATCCATAGAGCTTCCCCTCTCGCAGGACTTGATAATAACGGTCCCCACGCGCTTCAGGAGAAACCATTTCTTCATAATCCTCTAGGTCATTTTTCATGTCATAAAAATCATAAGGCGCTTCATAATGCCAGTCCTTAGCAATTTCTAAAGCATGCTGCTGGGTTAGTGGTTCAATCATCATCTTCTCCTCCTTTCTCTAAAATTCCCAATAAAATCGTTTCTGGTCTGCTTTTTTGCTGCAACCAAGACTGCGGTAAAATTCATGGGCTGCGGAGCGAGAAATGCCTGAATTAATCCGAATCCCTGTGTAGCCTGCCGCTTTTCCCTCTTCACGCAAAGCTTGCATCAGCGCTCTGCCATGTCCCCGCCCTTGAAATTCCTGAGCGACGGCCAAAGCCAAGAGATTGAGCAAGGACGGGAAATAGAGACAGTCGTAGCTAGTCGCATGGGCGTAGCCTATGACCTGTCCATATGCTTCAGCGACCAAAATCAAATGCTGGTCATTCTCTAGCAGCCTCTTCAGTTGAGCCTCCGTCGCTTTCCTATCGAAATTATATCCCAAGCACTCAGCATTGAGCCGCTGAATGGTTGAGACGTCTCTTAGTTCTACCTTACGAATCATCTGTCACCTCGTTCTTCTCTTTATTATAGCAGAAAAGCAGTCTCTTTGACTGCTTTCAATGAACTATTCTCCTAACTGTTCCTTCAACCAAGACTCCGCCTCTTCTAAAGGCTGGTCAGTTAGGACATCGGGCTGAATTGCCTCATTCTCATAAAGCTTGCCCGTACGATCTAGGATACTCGAGGTAGTCAAGAGCAAAGTCGCTCCATCATATAGTTGATAATAATTATTTCCCGTAGTATAGCTTGCCGTTGGCTGACCAAATATTTTAACATTTTCCAGTCCCTTAAAAGCTAAAACAGTCATCTCTCCTGAGCTACCTGTCTTCACATTGGTAAGGATAGCTATTGGCACTTTCTTTGCTTTCTCATCAGTCTGCTCCAGACCAAGCTGCTTCAGAACATCTAATCGCGAAACCGCGCTCTTGCTTCCATTTTTATAAACGAATTGGAAGAGATCTTCATTAGGCAAAAGAGAGGACAGTCCAGCAATCATCGGATACATATTCCCGCCGGTGTTATCTCTCAACTCCACTACAACCGCCTGATAGTCATTCTTTTTAAGAGCTGTCGAAAGTTTATTTACATAAGCTTTCGCTGCCTGTGCATCACCAGTGAAAGCAGGAACTTTTAAATAGAGAATACCCTCCCGATTCTGCACTTCAGGTTGATTTTTGCTTTCTGGACTATTTTCAGGATTATCCTGTGGACTTAAAAAATAAGAATGCTTTCCGCCAGCCTCTTTGGTTAATTTTTCCAAGACAGGATAGGTGTCCTGATAAGTCTTGGCGGATTCAAGCTTCTCCAAGGCTTTCTTCTTCTCATTTTCCCAATCTTTGTCCGTATAAAGACCGAAATCAAGCTTTTTCACAACCGAGCGGGTGTAGTCCTGCGGACTAGGTGGGAAAAGAAAAATTCCATAGTCTGGACCAAAGTAGGCTAGAAAACCTATTAAAAGAGCAAGCAAAATCAGTACTGTTCCCAAGCAACCTAAAAGGACTTTTTTCATAATCGCGCAACCTTTCTTGTTAGGATTCCTGAGCAAATTATAGCAAAATAGAGACCTGTTTTCCACGTCTCTACCTTACATTTATCATAGGCAATCTTACATTTTTGTAAGATTATTTCATTTAAATCTACAAAATCCTATTTCTATCTCTCACCCTTGGAAAATGCAATCATCAATCCAGAGACAGCTATACCTGCTAAAATAATGAGACAGATATTTTTCAGAGGATAGAGCCAATCTTTATTTTCCTCATGCCACCTTGACTTCCAAAGCCCAACATAGTCAGCGTTCATATGTTCGGGTTGATTCAGCTGGATATTGATCACAATGGCTAGTAGGGGCAGGGCAATTAAGAGCAGGATAAACAGCCAAACTTTCTTCTTTTTCGTTAGGTTGAACTTCTTCATTCTTTTCTCCGTATATTTCCTATCTAGCTATAACTTCTTTATTTTATTTTTCTCTCGCTTCTATTTCCGAATGGCGATAGCCGTAACCGAAGTAAATCAGAATTCCCAAGACCAGGGCGATTCCAAAGGCCAGCCAAGTGTCCCAAGTGTACTGAGTCATAAAGGAAAGACAGATGACAATGGACAAAATCGGAGTTAGAGGCACCAGCGGAGTTTTAAACTCTCCTGCCTTAGGCTGTCCCTTATCCTTCCGCAGCTTCAGAATGGCAAAGGCTAGCATAATCAGGTAAGCTAATGTACAGATATTGAGGAAGGAGGCGATGCTGGCCAGAGGGAAGATTCCAGCACAGATAGCCGCCACCACTCCCACCAAGATGGTTGCGTTTTGGGGCACTCTGCTCGTTGCAGTTAATTTTTTAAAGGACTTAGGTAACAAACCATCACGCGCCACACTATAAATCATCCGAGACAAGGCATAAGTCATGGTAATGCAGACAGTTATCAGGGTCAAAATAGCCACGATGGAAACATAATTGGCCGCCCAATCCAGTCCAATACTACGAAGTGAAAAGGCTACTGCATCTGGAACATTAAGCTTGGTGTAATGTACCAGTCCAGTCAAGACCAAGGTTACCAAAATATAGAGAATGGTAACGATACTAAGGGACAGGACGATTCCACGTGGTACATTTTTTTGTGGCTCTTTAATCTCATCCACTGACATGGAAATCGACTCAAAGCCCAGAAAAGCAAAGAACATCAGAGAAGCTCCTGCCATAATCCCCGTCTGCCCGCCATAAATCTGGCCAAAGCCGAACGGAGCAAAGTCAGACCAATTCTCAGGTCGAAGATGAAAGAGCCCAACGAGGATAAATAGGGCCAAAGCTGAGAATTTGAGGACTACTAAGGCAGAGTTGAAGCGCAAGGCTGCTTTTGAGTTTAAAAGTACGACTCCTGTAACAAAAAACACAACCAGAATAGGTAAAATATCGATGTAGGTTCCCATCTGTGGATCAAAAGTTCCATTTAAGGCTGTTGGCAACTGAAGACCAAAACTACTGAGCAGTCCCTTTAGATAGGAGGCCCAGCCAGAAGCGACACCAGATACAGCTGTCATAAATTCCATGATAGTCAGCCAGCCGGCCATCCAAGCCGGAAATTCTCCCAAAACAGCGTAGATATAGCTATAAGCTCCACCATTGGCCGGAACCCGCGAAGCAAATTCCGCATAAAATAGAGCACAAATACTGACACACAGGGCAGAAATCACGATAGACACAATCAAAGCTGGACCCGCATACGTCGCTGCGCCGATTCCCGTAACAGTGAAAATGCCTGTACCGACCATAGCACCGATTCCCAAAAGAATCAAATCTACCAGTTTCAGATGCCGCCGCATTCCCGTCCGGTTTTTACTGGCATCTTTTTTTCGAAAAATATTCATAGCAATCTCCCTCCAAAGCATAGATGGTTTATTATATCATAGATTGTTGGATTTACCAAAGTCTCTTTTTATCTCCCCCTTTTTCATCGGGCAAAGAAAAACAAAATAAGAAGCTGGGAAAACCCAACTTCTTACATAGAAACAATCGTACGATAACTCCGAGAAGTAATCATAAAGACAAGCACATAGCTGATAAAGAAGACCGCGCAGACACCTAGCGTAACTGCCAGCATGAGTGTTGCATTAAGCACTCCCAGGGCGGACAAGATTAAGCTCAGCATGTGATAAGCAAAGGTCAGATGGATAAAGGCAAAGGCCAGCGGCAGGAAGAAAACAATCAAAATCTGCTTCCGAATGGTTTGTCTGATTTGCTTTTCATCCAGACCGACTTTTTGTAAAATCACAAAGCGATCCCGATCCTCATAACCTTCTGAAATCTGCTTGTAGTAGATGATGAGAATGGTTCCCAGCATGAAGACGATTGAAAGGAAAATCCCGATAAAGAACATACCACCCAACATTCCTTTGATTTCTTGTTTCTCAAAGGCTGTCACCGAACCATAAACCGCTTGATTTTCCGGCAAGGTCAGATTAAACTGATGCAACTTTTCTTGATAGGCATCCCTCAGCTTGCGCTGTTCTGCTGTTGGTAAATCCAGATTAAGCCCACCATAATAGTCAAGATTTACAGCGTATTTATCCATCAAGGCAGAGAATACCTGACTTGGATTTTTAAGGACCATGTAGATTTTCTCTGGGATAATCATGTTCATCTGGTCTGGCAAATTGCCAAAGATAAAGTCTTCTTTTAGTTCTTCTTTGATTTTAAAGGTCTGACCAGCCAGCTGCAAGTCTTGCTGGAAATCTAACTTCACTCCTTGCTGGTAGAGTGCCACCTCGTCATCCCCAAGATTCAGAGTTTTCCCTGTCATACTCTGATAATCCGCTTCTGAAATGGCTAGAATGTAAGTATTCGGCGTGACAAATCTCTGATCGGCAGCGAAAATATCAAGTTGATTGCCGGCGCGACTTCTCACCCCCATCGTATAATATTGATAGACGACTCTTTTCGCGACTGGTAACTGTTGCTCATTCGCAAACTCTGTCAGAACTTGGTCCATCTGCTCACCCGTGACTCCTTTTCCTTGAATACTCATATCATGAGGAAACAAGGCTTTTTGCATGTAGTCACCACCAGCATAGATATTAGCTCCGCCTGATAAGGTCACCAGTACCATGGTTGATAGAATGGCAATCGTTGCCAGACCCACCGCATTTTTCTTCATGCGGAAAATCAAGTTGGAAACGGAAATCATATTATTAGGTTGGTAATAATAGGACTTCCTCTTTTTCAAAAACTGCAGAAAGACTGTAATTCCCGCATTAAAGAGCAGATAGGTCCCCAGAATCACAAAGAGTACCGCGACAAAGAATGTAAAAATCGCTGATAAAGGATTGGTAACTCCTAGCGCAAGAAAGTAGCCAAATGCCAATGCTGCGAGTCCAAGCACAGTTTGCAGGAGTAAAAAGCGACTTTCCTTTTCTCCACTATTCTTTTCTTTGACCAATTGCAGAGCATCTAGTTTTCTCAGTCTCAGGCCATTGCTCATCATCAAGCAGAAAAAGACAAAGGCATAAAAAACAGCAACAGCCACGACTACAGATGGCTGGAAAGTCGAAACCAGCACAACTTTAAACCCCATGATTTTCAGCAAAAGAGCATAAATTAGCTTGTCAAATAAGAGTCCTAGTCCCAAACCAAGGAGAAGGGTGACCAAACCAAATACCATCAATTCGATGACCACCATGACAAAGAGATGGGATTTATTGAGCCCTAGCACACTGTAGAGCCCCAGCTCTTTGGAGCGATTCTTGAAAACAAAGCTATTGGCATAAAAGACGATAATGCTGGTGGTGATGCTGACAATAACCATCCCCAGCGATAGTACCATAGAAACTGCACTTGCTCCAGCCATTTTTATCAGATTGGGATTGAAGGTCAGAGAGAAAAAGATGTAGGAGATGGCGATAGCCAGACAGGTCGCCAGAGCGAAAGGATAATAAAGCTTACGATTTTTGACTAGGTTGGAAAGCGCAAGCTTACTGGTTAATCTAAGCATGAGCACCCACCTCACTTGCCATAACCGTCAACGTATCGGAAATTTCTTGGAACATCTGTCGCTCAGTCTTGTTGCCGCGGAAGATTTGATTGTAGAGAATCCCGTCCTTGATAAAGAGCACCCGCTTGGCTCGACTGGCTGCTGAAGTCGAGTGAGTCACCATGAGAATAGTTTGACCGCGTGCATTGATGTCGCCAAAGACATCCAAAAGAGCAGCTGAAGACTTGGAATCCAAGGCTCCTGTCGGCTCATCTGCCAGCAAAATCTCAGGCTCAGTGATGATAGCGCGAGCAACTGCCACCCGCTGCTTCTGACCGCCAGAAATCTCATAAGGAAACTTCTCTTGAAGTTTGTTAATTTCCAGCTCATTGCAGGTCGTGACCAGCTTTTGCATCATCTCGGTAATGGGACGACGAGAGAGTACCAAGGGTAGAAGGACATTATCCTTGACCGATAGGGTGTCCAGCAGGTTGAAATCCTGAAAGACAAAGCCTAATTTCTCCCGTCGGAAGCTGGAAGCTTGGCTATTTTTGATAGTTGCTGTGTCAGTTCCGTTGAGGAAAACACGGCCTTCGGTCGGCTTGTCCAGCATGGCTAGGATGTTGAGCAAGGTGGATTTCCCAGAGCCTGACTCCCCCATGATGGCGACATATTCGCCTTTCTCCACTGTAAAGTGAATGTCCTTTAGCGCCTCTACTTGACTACCCTGAAAGCGGGTTTTATAAATCTTTTTCACATGTTGTACATCTAATAATGTCATTCCTTGAACCTCTTTTTCATTATTTGATACTATTATCATACCGAAAAGCCCGACAAGTTTCCATAAGCTAATCTTTCATTTTAAACTCTTATCTTACATTTTTGTCACTTAGCTATCTTCAAGTTATGTAAAAACTTGATTTTCACTAAGGGAAGCTGGTTGTATGACTTGAGCTACTTTGCAAGTTTGCCTCTCTTTCCCCTAAACTTTCAGTTCCATTTGGGCAAAAAGGTGGTGGGATAGAATTAATCATTCTTAGTTCTATCCCAGCCCCTTCACTGCATCTGCTTCTTAATGACTATATTGTAACCAGAAATAATACTGGCTTGATGCACAGCCCAGTCTGGTTTTTTCGATTTCTTCTTTGGAAATCTTCTGCGCCTTTGGAGTGTGTTGTTTGTGGCTGAAGAGATTTGTTTTCATAGTGGGCCTCCTTTTATTTGGATATTGATTTTTGATTTGTTTTTCCTTACACCTATATGTTATAAAATTCCCCG
Source organism: Streptococcus sinensis (assembly GCF_000767835.1). Taxonomy (GTDB): domain Bacteria; phylum Bacillota; class Bacilli; order Lactobacillales; family Streptococcaceae; genus Streptococcus; species Streptococcus sinensis. The sequence goes on along the minus strand of NZ_JPEN01000035.1, from coordinate 1,000 downwards.
TCCCGCTACCATCGAATAACCTTTCATTTTAAGCTTTAAACTTACATTTTTGTCATCTTAAAAGGATGAGTGATCACCACCCATCCTCTTTCTAGAAATTTAGCATATAGATACTCCGCTCTCAGAGTTTAGCTAGGTATTCCTGCACAATTTTGATGTCGTCTTCCTTACCACCTCGGTCAATATCGCAGATGTGCGGCAGCCCATATTTTTCGATAATCAAAGGTGTCGCCCCGCAAAAGGTCCGTCCATGCTTAACAGAATCTCCATTATTGACAAAACCTTTAATCAGGCTTGAGTGTTTCTTGATGAAGCGTTTGCTTGACCAAGGAATTTTCCCAGCACCTGCATTTCGAGTAATGAGAATGCAGGGTTCTTGCAACTTTTCCTTGATGCTTTGTGTCGGATAGCCTAGCGATTCGGCAAAGTGCTTCCCAACACCCGTTACTGAATCGTAAACTACAATCATTTCCTCTCCCTACTTTCTCAAAAAAATCAATGCCAGAAAAGCAGCAAAGCCTATAACAGCCACATCCGACATCAGTTGCAAGAGAAATTCCAAATCAGACATACTGTGAATATCGAGCAAGATACTAATCACCGTCAAAGCCAAGACCACCAGCTTGATAGCTACCGCCACGCTTGGCATTACAAGCGATCCAACCAAGATACAAATAAGACCACCAATCAAAAAAGACTGAAAGCCCAAACTTAGACCAAAGCCAAATTCCATCCCACCATAACCAAGGGTCAAAAGACCAATCACAACTAGGCAAAGGCCCAAAATAGTCCTTCCACTCAACATCATTCCACCTTGTTTCATCATTATTTCCTCACTTTCTCATTTGAATGAATATATTATTATATTCATTCACGCCTTCTCAAAAAAATATTTTTTCCAATTCACTTCCACCTAAGACTCTATATCACACAAATCCACCTTATATTTATATTAGCGGGTAGCTTCCGCCAGTATAAACCCTTTCTTAATTATTTTATA
>NZ_JPEN01000061.1 GCF_000767835.1 Streptococcus sinensis | reverse complement strand
CTGCGTCTTGCTCGACAATCCAAAGACAATTGAGAGGCTAGGACTTTTGTCCCAGCCTCATTTTTAAAAGAAATTTTCAGAATATTGCAAATAAAACTTGAAGTTTTCATAAAAAGGTGTAAAATAGGGAGTGTCTATAAATTGAAAGATTAGGAAAAGAGGAAAAGACTATGACAGTAAATCTTGACTGGGAAAATCTTGGATTTTCATATATGAAATTACCCTATCGCTATATCGCTCATTACCGGAATGGTCAGTGGGAGAAGGGCCAGCTGACTGAAGATGCGATCCTGCATATTTCTGAGTCCTCGCCGTGTCTTCACTATGGCCAGCAGGCTTTTGAGGGGCTGAAAGCTTATCGCACTAAGGATGGCAGTATCCAGCTTTTCCGTCCAGATGAAAATGCTAAGCGCCTGCAACGCACGTCAGATCGCCTGCTCATGCCACAAGTTCCTACAGAAATGTTTGTGGATGCGGTCAAGCAGGTTGTTCGCGCCAATCAAGAATATGTTCCGCCATACGGAACAGGCGGTACCCTTTATATTCGTCCGCTCTTGATTGGAGTTGGTGATATTATCGGAGTAAAGCCAGCTGAGGAGTACATTTTCACGATTTTCACCATGCCAGTTGGCAATTACTTCAAGGGTGGCTTGATGCCAACGAACTTCTTGATTCAGGATGAATACGACCGAGCAGCTCCACACGGTACAGGTGCGGCTAAGGTTGGTGGGAATTATGCGTCCAGTCTTCTGCCAGGAAAAATTGCTAAAGAAAAGAACTTTTCTGATGTCATTTACTTGGACCCTGCGACTCACACTAAGATTGAGGAAGTCGGATCAGCTAATTTCTTTGGAATTACCAAGGATAATGAATTTGTGACCCCGCTCAGTCCATCCATTCTACCATCTATTACTAAATATTCTCTGCTTTATCTGGCCGAGCATCGTCTGGGCCTGACCCCGATTGAGGGTGATGTAGCTATTGATGATTTGGATCGATTTGTTGAAGCAGGAGCCTGTGGAACAGCAGCTGTTATCTCACCTATCGGAGGAATCCAGCACGGTGACGATTTCCATGTCTTTTATAGTGAGACGGAAGTCGGCCCAGTGACCCGCAGACTTTATGATGAGCTGACTGGTATCCAATTTGGTGATGTGGAAGCTCCAGAAGGTTGGATTGTCAAAGTAGATGAATAACCCAAGAGCCCTTTGAGGCTCTTTTTAATGACGAAATCACTTGCCAGCTTAGCTATTTTCGTGTAAAATAGAGACTTGAAAGAGGTAGAAGAATGAGTAAAAAAGATAAAAAAATTGAGATTCAGATTGCAGATAGCAAGGTAACGGTCGGCGCCGATCAATTTGATGGCTACACCCTCTCCATTGGAAAAAAGATAATTGGTGAGATTGCGGAGTTTGATGGCCAATTTGCAGTTGTAAAAAATGGAAATGTTGAAAGTTTTTATAAAAAGCTTGAAAAAGCAGTGGAAAGTTTGATTGAAATCTACAATTTAGGTAAATAAGGGCTTGCATTTTCATGATATCAATGATATAATAGTTGTCGTTGATTGCGGAGAGATAGCGAAGAGGCTAAACGCGGCGGACTGTAAATCCGCTCCTTCGGGTTCGGGGGTTCGAATCCCTCTCTCTCCATTAGCGTTACTTGTGATGATGATAAAGTGACTTTTGTCAGCGCTCATCTTGGGGTATAGCCAAGCGGTAAGGCAAGGGACTTTGACTCCCTCATGCGTTGGTTCGAATCCAGCTACCCCAGTTCTTAGGTAATAGATCAGATAAATGATAAAATATCGTTGGATATTTTATTTCTTTATAGGGTGGAAAACGTTAAAGATAAATCAAATGTCGTTTGCGGGTGCTTAGGAAAATAATTATAAGTATGTCAAGTAGTATACTTGATTGTTGGAGGATTTTTTTAGATGAATGAATTTGAAGATTTGCTAAACAGTGTTAGCCAAGTTGAGCCGGGTGACGTCGTTACTGCTGAAGTATTGACTGTTGACGCTAACCAAGCTAATGTTGCAATCGCTGGAACTGGTGTTGAGGGTGTTTTGACTCTTCGTGAGTTGACAAACGACCGTGATGCAGACATTAATGACCTTGTAAAACCAGGTGAAACACTTGAATTGCTTGTTCTTCGTCAAGTAGTAGGTAAAGACACTGATACTGTAACTTACCTAGTATCTAAAAAACGTTTAGAAGCTCGCAAAGCATGGGATAAATTGGTTGGTCGTGAAGAAGAAGTTGTTACTGTTAAGGGCACTCGTGCTGTTAAAGGTGGACTTTCTGTTGAGTTTGAAGGACTTCGTGGATTTATTCCAGCTTCAATGCTCGATACTCGTTTCGTTCGCAACACTGAGCGTTTTGTAGGTCAAGAATTTGATGCTAAGATCAAAGAAGTAGATCCAAAAGAAAACCGCTTCATCCTTTCACGTCGTGAAGTTGTAGAAGCAGCTGCAGCTGCAGCTCGTGCGGAAGTATTTGGCAAGCTCAATGTTGGTGATGTTGTGACTGGTAAAGTTGCTCGTATCACAAGCTTTGGTGCTTTCATTGATCTTGGTGGTGTTGATGGATTGGTTCACTTGACTGAACTTTCTCACGAACGCAATGTTTCACCAAAATCTGTTGTTTCAGTTGGTGAAGAAATCGAAGTGAAGGTTCTTGACTTGAACGAAGAGGAAGGCCGTGTGTCACTTTCGCTTAAAGCAACAACTCCTGGACCTTGGGATGGCGTTGAGCAAAAACTTGCTGCTGGTGATGTGATTGAAGGAACAGTAAAACGTTTGACTGACTTCGGTGCTTTCGTTGAAGTATTGCCAGGAATTGATGGACTTGTTCATATCTCACAAATTTCACACAAACGTGTTGAAAATCCAAAAGATGCGCTTAAAGTTGGTCAAGAAGTGACTGTTAAAGTTCTTGAAGTAAATGCTGCCGCTGAGCGTGTATCACTTTCTATCAAGGCTCTTGAAGAACGTCCAGCTCAAGAAGAAGGACAAAAAGAAGAGAAACGTCAATCTCGTCCACGTCGCCCACGTCGTCAAGAAAAACGTGACTTTGAGCTTCCAGAAACTCAAACTGGTTTCTCAATGGCTGATCTTTTTGGTGACATCGAATTGTAATTTTAGATTAAGAAGTCAGGTAATCCTGGCTTTTTAGTTTGTAAGAAAATAATTTGAAAAAGTTGTTTTTATTCAAATATATTACTTGTCAAAGTAGGTAATAAGTGCTATACTAAGAATGTTGACTATGCACAGCCTGTGCAACCGCTCGAACATCGTAGCTCATATTTAGTGAGTATTAAGTGGTTCGTCCCACGATGCTAGGCGAGTCTTCACAAAAATACGGGGAAACCCCAAAAAATCATAGGAGGTGCATAATGAGCACATACGCAATCGTTAAAACTGGCGGAAAACAAGTTAAAGTTGAAGTTGGTCAAGCTATCTATGTTGAAAAATTGGATGTTGAAGCTGGTCAAGAAGTGACTTTTAACGAAGTTGTTCTTGTTGGTGGTGATAAAACTGTTGTCGGAACTCCACTTGTTGCTGGAGCTACTGTAGTTGGAACTGTTGAAAAACAAGGAAAACAAAAGAAAGTTGTTACTTACAAGTACAAACCTAAAAAAGGTAGCCACCGTAAACAAGGTCACCGTCAACCATACACTAAAGTTGTCATCAACGCAATCAACGCTTAATTTATAGGAGAACACATGATACAGGCAGTCTTTGAGAAAGCCGAAGATGGCGAGCTGAGGAGTGCGGAAATTACTGGACACGCCGAAAGTGGCGAATACGGCTTTGATGTCGTGTGTGCATCGGTTTCTACGCTTGCCATAAATTTTATCAATTCGATTGAAAAATTTGCAGGCTACGAACCAATCTTAGAATTAAACGAAGAAGAAGGCGGATTTTTACGAGTAGAAATACCGACAGATATTCCGCCGCACCAGAGAGAAATGACTCAGCTTTTCTTTGAATCATTCTTCTTGGGAATGGCAAACTTATCGGAGGACTCATCTGAGTTCGTCCAAACCAGAGTTATCACAGAAAACTAACACGGAGGAAAAACACTATGTTAAAAATGAATCTTGCAAACTTGCAACTTTTCGCCCATAAAAAAGGTGGAGGTTCAACGTCAAACGGACGTGATTCACAAGCAAAACGTCTTGGAGCTAAAGCAGCTGACGGACAAACTGTAACTGGAGGATCTATCCTTTACCGTCAACGCGGTACTCACATCTACCCAGGTGTTAACGTTGGCCGCGGTGGAGACGATACATTGTTCGCGAAAGTTGAAGGCGTAGTACGCTTTGAACGTAAAGGTCGCGATAAGAAACAAGTATCAGTTTACCCAATTGCGAAATAATTCATTATTGATAAAAATCCCTGTCTTAAGATTGGGATTTTTATTTTTGGAAAAATTTGAAATCGTTTCCTTGACATTTTCTCTTCTTAGTGTTTTAATATACCCTATAGGGGTATAAAGGAGAAAAAATATGTTTCATTTTTTTACAAAGATAGATAGTATTTCAACGGATGAGTTGGAGAAGCGATTGAAGTTCAATATCCAACTAGTTGATGTACGGACGCCATCCGAATTTCGCAGAGGACATATCAAAGAGGCCCAGAATGTTCCTTTGAGCCAAATTGGTCAATTTGCTCCATCTAATAAGGAGACAATTTACGTCATCTGCCATTCAGGCATGCGGAGCAAGATGGCAGCGAAAAAGCTGAAGAAAAAGGGCTACGATGTCATCAATGTCCGCGGTGGTATGAGCGCTTGGACAGGGAAAACCATTTAAAGTAGAAAGGAACAACAATGAAAATTATTATCATTGGTGGAGTTGCAGGTGGTATGTCTGCGGCAACACGTTTAAGACGGCTGATGGAAGATGCTGAAATTGTGATTTTTGAAAAAGGTCCTTTTGTATCTTTTGCGAACTGCGGCCTGCCTTATTATATTTCTGGTGAAATTGCCGAGCGAGATGCTCTCTTGGTTCAAACACCTGAAAGTCTCAAGGCGCGCTTTAATTTGGATGTGCGTCCTTTTCATGAGGTGGTGAAAATTTCGCCTGAAGAGCACATGGTGACGGTGGCTCATGAAGGTTCAGAGTTCACAGAGCATTATGACAAGCTGATTCTTTCGCCGGGAGCGAAGCCTTTTATTCCTGAGGTTGAAGGTCTTTCAGAAGCAAATAATGTATTCACTTTGCGCAATGTACCAGACTTGGATCAGATCATGTTAGCCTTGGATGAAGAGCCTCAAGAGGCTGTGGTCATTGGTGCTGGATTTATTGGTTTGGAAACGGCTGAAAATCTGCGTAAGCGTGGCCTGAATGTGACAATCGTAGAAAAAGCACCGCATGTCTTGCCACCACTTGATGAGGAAATGGCAGCTTTTGTCCAAGCGGAATTAGCCGATAAGGGAGTGAAAGTCATCACTTCCCAGTCAGCGACTCGCTTCGAAGAAAAGGGCAAAGTGATCGTCTTGGAAGATGGTCAAAAATTGGCTTCAGATGTGACTATTCTCTCTGTTGGGGTCCAGCCTGAAAATAGCTTGGCTAAGGCAGCAGGCATTGAGGTAGGTCTTCGTGGGGGAATCTTAGTTGATGAACATTATGAGACGAGTCAGAAAGATATTTTTGCAGTCGGAGACGCCATCCTTGTCAAGCAGGAAATTACTGGCGATGATGCCTTGATTGCCCTAGCTTCGCCTGCTAATCGACAAGGACGTCAGGTAGCAGATGTGCTTGCTGGCTTGGAGCGGAAGAATAAGGGAAGCATCGGCACGGCTATTGTGCGTGTCTTTGACATGACAGCCGCTTCAACAGGCCTGAACGAGCGTTTCCTTCAGCAAAATCATTTGCCTTATCAAGCGATTCATGTCAGCGGTAAGGATCATGCAGGCTACTATCCAGGTGCGACTGACTTGACCTTGAAATTGCTCTTTGAGCCAAAAACTGGCAAAATCTATGGTGCTCAAGGTGTGGGTAAAAAAGGCGTTGACAAGCGGATTGATATCCTGGCGACGGCTATTAAAGGAAATCTGACGATTTTTGATTTGCCAGAGCTGGAGTTTACCTATGCACCACCTTTTGGCTCAGCCAAAGATCCGGTCAATATGCTGGGTTATGCAGCCTTGAATCTAGCGGAAGGATTGAGCGAAAATATCCAATGGTACCAGCTGGAAGATGAGCTGGCAAGCGGGAAAGTCTTTTTAGATGTCCGGACACTCAATGAGTTTAAGCAAGGACGCCTGAAGGCAGATAAGACAGTCCATATTCCGCTGAATGAACTCAGAGAACGCTTGGCTGAGCTGGATAAGGGAGCAGAATATATCGTGAGCTGTCACAGTGGTCTGCGCAGCTATATTGCCGAGCGAATCTTAAAACAAGCAGGATTTGCAGTGAAAAATCTAGACGGAGCCTATGCTTTATACAAAATGGTAAAACCAGAAGGAGTAGAAAAATGAAAACCATCTCAGCAGCTGACTTAGAGCAGCAGTATCAATCTGAACAACTGGCAATCGTAGATGTGCGTGAAAGACATGAATTTCAAGCGGGTCATATCCCGACTGCTGCCAATCTCCCTCTAAGTGAGTTGGAAACGGGCTATAAAAAGCTTGAACCACAGTATAAATATTATATTATTTGCCAAGCAGGGGCACGCTCAGCAGCAGCTTGCCAGTTTCTTGCCATGCAAGGATTTGATGTGACCAACGTTTCGGGTGGCATGAACGCTTGGTCAGGAGAGATTAAATGATACATAAAAAAACGATTCAATTTTGCAGTTGAATCGTTTTTGTTATAGATTTATAATTCGATGATATGAGGCGTGTAACCAATAGCTTCTAGGAAGGTTAGGATATCCTTAGTGTCTAAGAAAAGTGTTTTCTTATTTGTATTAGGATGGAAACACATGCGTTTTTCATCCATGATTTCTTTGTCAAAAAAGACTTCGATATCTTTGCTTTTATTATTTAAAAGGCCAAAAGGAGAGACGGTGCCAGGAGGTAACTTCATTTTTTCGAAAAGACTGTCTGAGGAGGCCATTCTAATACGATTAGCTCCAACTAAATCTTTGAATAAATCCATGTCCAGCATTTTTTTATCATCCATGATCAGCAAGTAATAAGCTGTTTTTTTCTTATTGGTGAGAAACATGGTTTTGGTGCGGACTCCGTCGATGCCCTCTATGAAGGAGTCGGCTTGCTCTGTCGTCAGGACAGGCTCGTGTTCAACTAATTCAAAAGAAATATCCAATTCTTTTAATTTTTCTTTGACTGCTACGTATGGGTCCATTTGAATCTCCTTCTATAAATATGAGGTAAGGGGGAGTGTGTACATGTGAAAAAAATAATTTTATTTACAATTTTGGTTGTCTATTAGTAAAGCAAGAGGAGCGCTTGATACTGCCTTCTTATTTTCGGCTGATGAGGAAACGAATAGCTTTTTCAATACGCTCTTTTTGATCCAGAGGGTTTTCCAAAGGATTTTCCAAACACTCTGTCAAATGTTCTGTAATAACCATCTCAATAACGCGGTCAACACTAGAGCGAACAGCTAGTAACTGCGTAAGGACATCTGAACAATCTCGATTTTCCTCAATCATCTTTTGAATCCCTCTCAATTGTCCTTCAGAACGTTTGAGACGAGTGATATAATTAGAATCGGCCATCATCTTTCCTCACTTAATTACCTTTATTTTATTATATTCTTTTAAAAAATGTTTGTCAAAGTTTCTATGTTTTGGCTAATATTTTTAGAAAATTCATACATATTTGTTGTTTTTCCTCCTCTATCTATTTACTTTTTATATTTTTTTGATATAATTATCCATGTTATAAAATATAACATTAAAAGGAGGTTTATTAATGAAAGCATCTAAATGGCTTATTACAACTGGTGTCGTACTTAGTGCTGGCCTGTTACTGTCTGGTTGTGGGAATTCAACATCCAGTACTTCAACTTATACCTATGTTTATGGATCAGATCCTGATAGCTTGAACTACCTTACTGCAAACCGTGCAACGACTTCTGACGTGATCACTAATTTGGTCGATGGCTTGTTAGAAAATGATGAATACGGGAATTTGATTCCATCTCTGGCAGAGTCATGGACAGTTTCGGAAGACGGTCTTACCTATACTTATAAGCTACGAAAAGATGCGAAATGGTATACTTCTGAAGGTGAAGAATATGCGGATGTGAAAGCAAAAGACTTTGTAGCTGGTCTGAAATATGCAGCTGATGAAAATTCAGAAGCTCTTTACTTGGTGCAAGATTCTGTCAAAGGCTTGGATGCCTATGTAAGAGGAGAAGATAAAGATTTTGCAAATGTTGGTGTCAAAGCTCTGGATGACTACACTGTTCAGTACACACTGACTCGGCAAGAACCTTACTGGAATTCTAAGACGACTAGTACCATTCTTTTCCCAGTAAATGAAGAATTTGTTAAATCGGAAGGAAGCAATTTTGGTTCTGTGAAACCATCAAGTATCCTTTACAATGGTCCCTACCTTTTGAAAGCTTTGACTTCAAAGTCTGTGATGGAATTTGTTAAAAATCCAAACTACTATGACAAGGATAAAGTTAGCATTGAAAATATTAAACTAACTTACTATGATGGAACGGACCAGGAAGCTCTCATTCGTAACTTTAATGATGGCGTTTATAGTGCTGCTCGTCTGTACCCAAATAGCTCTGGTTTTGCTGCTGCTCAGAAGAAATACGCTGATAACATTATTTACAGCGAACAAGACTCAATTTCTTATTATGCTAACTTTAACTACAACCGTCAATCATATAATCACACTTCCAAAACAACTGACGCTCAAAAGTCTGCTACTAATGAAGCGATTATGAATAAAGAGTTCCGTCAAGCGGTGAACTTTGCGTTTGACCGTACCTCATACGGAGCTCAAGGAAATGGTGAAGCTGGTGCAACTAAACTGTTGAGAAACTTGCTGGTTCCGCCTACTTTTGTTCAAATTGGGGATAAAACATTTGGCGAAGTAGTCTCAGAAAAAGTAGTAAAATACGGTACTCAATGGGAAAATATGGATTTCTCAGATGCGCAGGATGCTTACTATAATCCCGAAAAAGCAAAAGCAAAATTTGCAGAAGCAAAAGCTGCTCTCCAAGCTAAAGGAGTGGAGTTCCCAATTCATTTGGACATGCCGGTTGATCAGTCAAGCTCAATTTCAGTTCAATGGGCAAGTTCAATGAAACAGTCCATCGAATCAAACCTTGGTGCAGAAAATGTTGTCATTGATCTGCAGAAGATGAGTACTGATGATATTAATAATATTACTTACTTTGCAAATACTGCTGCTCAAAAAGATTATGACCTTTCTGGTGGTGGTTGGACTGCGGATTATCAAGATCCATCTACTTATTTGGATACTCTGAATATTAAAAACGGAGGAAGTCTACAAAACTTTGGTTTTGAACCTGGTCAAGACGTGAATAATGAAAAAGTTAAAGCACTTGGTTTAGATACATATACCAGTATGCTTGAAGAAGCAAATGCAGAAACTACAAATGTCCAAGCTCGTTATGAAAAATATGCAGAAGCTGAAGCTTGGCTCATTGATAGCGGTTTGATTATGCCGACAATTTCTCAAGGCGCAACTCCGCGTGTGACGAAGTCAGTGCCGTTTAGTAAGGCTTACTCTCTTGTAGGGGCTAAGGGTGCTTCAGGATTCAACTTCAAGTTGACTAAACTGCAGTCTGATGTTGTGACTGTGAAGGAATACGAAGCTGCTAAGAAAAAATGGGAAGAAGAAACGGCTGCTTCAAATAAGAAAGCACAGGAAGAACTGGCTGACCACGTCGAAAAAAATAAATAGAATTTTATAGAAATGATTCTGGAAAAAGAGAAGACCGAGATGTCTTCTCTTTTTTTGCTATTTGAAAACAGCTGATTTTTCAGATTGCTTATATTTTTATCCTACTGTCATTTTCTTAATGGTTTTGTTACAGAAAAACATCGGAAAATAGTGTAAAATAAGATAAATACTGATGTCTGTTGATAGAATGGATGTTGAAATGTAAAGGAAAATACTATGTTTAAACTAGTTAGAAAACTGTTTGGGTTTGCTATATTGCTCTTTCTGGCAGCGGTCATATTTTTAGTGCCATCATCAGTCAACTCAAAGGAACAATTAAAAAATATTGAAGGAAGCGCTTCTTGGACCAGTATTATTGAGCCGGCTTTGAGCAATGCTAATGTTACAGCTCAGGGCATCAGTACAGAAGTATCTCTCAATACTGCTCAGGTTAATCAGCTCTTAAAAACTTTCTTGTCAGACGATCAGAATAAGGAGTTGCTGGAGGCTGTTTACAGTATCAATGGAGACAAACTCAGAGTCCAGTATCCTCTTAAATTGGCCTTTGTGGATAGTAAGGTGGATTTGGACTTGGATGTGGTTTTTATAAATAATGTTTTGCATTTTGATATTACTAGTGCCAAATTGGGGAAGTTTCCCATCCCTAAATCTCTGGTGACTGCTATTCTCAAACAGCATCTGGCGGCCAATAATAACTCTATTGCAATCGAAGGGGATCATTTCATCTTCTCTTTGCCTCAGTCGCAGTTCAGTATTGATAAGGTCAGTCTTCAGGATAATCATGTGAAAATCCAGTTCAGTGTGGGGTTGCTTTAACCTCATTTTTAAAAACTTCATTTGATGCTGGTTTGCACTAGCTCAAGTGGAGTTTTTATACTATCGTTTTTCAGTTGTAAAGGAGAAAAGATGCCTATTCCAAATGTCAGACAAGAAGAGTCAATAATGGTTGATAATGGCCTGCGTTTGCGGGCTTATGATGGTCAGTTTGAGTTAGCTTTTGATTGGTATCAGGATCCAGAGGTGATTTATTTGATTGATGGAAATAGAAATCCATACTCACTGGAGAGGATTCAAAGGATGTATGAGTATTTGGCGGAACGGGGCGAAGTGTATTTTATCGAGGTATGGGAACAGGAGCGTTGGTTGCCAATTGGTGATGTGACTTTTTGGCAGGAAGATTTGCCTATTCTGATAGGCAATGCGGCTTATCGGGGGCGGGGGATTGGAAGAAAAGTCATTTCTGCCTTGGTTGAGCGTGGGCGTTTGCTAGGTTATCATCAGCTGACTATCCAAGAGATTTTTGATTTTAATCAAGCTTCACGCCGAATGTTTGAAGCGATTGGTTTTTACCAAATAGTTCCTATGGAGAAAGGATGGGCCTACGCTTTGGATTTAAGCTTACCTCTTACGAAGATTCAGCCTAGTCAGTTTTATCTTTCACAGGACAAGCTGGACAAGATTAGTATTGATTTTGAAGCTGGGGAGATGTCTCCCTTACCCATAAAACGCTTGGATGGTAAGATTTTCTTTACCGATGGACATAGCAGAGCTTTTAAGGCCTATTGTGCTGGGCTTTTGGATATTCCAGTCTATTTTGATGGAGACGAGCTCAACTGGGATTTTTACAGATACTGTGTCCAAGCCTGTGAGCAAAGAGGAATCTTTTCAATAGCTGATTTGCAGAATAGGATTTTGTCTCAGTCGGATTATCAGATTCAGTGGCTAGACTGGTGTAAAACAGAAAGCAGAAAATTTGGCAGCAGCTAAACTCAGCGAGATTTTTGTGTTATAATAGATAGAAAAAATCAATATATTAAATTTGAGGTAGTGCTATGATTTATGAATTTTGTGCGGAGAATGTGACTTTGGTAGACAAGGCTTTGGAGGCTGGAGCAAGGAGGATTGAGCTGTGTGACAATCTGACAGTCGGTGGGACAACGCCTAGCTACGGTGTCATTGAGGCAGCAGTTCGCATGGTCCAGCCTTATGATGCAACTGTGATGACCATGATTCGTCCTCGCGGTGGAGATTTTGTCTATTCAGATTTGGAAATCGAGATGATGCTTTCAGATATTCAGAAGGCACGTGAGGCGGGCAGCCATGGCCTAGTTTTTGGAGTTTTGACAGAAAATAATGAGATCGATTATCCTAAGATGGAGCGGTTGCTAGAAGCCGCTCAGGGGCTAGATGTGGTCTTTCATATGGCTTTTGATGCGATTCCTGCTGAGTATCAGTTTGGGGAGTTAGACTGGTTGGTTGAACATGGAGTGAAGCGGATTTTGACTCACGGAGGATTAGCATCAGAGTCGATTTTCGAGCATTTAGCTTGGATAGATGAGCTGATTGAGCATGCGGCAGGGCGGATAGAGATTTTACCTGGTGGTGGGATTAATCTAGAAAATCGTGCCGAGATTGCTGACACTTTGGGTGTTGATCAATTACACGGTACCAAAGTAGTATTTTAGCAGGCAAGTTCATGCTGGATTTATTTAAAAAATACAGGCTGAAGGAAGAAAGTTTGCTGGATTATGGCTTTGTCAAGGCTGGTGCAGAATACAACTATTCAACTGAGATAATGGATGGCAACTTCCAGATGGATGTGCTGATTTCCGATGGAGAGCTGGATTTTCAGGTGCTTGACCTAGATACGGGTGAGGAATACCGGCAGGTCAAGATGGAAAGTATGGCAGGAGAATTTGTCGGACAAGTCAGGGCGGCCTGTCAGGAGGTTTTGCTGGATATTCGGCAGCATTGCTTTGAGGAAGTAGGCTTTCTTTATGAGCAAAGTCAGCGACTGAGTAGCTATGTGGCAGCTACTTATCAGGGACAGTTGGAGTATCTCTGGGAGAATTCTTCTCGTAAAAGCACTAATGGGGCAGCTGTTTTTCGCCATCAGGATAGCAAGAAATGGTACGGAGCTTTTTTGACGACCGACTGGTCTAAGTTTGAGAAGGATCGCAGTGGTGCGATCGAGGTTCTCAATGTCAAGAGTGACCGAGTTGCGGAACTTATTCATCAAAAAGGAATTTATCCCGCCTTTCATATGAATAAAAAATACTGGCTCAGCCTGCCTCTGGATGGGACGCTGTCGGATCAGCAACTTTTTGATTTGCTGGATACCAGTTTTGCTCTGACCAAGAAAAAATGAGCATGATTTACAAGAGTTTCATTTTCAGCTGAAATAGCGTATAATAGAGATAGTGAGAAACGGACAGTCGGATTAGGGGCTGTCCGTCCTTTGTTTGGAATGAGGAAACGAAATGAATCTTATCAGAAAACTGGACTGGTTTTTTAAACTGGAGAAGCGGCGCTATATTATCGGCATTTTGGCCTTGTCTCTGGTCAGTGTGTTTAATCTGATTCCGCCACGGGTCATTGGACAGGTTATAGACCGGATTGCTGGGCAGAATCTGACTGCTGGGGAACTGGCTTATAATCTTCTTCTTTTGATTTTGTCTGCTTTTATTATGTATGGTTTGCGGTATGTCTGGCGGCTCTACATCTTTGGCACAGCAAATAATCTGGGACGCATCTTACGTTTTCGGCTTTTTGAGCATTTTACGCATATGTCGCCAAGTTTTTATCAAAAATACCGAACGGGTGACCTCATGGCTCACGCAACCAATGATATCAATGCCGTAGTCAGCGTGGCTGGCGGTGGTGTTATGTCAGCGGTGGATGCTTCTATTACGGCCTTGGTGACCCTCATCACCATGTTTCTGGTCTTGGACTGGCGGTTGACCCTGATTGCCATTCTCCCTCTGCCCTTTCTGTCTTGGGGAACCAGCTTGATTGGTCGGAAGAATCACGAGAGCTTTAAAGCCGCTCAGGAGGCTTTTTCTGATCTCAACAATAAAGTTCAGGAAAGCGTAGCGGGGATTAAAGTAACCAAGTCCTTTGGCTATCAGAATGCGGAGACGGAGTCTTTTGCGACCATCAACCAAGAAGTCTATCAAAAGAATATCTTGGCTGCTAAGTATAATTCCCTGTTTGACCCTATGGTGCTGATTTTTGTCGGCTTATCCTATGTTCTGACCCTGATTTTCGGAGGAATGTTTATCTCCCAAGGTCAATTTACAGTCGGTGAGCTGGTTACCTTTATGACTTATCTGGATATGCTAGTGTGGCCGCTGCAAGCGATGGGGTACCTAGTGAATATCAGCCAGCGGGGAGCCGTTTCCTATGAACGGATTGAGAACTTGCTGGCTGAGGAGTCAGATGTCGAGGAAGCCCAGCAGCCACTTGCCAGTATTCAAAATGGTCGACTGGACTATGAGATAGATTACTTTGCTTATGAGAACGAAGTGACTTTGAAGGATATTCACTTTACATTAGAAAAAGGGCAGACCTTGGGAATTGTCGGGCCGACTGGATCTGGCAAGACCACCTTGCTACGCCTCTTGCTACGGGAGCAGGATATTCAGGAAGGAGCTATTTATCTGAATGGGCACGATATCCGAGAGTATGCTCTTAAGGATCTGCGAAGTCTGATTGGCTATGTACCTCAGGATCAGATTCTCTTTGCCCTGTCCATTCGGGACAATATCCGCTTTGCCAATCCAGAACTGTCAGATGAGCAAGTCATCCGATCAGCCCAGCTGTGTGGTGTTTATGAGGATATTAAGTCTATGCCAGATGGTTTGGATACGCTGCTTGGTGAGCGGGGTGTCTCGCTTTCTGGTGGTCAAAAGCAGCGTTTGGCTATGAGCAGAGCCCTCATCACACATCCAGAAATTTTGATCTTGGATGATTCCTTGTCAGCAGTGGATGCCAAGACCGAGCATGTGATTTTAGAAAATCTCAAGCAGGAGCGAGCTGACAAGACGACCATTATCAATGCTCATCGTCTGTCAGCCATTGTCCATGCGGATTTGATTTTAGTGCTGGAGAATGGACACATCAAGGAGAGAGGAACCCACCAAGAACTTCTAGCAGCACAGGGCTGGTATGCTCAAACCTATCAAAATCAGCAACTATATGAACGCTTTAAGGAGGAGTCTGCAAGATGACAAAACAATCAACTTTTAGACGCCTCCTAGGTTATATGTGGCGCTACAAATGGATTAGTCTACTGGCTCTAGTCTTTATTTTTGCGACAACTCTGGTGACAACGGCCTTGCCGCTCTTGGCTCGTTCTTACATTGATCAGTTTGTCAATCGAGAGGCAGCCACAAGCGGTCTCTATCTGCTGGGGATTTACTATGGTCTCTTTCTTTTGCGGGTGCTTCTCACTTTTCTGGGGCAATATGCTTTTGCAAGGGTGGCCTACAGCATTGTCCGTGATCTTCGACAGGAAACTTTTGCGAATATGCAGCAATTACGGATGGCTTATTTTGATCAGACAGCAGCAGGGGCTATCGTTTCTCGCTTGACCAATGATACCCAGTCAGTAGCTGATATGTTTAGCAGTATTTTTTCTAACTTCCTCAGCTCCATGCTTATCTTGGTGGTGACAATCGCAACCATGCTGGCTCTGAATTGGCGGCTGACTTTGCTGATTGTCCTCTTTTTGCCTATCATGCTTGGCTCGATTATCCTGTATCAACGGCTCTCTAATCGCTTGCTCAAACAGGTTCGAGCCAGACTGAGCGACCTGAATGTCAAACTTTCTGAGAGCATTGAAGGGATGCGGATTATCCAAGCCTTTGGTCAGGAAGAGCGGCTTTTAGAAGAATTTGAAGTAATCAATGGGGAACATTTGGCTTTTAGCAATCGCTATCTGAATGTGAACAGCCTCTTTCTGCGACCGGCCATGTCCTTGCTGAAAATTTTGGCTTATGCAGTCATTCTGACTTATTTTGGCTTGAGCTGGCAAATAGCTGGAGTAACTGCAGGTGTCATGTATGCTTTCATCCAGTATGTCAACCAGCTTTTCAATCCCTTGATCGATGTCATGCAAAATTACTCAGTTCTTCAGACATCGATGGTGGCTGCGGAGCGCGTTTTTGAACTGATGGATCGTCGAGACTTTGAACCTGAGCAAGCAGAAGAAGGACCTGAGATTCAGGCAGGCAATATTGACTTTCGGCATGTAAGCTTTTCCTATGACGGAAAGAGAGAGATTCTAAAGGATATTTCCTTTAGCGTCAAGCAAGGTGAGACGATTGCTTTTGTCGGATCAACGGGTTCGGGCAAATCCTCCATTATCAACCTTTTCCTGCGCTTTTATGAATTTGAGAAAGGTAAGATTCTTATTGATGGCAGAGATATCAGAGACTACAGTCAAGCAGAGTTACGACGGAATATTGGTCTTGTTTTGCAGGATCCCTTCCTCTACCACGGTAGCATTGCCTCCAATATCCGCATGTATCAGGAGAGTCTCTCACAAGCAGAGGTCGAAGAAGCAGCTCGCTTTGTCGATGCCCATGATTTTATCAGCCAGCTAGCTCAGGGCTATGATAGTCCGGTTACTGAACGCGGCTCCACCTTCTCCAGTGGCCAACGACAGCTTTTGGCCTTTGCCAGAACCATCGCAACCAAGCCTAAAATCTTGATTTTGGACGAAGCCACTGCCAATATCGATTCGGAAACTGAGGAGCTGATCCAGCATTCTCTCCGGAAAATGCGGCAGGGTCGAACCACTATTGCCATTACCCATCGGCTATCTACGATTCAGGATGCTAATTGCATCTATGTCTTAGATAAAGGGCGCATTATTGAGTCTGGTAGCCATGAAGAGCTTCTAGCACAAAATGGGACGTATAAGAAAATGTATCAGCTGCAGGCTGGGATGTTAGATGCCTGATAAGCAAGGAGACATTCAAAGAAAGGAGGCTGGGACAAAAGTCCTAGCCTCTCAATTGTTTTTGGATTGTCGAGCAAGACGCAG
>NZ_JPEN01000029.1 GCF_000767835.1 Streptococcus sinensis | reverse complement strand
TCTTATCTCATTTTTCACTTAAAGCCTTGACAGACTTGACAAATGGTAGAAAAGAGCCTATTTTTTGTCCAACTTTTTGGGGTCAGTACTGTCTTCCTAACGGGTTTTCAAAATAAAGTAGGATTCAAACCTACGACATAGTTCTGCGTCGCTGCTAATCAGGGCATGATAAAAATATAGTCCGTACGGGATTCGAACCCGTGTTACCGCCGTGAAAAGGCGGTGTCTTAACCCCTTGACCAACGGACCATTTAATCTTTTTTTAGAACACGTTCTATTATATCAATTTTTTCTCTCTTGTCAATAATTAATTAAACAAAAGAAGCTAGAATTTTTCTAACTTCTTTCATTCTTAATTTTTTTCTTCCATTTTTGATTTAATTTCATCATAGGAAAGGGCATGTGCTTCTCGATCTAAGTCTTTTTCTGATTCCTCAGGCATTCGACCTTTCTCATATAAAGATTTAATTTGAGTACTGTCGAGTGTTTCATATTTGAGAAGTGCCTCAGCAATCAATTTGTGAGTCTCACGATTTGATTGGATAATATCTGCTGCTTTGTTTCGTGCCTCATTTAGAAGATTTCTGACTTCTTCATCAATTTCATAAGCCGTTTGTTCTGAAATTGTTTTTTGCGGGCTTGCTGCACCAAACATGGCGTGATTTCCTTCGTATTGAACCGGTCCAAGTTTATCACTCATTCCGTATTCTGTGACCATACTGCGAGCCATCTGAGTTGCCTGTTCAAAGTCATTAGATGCACCCGTAGTTTGAACATTAAAGATAATCTCTTCAGCCACACGACCACCCATAAGTCCAGCCAGTTGTTCTTTCATATCTTCTTTAGACAGAAGCATTTGGTCTTCCTTAGGTAGGGCAATCATATAGCCACCAGCACGACCACGGGGAACGATGGTTACCTTATGAACAACACGAGCATTTGACAAGACTAAACCAACAATTGTATGTCCAGCCTCATGGTAAGCAACCAATTCCCGTTCTTTTTGTGATACTGTTTTGTCTTTCTTGGATGGCCCAGCAATGACGCGATCTTCTGCCTCATCAATATCAGAAGCATCAATAACAGTTTTGTTACGACGTGCCGCAACTAAGGCAGCTTCATTAAGAACATTCTCAAGATCAGCACCGACAAATCCTGGTGTTTGTTGAGCAACTAGCTTCAAATCAACATTTTTCGCCAGCGGTTTATTTTTAGCATGAACACGAAGAATGGCTTCACGACCTTTAACGTCAGGACGACCAACCAAAACTTTTCTATCAAAACGACCAGCACGTAGCAAGGCTGGATCCAATACATCTGAACGGTTGGTAGCAGCAATAATAATGATACCTTCATTGCCTTCAAAACCATCCATTTCAATCAAGAGCTGATTAAGGGTTTGCTCACGTTCATCGTTTCCGCCACCAAGGCCAACACCACGCTGACGTCCAACTGCATCAATCTCATCAATAAAAATAATAGCTGGCGCTGCTTTTTTAGCATCCTCAAATAGAGAACGCACACGACTAGCACCGACACCAACAAACATCTCTACAAAGTCTGAACCAGAGATACTAAAGAAAGGAACGCCTGCTTCGCCCGCAACAGCTTTAGCAAGAAGGGTTTTACCTGTTCCTGGAGGCCCCTCAAGGAGAACACCTGCCGGAATACGAGCTCCCAACTTGGTATAACGTTTTGGATCTTTTAAAAATTCAACAACTTCAACAAGCTCTTGCTTTTCTTCTTCAGCTCCGGCAACATCTGAGAAGCGTACTTTGATATCTTCTTTATTAGTAGCGCGAGCTTTGTTGCGTCCAAAATTCATGGCTCCACGAGCACCGCCGCCACCACCTTGATTCATCATTGACATTAGGAAGAAAGCAATGAACATAAATGGAACAATGGAAATAAAAATATTAATCCACATACCACTTGAGCTCTCGCGCTTAATTGTAATCTCTGTTTTATGTTCAGAAGCTAACTTTTGAAGATCAGAGACAGTCGTATCTGAGGGTAAAATGACACTAGTAAATCTGCTGACTTTTGAGATTTCTGGAGTAAAAAACTGGATCCCTGTTGTATCTTTTGATTCTTTGGCAGATTTATAAGTACCTGATACTTCAATGACACTACCGTTTGGTTGGTAGCTTATCTCTTTGACATTATCATCCGTAATCTCTTTAACTAACTGAGTATAGTTAATTTGCTGACTGCGTCCTGCAGCATTTCCTGTAAAGAAATACTGAAATCCTGTAACTAGAATTACAATGATCAGAATATAGAGAAAAGGATTTTTTATAAAGCCATTATTTTGTTTATTTTTCATTTATATTTAGTAAACCTTTATTTTGTATACACTTCTTCTTTTAAGACACCGACATAAGGAATATTACGATAATATTCTTCATAATCCAGTCCATAACCAACTACAAATTCATTTGGAATTGTAAAGCAAGTATAGTCTGCATTGATATCAACAACACGTCCTTCAGGTTTATCCAGCAAAGTCGCAATTTTTACAGATGCTGCATTTCTTTCTTTAAATAAATTACAAAGATTTTTTAAAGTTTGCCCAGTATCTATAATATCTTCGATAAAAAGAACATCACGTCCAGCAATATCCTGATCAATATCTTTGATAATATTAATCACTCCGCTGCTAGCTGTGCCGCCATGGTAGCTAGATACCAGCATAAAATCCAACTCTATATGTGTGTCTATATGCTTAATCAATTCAGCCATAAAAGGAACGGAACCTTTTAAAATTCCTACGAATATAGGCTTCTTATCTTGATAATCCACTGTCAGCTGTTTCCCTAACTTTTTAGCCGCAGTTACGATTTCTTCGTGAGTAATTAATATTTTTTTAATATCTTGTTCTAGCATAATTTTACCTATCTAATTTCTGAATATAAAGTACAGTACCCATTATATCACTTTTTAATTCCTTACTCAAATCACTGATAGCAATATTTACAATTGCCAGAATCTGTTGATTCTGTTCTATAATAATCGCTTTTTCTCGTTCTTCAAATGGGATTTTTTGATCAATGAATAATCGCCGAAGTTTTTTATGGTGCCCCTTTAAACAAAGCAAGTCACCTGGTTTTCTATAACGCAAGATAAGAGGTGTTTCACGTGAAACAGAAATTTCTTGAACATTTTCGCCATTCAAAGGAAAGCCAAATGAGAATTGATACTCCCCAAATTGAAGTAGATTACCACATTCTAACAGAATTGAGTCCACTTTCAAATCAGACTTACGACTGATTTTTCTGATTTCAAAGTGCTTATAATCCTTGACTAATTTGTAGTTATTCTTTAAGTGGTGAATATAATTGGCTTTTGTTCGTAAAATTCTTAGTATTTCTGCAAATTGTTTTTTATTTAGATTTAAAGTAGGAAATTTCTTTAAATATTCCTGCAGAAGAAAACTCTGAACCTCAGGAATCTGTTGCTTAAAAACCTCTAGATTCGTAACTTCCAGTCCTTGCGTCAGATGAGACAAGGCTGTTTGCAAATCCTGCACCTCTTTTCCTAAAGAAATCAAGGAATCCTGAAATCGAGGATTTTCTTTTTCTAGACTAGGAAGATAGAGATTACGGATGCGATTTCTAAGATAATCATTTTGAAAATTGCTCTCATCTTCAAAATGCAAAATTTCAGGAAAGTCTTGCTTATGAAAATAAAGAAGAGGCCGAATTAATTCACCATTTGCAAAAGGTTGAATTTCTTTCATACCTGACAAATGGCAAATCCTTGCTCCTCTTAGCAGTCTCATAAACACCGTTTCAGCCTGGTCCTCGGCATGATGGGCTGTGACTAAAGCTGTGTATCCTTCTGTCAGCATGATTTCTTCAAAAAAATGATAACGAAAATGTCGAGCTTTTTCCTCGGTAAAATCACCTGAAAAATTTGAGCTGAAAAATTTCACTCCAAGTTGATGGGCAAAATTTGACAGCTCTTGTTCTTCCATATCAGACTCCAGACGTTGCTTATGATTAATATGCGCAATTCCCAGTTCAATCTCAAGCTCTTCCCTGTTTTGGTGCAAAAGATGGAACAAAGTCATCGAATCTAGACCGCCAGAAACTGCTACGAGCACTTTCTGATGGTTTTGAAAATACTGTTTTTCCTGCATTTTCTTTCGAAATTCCTGATTCATCATTTCAGAACTCCATACACATCATCTGCGATTTTTGAAATTGTATCGTAATCTGAATTATTAGTAAAAATAGCAATAATAAATGGCGAGTCAGCATACACAATAGCAACATCATGCTTAAAATCATAAGCATCCCCAATTTTATGAGCGACTTTTACATTGATATTTTTAGAAATCCGCTGATCATCAAAATTAGTCTGAGATAAGGCATCAACAATCATACCATTTTGCTCATAAATAGCTTCCATAACGTTCCCAGCCATTCGAGCAGATGCCTGCCTGCCTTCGACATCCCACTTTTTACCCGCAATTTTTTCAACAGTCTTTTGAAATTTGCTGTCAGATTGATTGCTTGTATAGTAAGCTAAGATATTATGAGCCACATTATCTGATTCTTTTGCTACACCATTAATTAAGTCTTGAACAGAATATTCCTTGTCGTCCGATGACTTAGAAATACTTCCACTCCCTTCAGGATTATAAGCACCAGCAAAATCATTAACCGCTGCAGTATATTTCAATTTTTTATCCAAGGAAAGTGTATGATTGGTCAGTTCCTCCTGAGCATAATAAAGGTAAGCAAGCTTCGTTACACTGGCTGAATACATCTGCTGATCTGGATTAATACCAGCTTCTCTGCCTGTATCTAACTGTTTTACATAGATAGAAAAATCGTTCTTTTTATATTTAGATGTTAAAATCTCCTGAACCTTCTCCATCCGATTGTCCTCCTCGGAAAGAAAATCGACAGACACCCAACCTTGCCCTTCAATTTGCGCATATTCTCCCTTAGCCGTTTGAGCAACTTGAACCACCTTTACTTTACTATAAGGAAGCACTTTCGCTGCAATTTTTTTAGAACCGTTGATAGGCACAGTAGCATAGAGAGCATAGTTAGGAGACAGCCACATATCCTGACTGACACTTGTAACAGACTGAACCGTATCTTCATAAATCATGTTTTTATCAGCAATAACAAACTGACCATTCTTTAATTTAAAGATTGGAGTTCCATCTTCATTGACATGAAATTCTGTCAACTGTATCGGCTGGTCTGGAAGAAGTTTTCCAGCTACAGTAGTCAAAGTAGCATCTGTAAATGTTGGAGTTTCCTCATAAACATTAGGATTAGTCGGAATACTGGTATAGTATCGGCCATAAACTGTACTTGTAAGCTGATATTTTTCTTCTTCATTTAAACTAATCTCTTTTTCAGTACTGATGACTGTAAAACTGCTAGATAATGCTGGCAGTAAAAATAGCAGCAAAAGTAACTTACGCATGACCTCCCCTTTCCTTTGTTTTTTCTTGAAGTTTTAAAGCTTGATTTTTTTCGGATAATTCTGTTAATTTTTCATCCGAAAAAGATAAAAATTGCTCTATCTTTTGAAGTACATTTTCCATAATTATTGTGGTAATAAATCTGGTATCGTATAAATGTATTCTCCTTCTTTTGAAAAAGAATACTTAGCACGGGCGTATTTGGCAGCATAGCTGTCATCTTTTAACTTGGTCGCAATATCAGACTGATAAGTTTTCTCCTCACTTAGCTTTTCATATTTCTTTTGCAACTCTGTATATTGAACACGACGATTGAGCAAAGTCTGATAGTTTTGGTATAAATTATAAGTTGGTAGAATAAAGAGCAGAATCACTAGAATTAAAACCCACCCCATAAAGCGATTCCTTTTTCGACGTTCTTCGTCAAGATATCTACGACGCTGATTTTCATCTTGGATAAAGCGATTATTTATCTGAACAATATTTCTAGGCATTTTCTTCAATCCTTGTTTCACTGATAATTTCATACATTTTCGCAGCATCTTCTTTTTTAGTACTGTCTTTCATCTCAAGAACCCGCACTGTTAATAGCTTATTGCCAAAACGAACTTCAATTTGATCATTGATTTTCAAATCTGTCGAACTTTTTGCCAAGATTCCATTTACCTTGATACGGCCTTTATCTGCTACCTCTTTAGCTACAGGGCGCCGCTTGATAATGCGTGATACCTTTAAATATTTGTCTAATCTCATAGTCTTTTCCTCGATTTTCTCTTAATATTCTATCATGCTTTTGAAAGAAACAAAGCCAAAAAGCTGAAATTTTACCGAATTGTAATGTTTACTCAGCTTTTCGATTCTTTATTTCTACTAGTTTTTCACCAAAGTTCAGCAAGTTTTCCAAAATCTCGAAATCTTTTTTATGCCGAACATCAAAAACGACTTCAATCAAGCCTTTCTGCTCACCAATTCGAGCTTTTAGAGTTGTCGTTGACAAAGCTTCAAAATAATCCTGAGTCAGATAGATTTGCTGAGAGATTTTTTCAAAACGAATGCTAACAGATTCTTGTTTCCGCTCAGCAAGTGCTACAAAAGCCTGATCAAGATAGGACTTGACTAAGCCAATCTCTAGTAAATAAGCCACTACGTCCGGATATTCTCCAAAGCGGTCAATCAATTCATCTTGCAAATGTTCATAATTTACACGATTGTCAATCTCACGAATTCTCTTGTAAACCTCAATTTTTTGACGTTCATCAGAAATATAATCACTTGGAAGATAGGCATCAATCTGAAGATTGATTTCAGCATTGCTCTTTTGACGCTTGGTTTCCTTACCTTGCTTTTTAGCAATCGCTTCCTCTAAAAACTGAGAATACATTTCAAATCCTACAGAATCAATGAAACCTGACTGTGAACTTCCTAAAATATTTCCTGCTCCTCGGATAGACAAATCCCTCATGGCAATCTTAAATCCAGATCCCAACTCGGTAAATCCTTTAATGACTTCTAGTCTTTTTTCTGAAACTTCAGTTAGAGTTTTATCTGGCCGATACATAAGATAGGCATAGGCGATTCGATTGCTGCGGCCAACCCGACCACGAAGTTGATACAAGGTTGACAGACCCATGTGGTCAGCATTTTCGATAAAGAGAGTATTTGCATTTGGAATATCGACACCTGTTTCAATAATCGTTGTTGTGACTAAAATATCGTATTCGCCATTAACAAAGTCTAGTAAGGTATTTTCTAAACGTATCTCAGTCATCTGTCCATGAACATAACCAATTGAAGCCTCTGGAATCAACTCTTTTAATTCGGAAACTTTTTGCTCAATGGTGTCAACTTTATTGTAAAGGTAGTAAACCTGTCCGCCTCGGTCTATTTCACGTAAAACCGCATCCCGAATAACTGTACTATTATTCTCTAAAACATAGGTTTGGACTGGATAACGATTTGTTGGTGGTGTTTCAATTACTGACAAATCTCGAATCCCTAACATCGACATGTGTAGGGTTCTTGGAATAGGGGTAGCCGTCAAGGTCAGAACATCAACCTTCTTTTTTAGTTCCTTTAACTTTTCCTTATGCTTGACACCGAAGCGCTGCTCTTCATCTATCACCAGTAGCCCTAAATCGGAAAATATCACATCTGCTGATAGTAGGCGATGGGTACCGATAATAATATCAATCTGCCCTTTTTCCAACTTTTCCAGAGTCTCTTTTTGCTCTCCTTTACTTCTGAAACGGCTGAGAACATCGACATTTACGGCAAAATCATTGAAACGTTCTTTAAAGTTTGTGTAGTGTTGCTGAGCTAAAACAGTGGTCGGAACCAAGATAGCCACCTGCTTATGATCGCTGACAGCCTTAAAAGCAGCCCGCATAGCCACCTCGGTCTTCCCAAAACCAACATCTCCAACCAAGAGTCGGTCCATAGGACGGTCACTCTCCATATCTTTCTTGATTTCCTGGATGCTTCTGAGTTGGTCATCTGTTTCCACATAGGGAAAGGCATTGTCAAACTCTACTTGATACTGGTCGTCACTAGAAAATTGAAAACCTTTTAATTGACTACGCTCTGCATATAATTTAATAAGGTCATCGGCAATGTCTTCAACCTGATGCTGGACTTTTTGCTTCGTTTTTTGGAAACGCCCATCATTTAATTTGTTAATTTTAGGTGCTTTTCCATCGCTAGCTACATATTTAGACAGAAGGTTGATTTGATCCACCGGAATGGAGATACGATCTGTATTTTGATACTGAATCGTCAAATAATCCCGATGAATTCCTGAAACTTCAATTGTTTCAATTCCTAAATAGCGACCAATACCGTGGATATTATGAACCACATAATCGCCTTTTTCCAGCTCATTATAGTCTTTTAGCCTTTCAGCATTAGAAATATTTTGACGACGAATCCTACGTTTGATTTTTTTCTGAATCATCTCATGTTCAGTAATCAAAACGATTTTTTCATCGACAAAATTAAATCCTTGAACTAGATTTCCTTCTATGAGCTGGACAGCTTTTTCATGGATATCTTTTTCCTTGATGTAATCTAAATGAATCTCATAATCCTGTAAAGTCTTATGTAAACTCTGTAAACTTAAGTCTGAATTTGCCTGCAAGACTACCGTATAATCCGATTTCCTAAAGCGATTGATTTCTTCTTTTAAGAGAGGAAACTGACTAAAGAATTCATGCATTGGATATTGATTGAATTGATAAAGCGCGTCAAATTTTAGATTTCCTAAGCCTTTATGAAAGTTAGAAAAAAATGTAGCAGGTTTATATTTACGATAGTCCTGATAGTTATTTGCAAAGTATTGTTGGTTTGACAGTGCTTTACTATTTTGTAAATCATCTGTCAAGATATTGGCAACTTCTAATTCAAACTGGGCATGCTTGTCCATTATCTTTTGAAAATCATCAAAAAATATAGGAGTGTGCGTTGGCAAATAGTCTAAAATAGTCCATTCTTTCTGATAGAATAAAGAAAGAAATTTGCGAATATCGGCATGATGAAATTGCTCTCTAGCAGAGCTCAATACTTCTTCTAAATAGGATTTCAAAGAAGGATCAAGAACCTTAGAAAGAGCTGCTTCTAGATTTTTCTGTCCTCTTGCATAATCTTCTTCTGTCAATAGAAGATCTGTGACAGGATCTATCAAAATCTCTTCCACATTTTCAAGAGAAAGTTGATTTTCAGGATTGAAAATCCTTATGCCATCAATCTCATCTCCAAAAAATTCTATCCGATAAGGATATTGACCCGAGCGTTCAAAAATATCCAGAATATCCCCTCTCAGACTGTACTCTCCTTGGCTGAGAACTTGCGAAACTTTTTTATAACCGTTCCTTGACAAAGAATTTACTAGCTTGTCAAGATTATATTCTTTACTAACAGAAAGGATAAGCTCAGATTTTTTAAAAATATCAGGCTGGGGCAATAATAAGCGACTGGCTGCAACGTTGATGATTAGAATACCATTTTTCTCTTTGTCCGATAAAAAATTCATGGCCTCTAATCGGACAAAGATTTTTTCTTGAGATGAAAAAACAAACTCAGCCAAAGGCGTATCATCTGCTAAGAAAGTGTAGACCTTTTCTTCTCCCAACAAAGAAATCAAATCACTAGCTAGACGCTCTGCTTCGTTTTGACTCGAAGTGATGACTAAGATTTTCTCCTGCTCTTCTAAGCTACTGGCAATCGCCAAAGCTTTTGTTGAAGCTGAAAGTCCCATTACTAACTGCCGGGTCTTCTTTTGTAATTGTTTCTTCCAGTCTACAATTTGTCGATTTCGACCAAATATATCAAGTAGTGTCATTGTCTTATCCATTATATTGTTGCATAGTTTGCTCAAAATTATCAGTTTGTAAATAATGATTTACAGCATTGTCAACTCTGTCTAGTGTATTTAAAATACTGATATAATCTTCCTGATCAAATTTTCCTAAAACATGATGAATAACTGACATATTATTTTTAGGTCTTCCTATGCCAATTTTTACTCGCTTGAATTCCTGTGTTCCAATATGTTTAATGATGGACTTGATACCGTTGTGCCCGCCATCCGAACCCTTGGTACGAAGACGAATTTTTCCAACTTCCATATCTAAATCATCATAGATAATGACCAAATCATCTATACCTAATCCATAGTAAGTTAACAAAGCGTGAACTGCTTTACCACTTTCATTCATGAAAGTCGTTGGTTTTACAAAATAGACTTTTTCTCCATTTAAGAAAGTTGAAGCAATTTCCGCTTGAAAAATCTTATCTGCTGTAAACTTTAGATTTAATTCTTTACACATCTTGTCAACTAACATAAAACCAACATTGTGTTTTGTTTCAATATATTTATCTCCTGGATTCCCCAATCCAACAATTAATTTTGTCATCTTACTCCTTTATAAAAGTCAAAAGGGCTGGAAATTTCTTTCCAACCTACTTATTTTAAATTTACACTTAATTTACACATTAAAGCGGAATTCCATAATATCGCCATCTTGAACGATATATTCTTTTCCTTCTTCACGTAAGCGTCCAGCTTCTTTTACCGCCTTTTCAGATCCATATTTCACTAAATCATCATAAGACATCGTCACTGCACGGATGAAACCTTTCTCAAAGTCTGAGTGAATAATACCAGCTGCCTGAGGAGCTTTCATGCCACGCTTGAAAGTCCAAGCTCGGACTTCCTTTTCACCAGCGGTAAAGTAGGTTCCAAGCCCCAACAGATGATAGGCTGCACGTGTCAATTTGTCTACACCTGACTCTGTCAAGCCGATAGCTTCCAAAAATTCTGCCTTATCTTCATCATCCAGTTCAGAAATTTCTTCCTCTGCACGCGCTGAAATGACAACAACTTCAGCATTTTCTGTAGCCGCAAATTCACGAATCTGCTTCACATAGTCAATATTGTCTGGATCAGCCACCTCATCTTCACTGACATTGGCCACATAAAGCACAGGTTTAGTCGTTAAAAGAAAGAGACCTTTGACGATTTTTTGTTCTTCTTCTGTAAATTCAACTGTCCGAGCTGACAGACCATCTTCCAGAACAGGCTTGATTTTCTGCAAAACATTAAATTCTGCAACTGAGTCCTTGTCCTTCTGGGTACGAGCCATTTTCTCAACACGCGCATAGCGTTTGTTAATGCTTTCCAGATCGGCCAAAATAAGCTCTAGATTGATGGTCTCAATATCAGCCATGGGGTCGACAAATTCAGACTCACGGCCCTGTTCCCGCATGACATTTTCATCATCAAAGGCACGGACTACATGAACGATAGCATCCACTTCGCGGATATTGGCCAAGAATTTATTTCCCAAACCTTCACCTTTCGAAGCTCCCTTTACAATACCTGCAATATCTGTAAACTCAAATGTAGTGGGAACCTTCTTTTGAGGTTTAATCAATTCTGTTAATTTATCCAAACGAGCATCTGGCACTTCTACCCGACCGACATTTGGATCAATTGTCGCAAAAGGGTAGTTGGCAGCTTCTGCCCCTGCTTTTGTAATTGCATTAAATAAAGTTGACTTGCCAACATTTGGCAAACCAACGATTCCTGCTGTCAAAGCCATATTTTACTATTCTCCGTTCACATTTCAATCCCTAACATTATAACACAAAAAGTAAAAACATGTGAAGTCTTTTTAACTGGAATTAGAACAATTAAAAAGTCTTGATAATGGCTATCATATTGAGGTTTGGGAAAATCACACACCAATCTCCTCCACGAAATTTTAAAAAAACATAGGGAATCTATTGTTGCAATATTTTCAAAGAAACCATCCTAGAATCTAATCTAGAATCTTCTTCATTTTCTTCTCAAAATCATGGCGACTCATCATGACGACATGATTGCAGTTGCTGCATTTAATTTTAATATCAGCGCCCAAGCGTGTAATTTCCCAGCGATTAGCCTTCTTGCCAGTTGACTTAATTGTACAAGCATGAGGTTTTTTCATTTCTACAAAAGTTCCAAGTTCGTACATATGCTGCTCCTTTTAATAATATTATTTTTCCATTTCTTTTTTCAGTCCTCTATGTAGACTGATCAGTATATAATCATACCCGTATTATATCACATCTTTTGAGTCTACTTACTTGAAAATTATTGAAATAAAACAAGGCGGACGTATCCAACCTTGTCTTAAATATTATCTTCTAATTGGTACGGACTGGAGTGATGAGCTGGATAAAGTTTTCAGCATCTTCGCTTGGTACCAAGGTGAAAGGCCGAACAGCTGAAATAAAGCTAATGGTCACCTGCTCACTATCAACTGCCTTTAGAGCTTCAATCAAATAGGTGGGATTGAAACTAATAGTCAAATCTTCTCCTGACACACTTTCTGTATCAATTTCTTCATTTACGCGTCCAACTTCTGGTGAATGCACATGAGCGCTGACAATGCCCTTCACAATTTCCAATTTCACTGTTCCATTTTGGGTAGCATTGGATAGAAGGCGCGACCGCTCCATGGCATGGCGTAAATTATTAGTATTAAAGGTCACCACACTTGAAAATTCTGTCGGAATCAAGCGGTCTGTGTCAGGATAGTTCCCTTCCAGCAGGCGCGTATAAAAACTGATATTTTCACTTCTAAAGAGGAGCTGATTATTGGCAAAGAAAACCTCTACTGTTTCAATATCGTCTGTGAAAACAGCCGTAAATTCACGCAGAGAACGACTAGGGATTACCACATCGAAGTTATCTCCGTTCTTTTCTAAAGTAATCTTTTTTTGACTCATTCGATGAGAATCTGTCGCAACTGTTTTGAGTGATTTGTTGTCTGTTAAAACAAAATGAACACCCGTTAAAATAGGACGACTTTCTTGAGTGCTAGCAGCAAAAGCTGTCTCATTGATGATATTTTTGAGAATTTTTGTTTCCAGAACTAGCGGATTATTGGTAGAAACTTCTTGAATGCGTGGGTATTGATCAGCATCTTTTCCTTTCAGCGTAATTTCTGACTTTCCACTAGTAAGGACGATTTGTTTCTGCTCAATTTCTTTAAAATCAAGCACAATATCAGGCAAACTAGAAATAACATTAATAAAGAAAGTTGCTTCTAGTAAAATAGAACCTGGTGAAGTAATTAAAAGTCCAGCATTCTCATTTTTAACTGAAATGAAGTTTTCAATGGAAATTTGACCATTGGAACCAATCAAGGTAATGCCTTCTTTCGTTACATCAATTTTAACTGTTGATAAAATTGGAATAGCGTTTTTGGTACTGATAGCTCTTTTAGTTGTATTCAAAGCTTGCAGGAATAAATTTTTATTAATAGAGAAGTGAATCATAGGGACTCCTTTTATTATTTATGATTATTAAGTTAATAGTAATAGTAGTTCTTGTGGAAGCTGTGGAAAAATGATTTGAAGTTGCTAAAATCAAGTTTTGAGACTTGTTCACAACTTGTGGAAAAACCTCAGGTAAATTAAATGTTATCCACACCTTTATTTTATCTTGTTTTTGATATTCTCAATTTCAAGGCGTAAGCTGTCGTCCGTTTCAAGTCTAGTTTTGATTTTTCCATGCGCATGTATAACTGTTGTATGGTCTTTGCCGCCAAATTCTCGTCCAATTTTTGGTAGGCTGTTATCTGTTAGTTCACGAGCTAGATACATGGCTACTTGTCTGGCTAAAACAATATTTTGTACTCGACGGCTTCCCTTCATTTCCTTGACACTGACGCCATAGAAATTACCTACCTCAGACTGGATTTTTTCAATTGGGATGACTGTCACTTGACTGGAGTCTTGCTTGCGAGCACGAATAGCTTCAGCTGCGATGTCAATCGTAATTTCTTTTAAATTGCGGACCCTTGCAATGAGCGTAATGTCATTTAGCGCCCCTTCTAAGTCTCGAACATTTGAGTCAAATTGTCCGGCGAGGTATTCCAAAGTATCATTAGGGAAAATATAGTCAAGATTTTCGATCTTATTTCTGAGGATAGCAATCCGAGTTTCAAAATCGGGTGGAGTAATATTTTGAGTAAGCCCCCATTTAAAGCGCGTGACCAAACGTTCTTCCAAATTATCAAGATGATCTGGACTACGGTCGCTGGTCAGCACAATCTGCTTGTTATCTCCGTGAAGTGCATTGAAAGTGTTAAAAAATTCTTCCTGAGTAGAGACTTTTTTTCCTCCAAGGGATTGGATATCATCAATTAAAAGCAAATCCAAACTGCGATAGATTTTTTTGAAATTATCCATATCACCGAGCCTCAGATGCTCCAGAAAATCATTGATAAAAGTTTCTGCTGGAATATATTTAACACGCGCATCAGGAATATTTTCCAAAATTTGATTACCGATAGCATTGAGTAAGTGAGTTTTTCCTAGCCCTGGACCGCCATAAATAAAGAGTGGGTTATAAGTTGTTGCTAAATTTTCAGAAACAGCCAAGGCTGCTGCTTTAGCCCAGATATTTCCATCTCCCTGTACAAAATTATCAAATGTATATTTAGCTTTTAATCCAGTATCAATGGGTGGTAAACTTGGTCGAAATGAAACTTTTTCAGTACGTTCTTCCAGCGGATGTTTCGACAACTCTTCGTTTCCTGCATCTTCAAAGACATATTTTCCAGTGATTTGATCGTTGAAAATCTCAAATCCAGCTGTAAGAATAACGCCCACTAAATTTTGTTCCCAAAATAGTTGTTTTACGGGGCTGTCAAGAAAGATTGTGGCTTGATTATTATCAATTTTTATTAACTGAGCTTCAGCTACAAAAAAGTCATAAGTTGTTTGTTTTAACTGAGCGGCTGAAAGCTCTAAAATTCTCTGCCAAAATTCTTGCTCTTTGGTCATTTCACTCCTCCTTTTCACAAAATTTTTCTCTATATCGAATTTCATTTTAACATAAAATTAGATAGTTTTCCACAAGATGTGAAGAAAAAATAACAATGTTTACAAAAGTTATCCACAATTTGTGAATTACTAGATTACTCCTTATTTTTCAAGGCTTTATAAGGATTTTTTCGTGGACAAGTCTGTTAGTTTGAAAAAAGAAAATAACAGCTCTATTTCAAGCTGTTTATAATTCTTTGGTATTCTTCCTCATTTTCAAAAGGAATAATTATTTTTCCTTTTGAATGACCTTTTAATTGAATAGTGACATCCAAACCAAGGATTTTTTTCAGTTTTTCTTCTTCAGAATGAGCAAAAATTTCTTTCGTCTTCTTAGACTTTAACTTTTTTCTTTTTTGTAATGAATGTTCAAGAGCACGCACGGATAGATTGTTTTGAACAATTTTTTCAAGCCAGAAGGATTGTTCTTCTTTCTTAAGGGGGATCAAGAGGCGAGCATGTCCTTGAGAAATGACTTCCTCTTTGATAGCATTAAGGATGAAAGTGGGCAGATGTAACAAACGTACAAGATTACTGATATAAGGTCTGGATTTTCCCATAATTGTTGCAATTTCTTCGTGAGTCAAGCCCCTGTCAATCAGATGCTGATAAGATTCAGCTTCCTCAATTGGATTTAGATCCTCTCTTTGCAAATTTTCAATAATGGCTTGTTTCATCATTTCATCATCAGATAGGTCTTTAATAAGGGCAGGAATGTTTTCTAATCCAGCAAGTTTAGCAGCTCTAAATCTTCTTTCGCCTGCCAAAATTTCGTAACCAAATAAGGAAGATTTTCTCAAAATAATAGGCTGAATAATTCCATTTTCTTTAATGGAAGCCGCTAACTCATTCATCTTTTCTTGAGAAAAATTTTTTCTAGGTTGATAAGGGTTTGTTCGAATGTCTTTTAGTGATATATATTGATAATTTTCCATTTGTATATAGAATAACACACCTTTACGATCGTGTAAAGGTGTGTTGACAATTCTGTAAATGATTTAATTGCCGCCCAAATCTTGAGTTGATTTAGTCAGTTTAATGGTTGTTGTTGCTTCTTTACCATCACGATAGTAAGTAACTTTTATCTCATCTCCGATAGCATGCTTGTAGAGTGCAGATTGTAAATCACTGGTTGATTCAACTTCTTTATCGTCAATTTTTGTGATGATATCGTATTTCTGAAGCTTATTTTCAGCAGGCATACCTTCTTGAACAGAGCGAACAAGGACACCTGATTTTACAGATGAAGGAAGATTCAATTTTGCTAAGTCAGTGGTGGTAATATTAGCTAAATCTAGCATCTGGATTCCTAGAGCAGGGCGTGTAACTGTACCACTTTGTTCCAATTGATTGATGATATTGACAACGTCATTAGATGGAATCGCAAATCCCATACCTTCTACAGAGGTTTGGCCATTGTTTGAGATTTTACTAGATGTAATACCAATTACTTGTCCTTGAATGTTGATGAGTGGGCCACCAGAGTTACCAGGGTTGATAGCAGCATCTGTTTGAAGTGCAGTTGTTGAAATATTTTGACCGTCTTCAGATTGAAGTGTCACATTTCTACCCAGACTGGAAATGATTCCTTGTGTTACAGAGTTGGCATATTCTGTTCCAAGAGGGCTTCCGATGGCAATAGCAGTTTCTCCTACTGTCAGGGAGCTAGAATCCCCGAATTCAGCTACATCAGTTACTTTTTCAGAGCTAATCTTTACTACAGAAATATCAGAATAAACATCTGAACCAACAACTTCTCCTGGAACCTTGCTGCCATCTGCTAAAAGTATATCAACATTTGTTGCACCATTCAGTACATGAGTATTAGTAACAAGGTAGGCATATTTTCCTTCCTTCTTATAAATCACTCCGGATCCTTCACTAGCTACCTGAGGCTCATCATTTGATTCATTATTGATAATTTCTTGTTTATTGGAATCTGCGTAAGTGATAACCGATACAACTGCATTTTGGACCTTTTTAACGGCCTTTGTGGTATCAGTTGAGTTTTTATAGGCAGTTGATATTGTGGTTTTAGAATTAGAAGAGCTGATACTAGCCAATTTAGCAGTAAAAAATGTAGTAGCTAAATTTCCGAGGCTCCCACCAATAAAGCCCACAACTAAAACAATAAAAAGCAACAAAAACTTTTTGAAGAAGTTTGAAGCGTTTTTCATATTTTCCTCCTTGGATTACAATTGATGAAATTATAAAAATCTATTCTTAATTATAACTTAAAATCCACAAGTTTTCCACAACTTGTGGAAAACTTAGAAAAAATGTTGATAGAGGTTAGAAAATCCATAGATAAATCAAGTAGTACATAAAAAAGTTTTGTGAATAAAGTGTGAAATTTATGTGGATATGATAGAATATAAATATGAAAATAAAGATTGTAACCGTTGGAAAATTAAAAGAAAAGTATCTCAAAGATGGAATTGCTGAATACACCAAGCGTCTTAGCCGATTTTGTAAGTTAGAAATTCTGGAGTTAGTAGATGAAAAAACGCCAGATAAGGCTAGTGATTTGGAGAATCAGCAAATTCTCGAAAAAGAAGGAAGTCGGATTTTAGCAAAAATAGCTGAGCGAGAATTTGTGATTGCTTTAGCTATTGAAGGCAAACAATTTCCTTCAGAAGAGTTTAGTTCTATTCTAAGCAATATTACAGTCCGTGGTTTTTCTGATATTACTTTTGTTATCGGTGGAAGCTTGGGTCTGCATTCTGCTGTTAAAAAAAGAGCCGATCTACTGATGAGTTTTGGAAAATTGACGCTACCTCATCAATTGATGCGTCTTGTCTTGGTTGAGCAGATTTACCGTGCTTTTATGATTCAGCAGGGGAGTCCTTATCATAAGTGAATCTTGACGATAGAAGATTTTTCTGATAGAATGAAATGGTATTGGTCTCATAGCTCAGCTGGATAGAGCATTCGCCTTCTAAGCGAACGGTCGCAGGTTCGAATCCTGCTGGGATCATTTTATTTTATATAGTAGCACAGCACGAAAAACTTCGTGTTTTTTTGTTATTTTTTTGATAAAATAACATTTCAGGAATAAAAAAATACATTTTAGATGAGTTTGGACGATGATTTAAGAATTTATTTATAATAGTTTTTGTAAGGTAAAACTTACAAAAAAATTTTAGGAGATTATGATGAAAAAAACTCAAGAAAACTTCAAAGCGCTGACTCAATTTACAGATTTAACTGAAAAAGAACTGAAAAAGGTTATTGGTGGGGATTTTAGAAAGGTAAGGTTACCTAGATTGTTTGGAAAATAAGTATAGGTGGTTTAGGAGAAAGAGATGATATTGGACTTAATCTTATGGTTTATGTGTGAATTAATAGAAATTTTTGCAACTGTAAAAATTTATAAAAAAATAACAAGAGGCTGGGACAAAAGTCCGATCTCAAATATAAAAAGCGAATAAAACTAGTTTTCTGGTAATCAGAATTCTGCTTTGTTCGCTTTTTGCATTTAATTATAGATTTGAAGGGCTTAATAATTAAGATTTTTAAAAATTGAAATCTTTTTGTCTCAGCCTCTTGTCTTTGCTTTTTTACAGTTATTCTTTTTCCTTTAACTTCATTAATTAGTGTGTTTGTACATTATATAATCCTAGTTTTACAACCTTTTCTTTTCTATTACTATTTTTATAAAAAAGAAAAATTATCTGCTCTCTTTGCTTTATTTTTATCTTTCTTCCTTTATATGGCAACCCAAGCCTCATCTACCTTTTTTTCAGTTATTATTTCATCAGTTACTGGAGATAAATTTGTAGAAACTAATTGGACTATTTTTTATATTATCATTAACAGCATTTCTTTTTTCTTTATGTTAAAATCTATTGATTACTTTGAATTTCGACTTAGAGATTTTAAGGAACAGGTCTTTAAAAATACAATTAATAGAATCAATCTATTTTATTTTATAGATATCCTCCTATTAAATATTTCTCATTGGCTAAGTGAAGTCAAACATTTTAATAGTCTCAGCAGCATGCTGGCAACTATTTGTTTTTTAATGTTTATGTCCACGCTTTTTTATCTAAAAGCTGCTCGAGAAAAATATGAAAAAGAAGAGGAAATAAAACAAAGGGAGTTAGAGCAGCTGCAACTGCAGCAATACACTGACGAAATTGTTTCTCTGTATAATGAGATTCGAGGTTTTCGTCATGATTATGCAGGAATGCTGACTAGCTTTCATATGGCTATCAATACTCAAGATATCAAGGAAATTGAAAAAATCTATCAAGAGGTTTTGGTTGATGCAAATTTAAAATTACGTTCGGATAAATATACTTATTTTGATTTGAATAATGTTGGAGATTCTGCTCTGCGGAGTGTTATGACGGAAACTTTATTTAAGGCGCGTGATAATCAAATTGATCTGACTTTTGAAGTAAAGGATCCTGTTGAGAGATTGCCTATTAAGCTGTTAGATGTTGTGAGGATAGCCAGTATTTTATTAAATAATGCTGTTGAGGGAGCTATCGAAAGCTATGAGAAAATGATTCATGTGACCCTAGTTCAGTTGGATACAGAAATCATTTTTGTTGTAAAAAATTCCCGCAAGCAAAGAAAATTAGACTTAGAAGAAATTTATGAACCAGAGTTTTCAACTAAAGGTTATAGAAGAGGTTTAGGTTTAAATAATCTGAAAGAAATTTTAGAGAATTATGAATATATCATGCTTGACACAGAAATAAATAAGCATGATTTCACCCAAGTATTAACAATAAAAAGAAGGAATAGCCTATGAGAATTTTAGCGTTAGAAGATACATTATCCCATCAGGTCCGTATGGAGACAATATTAGCAGAAATTGCTGATGAAATGGGGCTAGATATCCAAGTAAAAATTACAGGAAAAATTCAAGAATTTAAAGAATATGTTGAGAATGAGGATGTAAATCAGATTTATTTTCTGGATATAGATATTAAAGGGGAAGAAACAAAAGGATTGGAGGTTGCTCGCTTTATTCGTCATCACAACCCATATGCAATCATCGTCTTTGTAACCTCAAAATCAGAGTTTGCTACTATGACGTTTAAATATAAGGTATCCGCTCTCGATTTTATTGATAAAGATATAAATGATACTTCCTTTAAAAAACGTATAAAAGACTGTATTATTTATACGAAAAATACTTTGATTGCAAATACCAACATGGTTGACTACTTTGAATATAGTTATCGTGGGAATGACGTGCGCGTACCATTTAATGATATTTTATATATTGAAACTTCGGGCTCTTCTCATAAACTGCGGATTGTTGGAAAAAATTTTATCAAAGAATTTTATGGAACCATTTCCAGTGTTCAGGAGCAGGATGAGAAAACCAAACGTTTCTTTTCTTCTCATAAATCTTTTTTAGCAAATATTGATAATATTCGTGATTATGATAAGAAAACAAAAGAAATTGTGTTTTATGAAGGCCATCGCTGTCCAGTTTCTCGTCTAAGAATTAAATATTTAAAAGAAATTTTAAAAAATAAATCAAAAAAATAGTTGACAAAGGATAAAAAGCTGATATAATAGAATATGTTCTGAAAAAGAACATATCAATGGTCCGTTGGTCAAGGGGTTAAGACACCGCCTTTTCACGGCGGTAACACGGGTTCGAATCCCGTACGGACTATATTTTCCGCCATAGCTCAGTTGGTAGTAGCGCATGACTGTTAATCATGATGTCGTAGGTTCGAGTCCTACTGGCGGAGCTAGTAAGCACTTTATAAGTGCTTTTTATTTTATAGAGATTGTATTTAAAAAGCGAGATGTTGAACCGCACCCCAAAAGTTAGACAGCAAAAATCTAACTTTTGGGGTGTTTTGTTATGTCTTAACTTATGAGAATAAAGTTCAGATCTATGAACTCAGAAAACAAGGATATAGCTACAGGCAACTTTCAAATAGATAAGGGGGAAATATTTCTAATCTTTAGATACTTGTTTAAGTTAATCAATCGTTTTGGATTAGAGAGTGTTAAGAAAGGGAAAAATTTTTAGTATTCCCCTGAATTAAAACAAGAAATGATTGATAAACTCTTACTTGAAAGTTGTCCTCAAGAAAGTGTATCCCTCGACTATGTTCTTCCAAATCGTGGAATGCTTCCTAATTGGCTCGTAAAATACAAGAAAAATGGGTCTACTATTATTGAGAAAACAGAGGGAGAGCGTCTAAAATGGGATGCAAGCCAAAGAAAAACTGGAAACAAATGACTAAACTAGAGTCCTTCAAGAAGAGAATGAACGCTTTCGTACTGAAGTAACTTACCTAAAAAAATTAAGAGAGCTTGAAGCCAAGGAAGAAGCCTTACGACACGAAAGACAGAGACAGTTAGAGAAATGGTATCAGGAGGATTTCGACTAGATTTCCTTCTTGAAACGGCTGGCTTACCTCGTTCAACTGATGATTATCAGCTGAAACAACTTGATAAAGAGCTTAAAGAAGAAATTCAAGCAATTATCGTCGCATCCATTTAGAACTAAAGAATCGTAGATTTCCGGTTAATCACAAAAAGGTTCAACGTTTGATGAAATTTATGGGTCTAAGCACTCGTATTCGTCGTAAACGGAAGTACTCTTTTTATAAGGGGGAGATTGCTAAGAAAGCTGAACATCTCATACAACGCCAGTTTAAAGGATCTAAACCATATGAAAAATGTTATACAGATGTAACTGTGAATTTTCTTTGCCACATGTTAAAGGGAGGCTCTATTTAGCCCCTATTCTTGACGGATATAACGTGAAATTACAGCTTATAATCTTTCTTGTTCGCCTAACTTAGAGCAGGTGAAAACAATGTTAGAACAGGCATTTACAGATAAACAATATGAACATACCATTCTACACAGTAGCCAAGGTTGGCAGTATCAACACGCATCTTATCATCAGTTTCTGCAGTTCAAAGGCATTAAGCCTTCAATGTCACGAAAGTGGAAAAATCCAGATAATGGCATGATAGAATCCTTCTTTGGCATTTAAAAATCAGAGATGTTTTATGGCTTTGAACATGAGTTTAGGTCATTATAAGACCTTAAAAAAGCCATTATAGACTACATTGATTACTACAACAACAAATGAATTAAAGTCAAACTAAAGGGATTTAGTCCTGTCCAATACAGAACTAAATCCTTTACTTAAATTATTTGTCTAACTTTTTTTTTTGCATTACAAGTTTATTCTCGCTTTTTTAGTATTACGAATGCTTTTTTCTGACGCGTTGATAAAGAAGAAAGAGTGAAATACCTGACAGGGAAGCTATACAACCTTCTTTCAAGCCGCAAGGTATAAAGGTTAGTGTAGCTTGTCCTTTTCCTTTTGGAATATCAATTTTCATAAAACCATTTTGAGCTTGCTGTAAGTTAACTGGTTTCCCGTTTAACTTAGCTGTCCATCCTTTATCATATGGAATGGTGAAAAATAAAGAAGTATCTTTATTAGCCTGATAATGAGCTGAAACAGTATTCAAATTATTTTTTACAGTAACAGGTTGTGCTTTTAAGTTCTCAAAAACCTTTTTATATTGTTCAACATTGACAGCAAAGAATTCTGGACTGTTAAAAGAAATAGTAGAATTTTGTGGAAAAGTGAATCGTACAGAGATGGTTTGAGCCTGATTGAAGTAGCCAATATTAAAAAAAGGAAAAACATTATTTGTTGAGTAACGGGTTGTCACATTATTTACGGTAATGTCAACATCTGTTTGTTCGTCATTTGAAAATTGGATATCTGGAAGATTGACATAAACTTGACTATCAGAAGACACCTCGATTGAGTAATCAACACTAGCATATGTTGCATCATTATTTTTATCAATAGTAGCAGAAATTTTATTATCTTTAATTTCTAGATTTTCATTTTTAGGTATTGCTGATAATCTCTGATAATATTTTAAATCAAATCCTGACAATTGATTTAAAAAAGTTGTCTGATTATCAAGTGTCAAATTTGTAAACTTGACATTCTTGTAAACATCATTTGTCAAGAAAGCTAACCCCAAAGCATACTTATTTTCATAGAGGGTCATTGAATTTTCAGTATTCTCAGCAGAAAAACCAAATTTCTGTGGGGATGTCTCTGACAAATTGTACTTTACAGCAAAGAGACTATCCATTAAAATACTATTATTTTGATAACGAAGATTGAGATTGGTTCCCGCTGATTTAAAACCTAATTTATCTAGAGTCGAACTAGCCTGTGTATTTCTGACAGACGAAAATTGAGAAATTCCGTTGTAGTTGAATTTCATACTGTCATTTCCCGTTTGAGGATCAAGTCTCTCTGTTCGAAAGAAATCCTTATTTTTTTCCTTGCTATATTTGACCAACTTGTCAATCTCATTCATTTTTTTCGAATAAGATGAACGACTAGCGAATACCCATTCCTTAGCAATTCCATTAACTTGATAATAGGAATTTAGAGAAAGTTCAAAAACAACAAAAAATAGTAAAGATAAAGTAAATATACTTTGCCGAATATGAGAACGAGTAAAAGCGAAAGTTATCAAGAGATAGGATAAGAAAAATTCTAAGGTTAAAATATAGTTTTCTGGACCAAGAAAATCATAATGTTGACTGTAGAATAGTGTAGCTAGAAAGCCTGAAAATATAACAATAAAGCCAACAAATGCTTGTTTCCATTTAATTTCATCTAAACGATTGAGAGTTTCTGCAGCTATCAAAATGATAAAAAGAGAAAAGAGCCAAGAATAACGATGAAGAAACATATTGGGAGCATGCATTCCTTGCCAAAGCAAATCTAAATACTGTAGCCGGAAACTTGCTATAAAAATGACAATTAGAAAAAGATAGGAAAGTTTCACGTGAAACTT
Source organism: Streptococcus sinensis (assembly GCF_000767835.1). GTDB lineage: Bacteria > Bacillota > Bacilli > Lactobacillales > Streptococcaceae > Streptococcus > Streptococcus sinensis. The sequence goes on along the minus strand of NZ_JPEN01000029.1, from coordinate 48,088 downwards.
GATACTTTTTAAAGTAAAAAATATGATACTCAAAATGAGAGGGAAAATTCCAACGTAAATCATAGGAATAGATCCGTACTTTGTTGTATCAAAACTTCCTATAAAATTCTTCGCAAAAATATCCAAATACCAACTTTTTTCAGTGAGCAAGCTTTCAACCTTTGTCAATTTTTCGCCATGTGAACTTAGATCTAAATAGGTTGGCAAAATCATAATCAGACTAGTGAGGCCTGACAATACTGAAACAATACAAAAATCAGGGACAGACTTAAGCCTTGCCTTGAAGTTCCAGGAAAGCTGTACTAGATACCAAAGTACTAAAAATAAGGCCATCATGTAACCAAAATAATAGTTTTGGATAAAGAGAATTGACAAGCTTGTAAAGTATAAAACTCTCCCTTGTCCATTCATCAACTTGTGTAAACCTAATATAATGAGAGGGACTAAAATAAATACATCTAACCAAGTTTTAATTTCTAGTTGACTGACTGAGAAACTCATCAAGGCAAATGAAGTTGACAGAATCAAAATCAGTGTATCTGGAATCTTTTTAAAGATCCCTTTGATACTAATGAATGTTGTCAATCCTATCAAGCCAAATTTAATAAGTGTAAACAAGTAGACTGCATCTGGCATTGATTTTAAATTAAAAAAGTAAAGGAAGGGTGAAAGAAAACTTCCTAGATAATAGCTAGATAAAGCATAAAAATTTTGTCCTAATCCACTTGAAAATGTGTAAAAAAGACTATCCGTTCCATGAAGGATATTCCTCAATGTCGTATCAAATACGACATACTGATGGAAGCCGTCTCCAAGTAAAGGTGAAGTATCGCTTCCCCAGTAAATTCCTTGACTCATATAAACAAAACACATGATGAGAAAAGGCAAGAAGAAAGAAGCGAAATATATCCAATTTTTCTTTAAAAAATATATGATTTTGTCCATGTTTCTTATAGAGAAAGAGGCCGAAACGTTGTTTCATGCCCCTGTAAACTTATGTCAACTAAAGTTGACAACTTATTAATCTTTCCAAAGTTCTTTAACTTTTGCTTGAACTTCTTGATTTTCCAAAAATTCGTCATAGGTTTCGTCAATGCGGTCAATAACACCGTTTTTTGATAAAACAATGATATGATTAGCCAATGTTTGAATAAATTCGTGGTCATGGCTGGCGAAAATAATAGATTCTTTGAAATTTTTGAGGCCATCATTGAGACTGGAAATAGATTCTAGGTCCAAGTGGTTGGTTGGATCGTCTAAAATCAAAACATTTGACTTGAGAAGCATGAGCTTAGATAGCATGACGCGAACTTTTTCTCCACCTGACAAGACGTTGACAGACTTGTTAACTTCATCGCCAGAGAAAAGCATCCGACCCAAGAAACCTCGAAGGAAGGTGTTATCATCTTCTTCCTTGCTAGCAAATTGACGGAGCCAATCAAGAATAGATTCACCACCCGCAAAGTCACGAGAATTATCTTTTGGCAAATAAGAACGACTGGTTGTAACGCCCCACTTGACAGTTCCTTCATAGTCAATATCTCCCATCAAGGCACGAATCAAGGCAGTTGTCTGGATATCATTTTGTCCAATCAAAGCTGTCTTATCGCCAGGACGCAGGATAAAGCTGATATTGTCAAGAATAGTCTCGCCGTCAATCTTGACAGAAAGATTTTCTACTGTCAAGAGATCGTTCCCGATTTCACGCTCCGCTTTAAAGCTGATAAATGGATATTTCCGACTTGATGGAACAATTTCTTCCAATTCAATCTTATCCAACATCTTTTTACGAGAAGTTGCCTGTTTGGACTTGGAAGCATTGGCTGAGAAGCGAGCAACAAACTCTTGCAATTGCTTAATTTTTTCTTCCGCCTTAGCATTTCGGTCAGCGAGCAACTTAGCTGCCAATTCACTTGATTCTTTCCAGAAATCATAATTTCCGACATAAAGTTTGATCTTACCAAAATCAAGGTCGGCCATGTGGGTACAAACTTTATTTAAGAAGTGACGGTCATGAGATACAACAATGACTGTATTTTCAAAATCAATCAGGAAATCTTCCAGCCAAGTAATGGATTGAATATCCAAACCATTCGTAGGTTCATCTAAAAGCAATACATCTGGTTTGCCAAAAAGAGCCTTAGCAAGAAGGACCTTGACCTTGTCGCCGTTCGTCAATTCACTCATATTTTGGTAATGCAAGTCTTCTGGAATGTTGAGGTTTTGTAGCAATTGAGAAGCTTCGCTTTCAGCTTCCCAGCCACCCAACTCAGCAAACTCTCCCTCAAGCTCGGCCGCATGTACACCATCTTCATCAGAAAAATCAGGCTTCATATAAATAGCATCTTTTTCTTTCATGATGTTGTAGAGATGCTCATTTCCCATAATCACAACATCAATAGCTCGCTCTTCCTCATAGTCAAAGTGATTTTGACGCAAGACAGAAAGCCGCTCATCTGGACCTAAAGAAATATGGCCTGTTGTTGGCTCAATATCCCCAGCTAAAATTTTCAAGAAAGTAGATTTACCCGCACCATTTGCCCCAATCAGGCCATAGGTGTTTCCTTCTGTAAATTTAATATTTACGTCATCAAATAATTTTCTATCACTGAAACGTAGTGATACATCAGATACTGTAAGCAATGATTTTCTCCTATATATATAATCTCTTTCATTTTACTAGAAAATTCTTCTTTTTTCAAATTATTATGAGATAAAATATCATATTTGAAAGTGAAAGTTATAATAAGTCTGTAAAATTATTGTAAACCTATTGTCAATTAGTTATTCATTTTAAATGAGAACTCTGATTTTTCTGCTATCTTCTTCCGCATTCTCTTTGAAAATGATATAATGAAAACAATACAAATTTAGGAGCAGCAAATGACAAAACCGATTATTTTAACTGGAGACCGTCCAACTGGAAAATTACATATTGGTCATTATGTAGGAAGTTTACGCAATCGCGTTCTTCTACAGGATCAAGGCAAGTATGATATGTTTGTTTTTCTGGCTGATCAGCAAGCTCTGACAGACCATGCAAAAGATCCGCAGACGATTGTAGAATCCATTGGAAATGTAGCCTTGGACTATCTGGCAGCTGGATTAGATCCTAAAAAAGTGACCATTTTTATCCAGAGTCAGATTCCAGAGTTGGCAGAACTGTCAATGTACTATATGAATTTGGTTTCTTTAGCCCGATTAGAGCGCAATCCGACTGTCAAGACAGAAATTGCTCAAAAGGGATTTGGTGAAAGTATCCCAACCGGCTTTTTAGTTTATCCTATTTCTCAAGCTGCGGATATTACAGCTTTTAAGGCCAACTATGTACCTGTGGGAAATGATCAAAAACCGATGATTGAGCAGACACGTGAAATTGTTCGTTCTTTTAATCATGCTTATCATTGTGATGTTTTGGTTGAGCCAGAAGGAATCTATCCAGAAAATGAAGGAGCGGGTCGTCTGCCGGGGCTTGATGGCAATGCTAAAATGTCCAAATCTTTGAACAATGGGATTTATCTTGCCGATGATTTGGATACTCTCAAGAAAAAAGTTATGAGTATGTATACAGATCCTGAACATATAAAGGTTGAAGATCCAGGAAAAATCGAAGGCAATATGGTTTTCCACTATCTGGATGTTTTTGGACAGCCAGAAGATGCTGCTGAAATCACGGCTATGAAAGAACACTACCAACGTGGTGGTCTGGGAGATGTCAAAACTAAACGTTATCTCTTAGATATTTTAGAGCGGGAATTAGGACCAATCAGAGAGCGTCGTCTTGAGTTTGCTAAGGATATGGGACAAGTCTATGATATGCTGAAAGAAGGCAGTGATCGTGCTCGTCAGGTAGCTAGCCAAACTCTTTCAGAAGTCAAGGATGCAATGGGAATTAATTACTTTAAATAACGAACAATAAAGTCTTCATTCTATCAAAACCATCGTCTTTTATTTAAAAAAGACATGGTTTTTAATTTTTGCTTAATAATTATTGACAAATGCCTATAGAATGGTATGATAATAACAATAAAAAGACGAGCCTTGCTCAATTATATAAGAAAAGAGGAAACTGTGGATGTCTAACTGGGACACTAAATTTTTGAAAAAAGGTTTTACCTTTGATGACGTATTGCTTATTCCAGCTGAAAGTCATGTGTTGCCAAATGATGCTGATTTAAGTACAAAACTTGCTGAGAATTTGAAATTAAATATCCCAATTATTACTGCGGCTATGGATACAGTTACCGAAAGTCAAATGGCGATTGCTATTGCCCGAGCCGGCGGTCTAGGTGTCATCCACAAAAATATGTCTATTGCACATCAGGCTGATGAAGTACGCAAGGTAAAACGTTCTGAAAACGGTGTTATTATTGACCCATTCTTTTTGACTCCTGACCATACGATTGCTGAAGCAGATGAATTGATGGGACGCTACCGCATCAGTGGTGTGCCAGTTGTTGAAACGATGGAAAATCGTAAATTAGTTGGTATTTTGACTAACCGCGATTTGCGTTTTATTTCAGACTATACTCAACCAATTTCTAATCACATGACTAGTGAAAATCTAGTCACAGCTCCAGTTGGAACTGATTTGAGAACAGCTGAAAGAATTTTGCAGGAACACCGGATTGAAAAACTGCCTCTGATAGATGAAAATGGCTGTTTGTCTGGTCTGATTACCATCAAGGATATTGAAAAGGTTATTGAATTTCCAAATGCTGCCAAAGATGAATTTGGTCGTCTACTGGTAGCAGGTGCTGTTGGCGTTACTTCTGATACTTTTGAACGTGCAGAAGCTCTATTTGAGGCTGGTGCAGATGCCATTGTTATTGATACAGCTCACGGTCATTCAGCTGGTGTGTTGCGTAAAATTGCCGAAATTCGCGCTCATTTCCCTGACCGTACTTTGATTGCTGGTAATATTGCAACTGGCGAAGGAGCACGCGCACTTTACGACGCTGGTGTTGATGTGGTTAAAGTGGGAATTGGCCCAGGGTCCATTTGCACAACTCGTGTTATTGCAGGTGTCGGCGTTCCTCAGGTCACTGCCATTTATGATGCAGCTGCTGTAGCGCGTGAATACGGAAAAACTATCATTGCTGATGGCGGTATCAAGTATTCAGGAGATATTGTCAAAGCTCTTGCTGCAGGTGGGAATGCTGTTATGCTTGGCTCCATGTTTGCAGGAACAGACGAAGCGCCAGGCGAAACAGAAATCTTCCAAGGCCGTAAATTTAAAACCTATCGCGGTATGGGATCAATTGCTGCTATGAAGAAAGGTTCTAGTGATCGATATTTCCAAGGTTCTGTCAATGAAGCCAATAAGTTGGTTCCAGAAGGAATTGAAGGTCGTGTAGCGTACAAAGGAGCGGCTGCAGATATTGTCTTCCAAATGTTGGGCGGTGTCCGTTCTGGTATGGGATATGTCGGTGCAGCTAACCTGCAAGAACTTCATGAAAATGCTCAGTTTATCGAGATGAGTGGTGCTGGGTTAAAGGAAAGCCACCCTCATGATGTGCAAATTACGAATGAAGCTCCAAACTATTCAGTACAATAAAGTTATAAAGAAGAACAGCCTTGTCATTGATTGACAAGGCTGTTTAAGTCGCTGAGAATATGATTTATGATGTTTTACAAAGTTGTAAACAAAATTTACAGATGATTGTCTAATCTGTCAATAATGAATTTTCTACTTTTTCAACCACCCCTTGCCTTATATAAAAGACTTTAATATCTCTTGGTAGGTTTTGAAGGTGGTTTAAGCTGGTAGTTGTAATGAAAGTTTGAATATTTTGAGTAATTGTTTCTAGTAATTTCAATTGACGCATGTTGTCAAGTTCACTCATAACATCGTCAAGAAGTAGTATAGGGGTTTCTTTTGTAAGGTTTTCGATTAATTTAATTTCAGCTAATTTGAGCGATAGGACGACACTACGATGCTGACCTTGGCTGCCAAAGCTAGCATCCATTTCATTTATGAAAAAGCTGATATCATCACGATGGGGGCCAACTCCTGTATTTTTTTTGAAAAGGTCACGTTTCCGACTTGTTAATAAGGAATTTCGGAAGGAATTTTCCAACTCGTCAAGAGAAGGAAACGGAACAGATGACAGATACTTGATCGTCAATCTCTCTTTTTTTTGGGAGATATCGCTATGGCCTTCCTGAGCAAATTCTTCCAGCTTTTTAATAAAGTCCAAGCGGTGTTGCATAACACGACAGCCAAAATCAACCAACTGTTCATCCAAAACAGAGAGAAAAGTTTCATCTATCTTATCATTAGCTTTGAGATAGGCATTTCGTTGTTTGAGTACATGATTGTAGCTGGATAAGTCCGCAAGGTAGATGGGCTTGATTTGACCGAGCTCAATGTCAATAAATTTTCGGCGTAAAGCAGGTGCACCTTTAATGAGTTGTAAATCTTCTGGAGCAAACAAGACAACGTTGACAGCACCTATATAATCTGATAATTTCCCTTGTTTTAAATGATTTATCTTGGTTATCCTACCTTTTGGTGTCAATTCGATGTCAAGTGGAATTTTACCTGCTTGTCTTTCAACTATTCCTGAAACAAACAGTTTTTTTTCTTGGAAATGAATCAAATCCTTATCTGTTCGGGTTCGGTGACTGCGAGTGAGAGCTAAAAAATAAATGGCTTCAAGGATATTGGTTTTCCCCTGTGCATTTTGTCCCAGAAAGATATTAAGGCCAGGATGAAAATCAATCTCTGTAGCCTGGTAATTACGAAAATTTTTGATTTTCAGCGTTTTTAACCACATGGCTTAGGTTCCTGGAAAACGAACAGCTGATTTTTTACCTGTCTGTTCGGACTTTCTTGTCTTTTGTTCTTTTTTAGCTGGTTTTGATTTTTTTAAATCCTTATTCATCGCTTTAACCAAGTCTGCTACTCTTTTTTTCTCTGCTTGTTCTTCTTGATGTTCAAGGATTTCCTCTTGACTTGGCGCAAGCAGAACAATCTCTAGTTGCTGAGTTGGAAGAGAGATGACATCGTCAATTCTAAGCTTTTTACCTCGTCTATTTTCCAACTCCCCGTTAAAAAAGACCTGATTATCTGCTAAAAAGGACTTAATTGCTCCGCCACTCTGGATGATACCGACTTCTTTTAAAAGAGCCTGTAGGGTAATGTATTCGTCAAATAATTTGTATTCCATAGTTCACCTCAATCCTTGTCATTATATCATAATTCAAGCAGAAAGAGTGCCGAGATAGTTTAATTTAATGCCAAATTTAAAAAAAATATAAAACGTTTTAATCATTAAAAAGCTAGTCGTGACAAAGCATTAAAAAGTATTTCGTGTTATAATAGAAGTCTATATTATTCGGTATGGGGGGCGTAATGGAAATCACAAAAGGAGTACATCTTCATTTTATTCAGTCAGAAAAATTCAAAACAAATAAAATAAAAGTGCGATTTTCAACTCCTATGTCTGAAAAAACAATAGCTGGACGGGTTCTTACTGCTAGTATGTTGGAGACTTCAAATGCTCTTTACCCAACATCGCAATCTTTTCGAGAAAAATTGGCTAACTTATATGGAGCCAATTTTTCGACAAGTCTTTCACGACGGGGGTTGGTGCATTACTTGGATATTAATCTTTCTTTTGTGCGGGATCAATTTCTGAGTCGGAAAAATGTTTTGACAGATGAAATGCTAGAATTTTTGAAAGCCAGTCTATTTTCTCCTCTGTCAAATGGAGATGCTTTTGATGCTAAAACCTTTGAAATTGAAAAGAAAAATGTTTTAACAGACTTAGAGGCTGAAATTGAAAATCATTTTTACCATGCTCATAGGAAGCTGAACGATTTGTTCTATGATTTATCAGAAATGCGGATTCCCCGTGTGGGAACCGTGGAGTTGGTGGAAGAAGAAACTGCTGAAAGTAGTTTTGCTACTTTTCAACAAATGCTGAAAGAAGATCAGATAGATTTTTTCTTTATCGGTAACTTTAATGAAATTGCTATCCGAGATAAAATCCAAGATTTTCATTTTGCTGAAAGAGAACAGCCTTTAGAACTCATGTACCAGCAGAACTATTCAAATGTGACTCGGGAAAATCTAGAGCAGAGAGAGGTTCATCAATCAATTATTGAGTTGGCTTACCATTTTTCTACTCAATATGGGGATAGTGATCACCTGCCTCTTATTGTTTTGAATGGGTTACTGGGTGGATTTGCCCACTCTAAACTTTTTGTTAACGTTCGTGAAAAGGAGAGTCTGGCCTACACGATTTCTAGTAATTTTGATATTTTTTCTGGCCTGTTGCGAATTTATGCAGGAATTGACCGAGCAAATCGGACAAAAACCATCGCTTTAATCAATCGGCAAATCTTGGATTTGAAGCGGGGGAATTTTACAGATGACGAGCTTGAGCAAACAAAAAAAATGCTGAAAAATTCCATACTTCTGGCGCAAGATCGGCAAAACACCTTGATTGAACGTGCTTACATGTCTGCTGTTCTAGGGAAAAAATTTCTGTCATTAGAAGCTTGGCTGGAATCATTAGAAAATGTTCGTAAAAACGAGGTTATCAAAGCAGCCCAGCAGTTAAAATTACAGGCGATTTACTTTATGGAAGGGAAATAATGCAGAATCTAGGTCTAGAAAAAATCAATTACATGGCAGTGGGAGAAAGCGTCTATCGGGCGGTGCTAGCAAATGGACTGCAGGTTTACTTACTCCCTAAAAATGATTTTAATGAAACCTATGGCATCATTTCAATCAATTTTGGATCTGTGGATACTAAAGTTGTTTCACGTGAAACAAAGCAAGTCCGTCACTACCCAGCAGGAATCGCTCATTTTCTGGAACATAAATTATTTGAGGGAAAAAATGGGGAAGATTTGCTGCAGGAATTTACTAAATTCGGGGCAGAGAGCAACGCTTTTACAAGCTTTACACGGACCAGCTATCTGTTTTCTACAACAGATTGTGTAGCAGAAAATCTGAAGCTGTTGCAGGAACTCGTTCATCAAGCCAATTTCTCAGAAGCATCTGTTCAGCGTGAGCAAGGAATTATCCAACAAGAAATCGAAATGTACCAAGACGATCCAGATTATAGGCTCTTCTTTGGTGCTTTGAGCAATCTCTATCCTCAAACTCCACTAGCAGAAGATATTGCCGGAACGACAGAGTCAATCATGGATATTACTGTGGAAAATCTAACAGAGAACTTTGAGCTTTTCTACCGTCCGTCCAACATGACTTTATTTGTCATTGGAAATTTTGATTTGGAATCCACTTTTGAAGATATCGTCAAGACACAAGAGACTTTATATCCTCAATTATTAACTGAAGCAATTGAAAAAGAGCCTATCAGGTTACAGCCAGTGATTCCAACAGCTACTAGTCGGATGGAGGTTGCCAGTCCTAAGTTGGCTATTGGCATTCGTGGAAAAGATGCGATAAAGGATACAGCGCTTTATCGGTACAAAATTGCTCTAAAATTGCTTTTTGCCATGATGTTTGGTTGGACTTCTAAACGTTTCCAGACTTTGTATGAAAATGGAAAGATTGACAATTCTCTTACTCTTGAAGTAGAGGTGGAAAAAGATTTCCATTTTGTCATGCTGACCATGGATACTCAGGAACCAGTCGGCCTTTCTCACCAATTCCGCACGGCAATTAGAAAATTTGCTCAAGATTCAGATGTTACAGAGGAGCATTTGGATACGATTAAAAGTGAAATGTTTGGAGATTTTCTGCATGGTCTGAATTCTCTTGAATATATGGCAACTCAGTATGAGCCACATCTAAGAGGTGAAAATATTTTTGATTTACCTAAAATTTTACAGGATATCACTTTAAATGATGTGTTAAAAGTCGGACATTGTTTTATTGACCATTGTGATATGACAGATTTTACTATTTTTCCAAAATAATTCTAAAGTTTATTTCAAAATTTTGTTAGAATAATGTCTAAGAGAAAAGGACTATCCGTATGAGAAAAAAAACGATAGGAGAGGTACTCAGACTTGCTCGAGTAAATCAAAAGCTTACTTTAGCAGATCTAGCCAAAAAAACAGATATAAAAACTGACTACCTAAAGGCTCTTGAAAACAATCAATACGAAAAATTTCCAAATGCCTTTTACATCCGTAGCCTGCTGAGAAAATACGCTTGGGCCTTGGATTTAAATGAACAAATTTTGTTAGATGCTTATGAAACAGATAACACTGTTATCTATGATGAAATTGAATTAGCTAACAACGAGGATTTTCGAAGTAGAAAATATAAAAATCGCACTTTTTCACTTCCGCTCTTTTACTTTCTGATGCTAGTTTTGCTAATACTTACATTTGTCACTTATTACGTATGGAATTACACTAGAACCAATGATTTGAGTTTCAAGGCGTCAGACAGTTATAGTGTCATTTCTGAGGGAGGAAATAGCTTATCAACTATTCAGTCTAGTTCATTGTCTGATAGTTCTGAAGCGTCTTCTACACTGGGAAAACTTGAGGTAAGTGGCGGTGGTCAGCAGTTGGCCGTACAATATAGCGGAATCAACCGTCCTATTGATGTAACTTTTTCAGCAACAAATACAACTAGTTGGCTCAGTGTTAGTGATTCTGAATTGTCTAATGGCATTACTTTATCAGCTGATAAGCCAAGTCAGACGGTCACCCTCTCTCCAAATACTACTTATACGATTACTCTAGGTGTTGTTAAAGGTATTTCTGTCACTGTGGACAATCAGAAATTAGACCTATCGTCCTTGACCAGTGATAATGCTACAATTACACTTACAATTAAAGAATCATAAAGGAAGAATGATGAAAAAAGAAAATATCCCCAACGCTTTAACCCTTGCCAGAATTGCCTTAATTCCAATCTTTATTTTGATTTTGACTTTTGGTCATTCGCCAGCCATGCATATCCTAGCTGGAATCATTTTCGCCCTTGCCAGTATCACAGACTACCTGGATGGCTATCTGGCGCGCAAGTGGCAGGTCGTGACCAATTTTGGAAAATTCGCCGATCCTATGGCTGATAAACTGCTGGTCATGTCTGCTTTTATCATGCTGATTGAAATGAAAATGGCTCCTGCTTGGGTAGTAGCTATCATCATTTGCCGAGAGCTGGCCGTAACTGGTCTGAGACTTCTCCTAGTAGAAACTGGCGGAACAGTTCTAGCAGCTGCTATGCCAGGGAAAATCAAGACTTTCACGCAGATGTTTGCTATTCTCTTTCTCCTTTTGCATTGGACTTTACTAGGCCAGATTCTCCTTTACATAGCCCTGATTTTCACCATTTATTCTGGTTATGATTATTTCAAGGGCAGTGCCCATCTCTTTAAAGATACATTTAAATAATATGAAAAATATCATTGAAATAAAAAATCTTAGTTATCGATATGATCATAACTCTGAAGATTATATTCTAAAAAATGTCTCGTTTCACGTGAAACAAGGAGAATGGTTATCTATTGTCGGTCACAATGGCAGCGGGAAATCGACTACGGTTCGTTTGATTGACGGTCTTTTGGAGGCCGAGAGTGGTGATATCATCATTTCTGGAGATAAATTGACGGCTGATAATGTCTGGGAAAAGCGTCGCCAAATCGGCATGGTCTTTCAGAATCCTGATAATCAGTTTGTTGGGGCGACTGTTGAGGATGACGTTGCTTTTGGTCTGGAAAATCAAGGTATGGATTATCCCATGATGGTTAAACGAGTCCATGAAGCTTTGGAACTAGTCGGAATGCAGGATTTTAAAGAGAGGGAACCTGCTCGACTTTCTGGCGGACAGAAGCAAAGAGTCGCCATTGCTGGTGTAGTCGCGCTCCAGCCAGATATTATCATCTTGGATGAAGCAACCAGTATGTTAGACCCAGAAGGACGACTGGAATTGATTCGGACTGTCAAGGAAATTAAAGATAAGAATCATTTAACAGTCATCTCCATTACTCACGATTTGGACGAAATTTCGCTGAGTGACCGTGTCCTCGTTATGAAAAATGGTCAGGTTGAGTCAACTGCTACACCGAGAGAACTCTTTTCTAGACCTGATTTGGAAGACTTGGGCTTGGATCAACCCTTTGTCAACCAGGTCAAAGCTGCCATGATTCAAACCGGGCTAACTCTGCCAAAAACCTATTTAACTGAAAAAGAATTGCAGGAACAATTATGGGAATTACTCTAAATAAAGTCAGTTATACCTATCAGGCTGGAACTCCATTTGAGGGTCCAGCGCTTTTTGAAGTTGATTTGGAAATCAAAGATGGTAGCTATACGGCTTTGATTGGGCACACTGGCAGCGGAAAATCAACCATTTTACAGCTCTTGAATGGTCTACTTACTCCTAGCGAAGGCAGCGTGCAAGTCAACAATGTTACCATTACTTCCAGCTCTGTCAACAAGGACATCAAACAAGTTCGTAAACAGGTTGGTTTGGTGTTTCAGTTTGCTGAAAGTCAAGTTTTTGATGAGACTGTTTTGAAAGATGTGGCCTTTGGCCCGCAAAATTTTGGGGTCTCTAAAGAAGAAGCTGAGGCTTTAGCACGTGAAAAATTAAGCCTTGTCGGCATTTCTGAAGAATTGTTTAGCCGCAGCCCTTTTGAACTTTCTGGCGGGCAGATGAGAAGGGTCGCCATTGCCGGAATCCTAGCAATGGAGCCTGATATCTTGGTTTTGGATGAGCCAACGGCTGGACTTGATCCAGCAGGGCGCAAGGAATTGATGAGCCTCTTTAAGAAACTGCATCAAGCTGGAATGACCATTGTTCTTGTAACCCATTTAATGGATGATGTCGCAAATTTTGCTGATACAGTCTATGTTTTGGAGAAGGGGCGCGTCGTCAAAAGCGGTCAGCCTGCTCAGGTTTTTCAAGATGTCGATTTTATGGAAAAGATTCAGCTAGGGGTTCCTAAAATAACAAAATTTGCCCAAGAATTAGCTGAAAAAGGAATGAAATTTTCTCGTTATCCGATTACGATTGAAGAATTTAAGGAGATGATGCATGGATAAATTGATTTTAGGACGGTATATTCCAGGAAATTCAGTCATCCATCGATTGGATCCGCGCAGTAAATTGTTGGCCATGTTCTGCTTTATTTTATTGATTTTCTGGGCCAACAATCTTATCACTAATGTGCTGCTGTTTGTTTTCGTTTTTACTCTGATTTTTCTCTCAAAAATTCCTTTGACATTCTTCCTAAAGGGAATTCAATCAATGGTTTTCATTATTGCCTTTACCACCCTCTTCCAGCTATTTCTGACGGGGGGAGGCAAGGTACTGTTCCAGTTGGGTTTCATTAAAATTACGGAATTTGGTCTTTCACAAGCTGGTATTATCTTCAGCCGTTTTGTTTTGATTATCTTCTTTTCAACTCTGTTGACCTTAACCACGACACCGCTCAGCCTTTCAGATGCAGTAGAAGCCCTACTAAAGCCACTCAAAGTCTTTAAAGTTCCTACGCATGAAATTGGCCTCATGCTTTCCATGAGCCTGCGTTTCGTACCGACTTTAATGGATGACACCACAAGAATTATGAACGCTCAGAGGGCTCGGGGAGTTGATTTTGGCGAAGGAACGATTGTACAAAAGGTTAAGTCGATTATTCCAATCTTAATCCCTTTGTTTGCTTCTAGTTTCAAGCGAGCAGATGCCTTAGCTATTGCAATGGAAGCGCGTGGCTATAGTGGTGGTGAAGGAAGAAGCCGCTATCGCCAGCTTTCTTGGAAAATGATGGATAATTTTGCTATTATCTCCATTTGTCTTATCGGAATCTTACTCTTTTTCTTAAAAAATGATTGATTAATTAAACTATTTTTTAAAGAATAGTATAAGTGAAAAATTGATATTTTTTACTTATATTTTAGAAAATAAGCTAAAATTCCTTTCAAAATAAGTTTTTTGTGTTTAATTTCAATGTTTTTGTAACCTTTGTATTTTTGCTGTAACTCTATAGTAATATTTAATGTGTAATATAGTATTATATTTTAAAGGAGAAATATTTTTTAATGAACACAAAAACATCAAAATTAACTTTAGCCCTGATCACTGCAGCCGCTACTTTGTTTGCTACAGGAATTGTTGCAAAGGCTGAATCTTACACTGTCAAAGCTGGAGACACTTTGTCCTCTATTGCTGAAGAAAAATCAACAACAGTAGATCACTTAGTTAAGTTGAATAAAATTGCTAATCCAGATCATATTGTGGCTGGACAGATTTTGGAATTAGACGGAACAGTAGAATCTAAGGAAGTTACCTCAGAACCTTCTGCTCAACCTGCAGCTGCACCAACTGAAGCTTATGTAAATGCAGTTGAATATTATAACTACCCAGTTTATACTACTTCTACTACATCTTCAAATGTCGTTCTTTCAAATGGAAATACTGCTGGAGAGACTGGTTCTTATGCAGCTGCTCGTATGGCTGAATTGACAGGGGTATCAGCATCCACTTGGGAAAATATCATTGCTCGTGAATCTAATGGACAAGTCAATGCTTATAATCCATCAGGGGCGAGCGGTCTTTTCCAAACAATGCCAGGTTGGGGATCTACTGCAACTGTTGAGGATCAAATCCAATCAGCCTACAATGCTTATAATGCGCAAGGGCTTTCTGCTTGGGGTTACTAAAATAAATATAAGAAAACGACTGGTTCATCCCAGTCGCTTTTTTTATACTAGCACTTTTAGATAGTATTTATTGGCCAAAAATCTCTTTTGAAAGTTTACGGCCTGTAGGAGTTGTAGCTAAACCGCCTTCAGCTGTTTCTCTGAAAGCAGTAGGCAGACTTGAGCCGACTTGATACATAGCGTCAACGACTTCGTCAACAGGAATTTTGGACTCTATTCCCGCTAAAGCCATATCAGCTGCAATAAAGGCGTAACTGGCTCCCATTGCATTTCGCTTGACACAGGGAACTTCTACTAAACCAGCCACAGGATCGCAAATCAAGCCCAGCATGTTTTTGATGACGAAACAGATAGCTTGGCTAGCCTGAAAAGGAGAACCTCCAGCAGCTAGAACTAAAGCAGCTGCACTCATAGCAGAAGCGGAGCCAACCTCAGCTTGACAGCCCCCTTCAGCACCCGAAATTGAGGCGTTATTGGCAATAACTAGGCCAAAAGCGCCTGCAGCTAATAGAAAGTTTAGCTGTTCTTCTTCTGTGAGGCCTAATTTTTCAATAGCGGATGTCAGAACGGCTGGCAGACAACCAGCACTGCCGGCCGTTGGTGTGGCACAAACCAGTCCCATTTTAGCATTGTGTTCATTAACAGCAATAGCATTTTTTGCAGCAGTCAGAACAGTCTGGTCTGACAAAGCTTTTCCTGACTGGATATAATGGTGGAGTTTAGCTGCGTCTCCGCCAGTCAATCCACTGCGAGACTTGCTCTCGTCAAGTCCAAGAAGGACGGAGGCTTTCATGACTTCCAGATTGCGGCCCATCAGTCGCAGGACTTCCTCTCTTTCACGACCAGTTAATTCATACTCGGTAGCAATCATCAATTCAGCAACGTTTCCTTGGTAATCCAAGTCAGCTTGCTCTACCAATTCTTTGATGGAATAAAACATATTTTCTCCTATTTAAAGAAATTCACATTGTGTAGATGAGGAATGTTGCGAATTTCTTCAATGGCTTCCTCACAGCTACGGCTGTCAACTTCGATAATCATAATCGCTTTTTCCCCAGCCTTCTCACGGGTGACATTCATCTGAGCAATGTTGATATTGTAGCGTGACAAGGCTTCTGTGACATGCGCTATCATACCTGGTACATCCTGATGGACAATGATGATGGTCGGAGTATTCATGCTTAGGGATACTGAAAAGCCATTCAGCTCAGTTACTTGAATGTTTCCGCCACCGATAGAGATTCCAGTCACACTGATTGTTTTACGGTCATTTTTGACTGTAATCTTTGTCGTATTGGGGTGGGGAGCATTGCTATCCTTTTGAATCGTCCAGACAATCTTGATGCCACGTTTATGGGCAATTTCAAGGCTGTTAGGGATATCAGGGTCATCTGTCTCCATGCCTAGAATCCCTGCTACAAGAGCCAAGTCAGTTCCGTGACCTCGGTAAGTTTTGGCAAAAGAGTTAAAGAGCTGGAACTCTACTTCCGTTGGTTCGTCGTTAAAAATGGAGGAGACGATTTTTCCGATACGGACTGCGCCTGCTGTATGACTGCTTGAAGGGCCAATCATCACAGGTCCGATAATATCAAAAACAGACTGAAATTTTAATGATTTCATCCTTTTCTCCTTGTTTCATCTATTCTTTTTCATTATACCAAAGTAATAGCGATTTAGCTCGGATTTTTGAATGTGTTTTCAGAAGAAATCTTCAAATGTTTCTGGGAATAGTCAAATAATTAAGTGAGTCGTATAAAAAATATAAATGAACTTCTATTTTTATTGATTTCTCATCATTTTTTTATAATCTATTCAAACAAATATAAATAAGGTGTTTTTATTCGTTTGTCAATATGGCTGTAATAAATTTAACTCAAGCAATAAATACCCGTAACAAAGAAAAGATAAGATAGAAATATCATTAAAAAGGAGAATTCTATCTATGAATTTATATTTTAAAAAACAAAATAAAATGCTAAAGGCAGGTTTTCTCGGTGTAATTGCAGGTGCTGCTGTTTTTCTTCCAGTTGTGGCCAATGCAGAAAGCTATACGGTCAAATCAGGCGATACCTTGTCATCAATTGCTGCTTCACATCAGACGACCGTTGAGAAGATTGCTGAAAAAAATAAGATTAGCAATATTAATTTAATTAGTGTTGGGCAGATTTTAGAATTGGACGAATCTGCATCTGAACAAGTAACTGCTGAGACATCAGCTAAGACTGAAGAAACGTCAGTAAATTCAAATTCTAGTTTGAGTAATGAGGACGCTGAAGCCAAGGAATGGATTGCCCAGAAGGAATCTAGCGGTAGTTATACCGCTCAGAATGGTCAATATTATGGTCGATATCAATTAACCATTACCTATCTAAATGGAGATTTATCACCAGAAAACCAAGAGAAAGTGGCGAATGAATATGTAACCAATCGCTATGGTTCATGGTCAGCTGCTAAAAATTTCTGGTTAGCCAATGGCTGGTATTAAAAAGGTTAATCTTTAGACTGGAGTTAGACTAGGACATTTCTCCTAGCCTTTTGTTTTACAAGCTTCTCTTTTGCAACTAAAAAAAGATGATCAAGTTGTTGGTTTACAAGATTGTCAACGTAATTTACATCGTGGGAAATCTTAAAATTTGAGGAAATTCTATCCGTTGTCCTACTTGTTAAATCGTGATATAATAGACGTTGCTCAAACGACCTTCAATCGTTGAAAGCACAGCACGACCTTCAATCGTGAAATAACGAAAAGATGGGAGAACACAATGAGTGATAACTCTAAGACTCGTGTCGTCGTTGGTATGAGCGGAGGTGTCGATTCATCAGTAACTGCTTTACTCTTGAAAGAGCAAGGTTATGATGTAATTGGCATCTTCATGAAAAACTGGGACGACACAGATGAATTTGGGGTCTGCACAGCCACAGAAGACTACAAGGATGTAGCAGCTGTTGCAGATCAAATTGGTATTCCTTACTACTCTGTCAACTTTGAAAAAGAGTATTGGGATCGCGTTTTTGAATACTTCTTGGCGGAATATCGAGCTGGTAGGACTCCGAATCCAGATGTCATGTGTAATAAGGAAATTAAGTTTAAAGCTTTCCTTGACTATGCCTTGACACTAGGTGCAGATTATGTTGCAACTGGTCATTATGCTCAGGTGAAGAGAGACCAAGATGGGCTAGTTCAAATGCTGCGTGGCAAGGACAACAATAAGGATCAGACATACTTTCTAAGCCAACTGTCACAGGAACAACTGCAAAAGACTATGTTTCCTCTGGGTCATTTAGAAAAGCCAGAAGTTCGAGCAATTGCTGAAAGAGCTGGTTTAGCTACAGCTAAGAAAAAAGACTCAACGGGTATTTGTTTTATCGGCGAGAAGAATTTTAAAGAATTTCTGAGTCAATACTTACCAGCCCAGCCTGGTCGCATGATGACAATGGATGGCCGAGATATGGGCCAGCATGCGGGCTTAATGTATTATACCATTGGCCAGCGAGGTGGTCTTGGAATTGGCGGCCAGCATGGTGGTGACAATGAGCCTTGGTTCGTGGTGGGAAAAGATCTCAGTCAAAATATTCTTTATGTTGGCCAGGGCTTTTATCATGACAACTTGATGTCAACCAGCCTTGACGCTAGTCAGGTTCATTTCACAAAAGAAATGCCAGAAGAATTTACTATGGAGTGTACAGCTAAGTTCCGTTATCGTCAGCCGGATTCCAAGGTGACAGTTACTGTAAAGAGTGACAAGGCAGTTGTCAACTTTGATCAACCGCAAAGGGCTGTTACTCCAGGGCAAGCAGTTGTCTTCTATGATGGAGATGAGTGCTTAGGTGGTGGTTTGATTGACAGAGCTTATAAGAATGGTCAAGTTTTACAGTACATTTAGATTGACAATTTCGATCAATCTGCTACAATAAGATAAGCAATACCTATGATGGTCAAAGCTCATGGATGTTGCAGGCTTTTTTGTCCTGCACTTCTAGAGACTTGGCCTTTTTTGGTGAAAAAATGAGGGAAAAAGAAAATGACACACAATTTTACTGAAAGTTATGATATTGTCGTGATTGGGGCAGGCCACGCCGGAGTTGAGGCGTCTCTGGCTGCCAGTCGAATGGGCTGTAAAGTTCTGCTGGCAACCCTTAATATTGAGATGCTGGCTTTTATGCCCTGCAATCCATCTATCGGAGGATCTGCTAAAGGGATTGTTGTCCGTGAGGTAGATGCTTTGGGCGGTGAGATGGCCAAGAATATTGATAAGAGCTATATTCAGATGAAGATGCTCAACACGGGTAAGGGACCTGCAGTTCGGGCTCTTCGGGCGCAGGCGGATAAGGAAGTCTACTCCAAAGAAATGCGGAAGACTGTCGAAAATCAAGAAAATCTGACTTTACGACAAACTATGATTAATGAAATCTTGGTGGAAGATGGCAAGGTAATTGGGGTTAAGACAGCGACCCATCAGGAGTATGCAGCTAAAGCCGTCATTGTTACGACTGGAACAGCCTTGCGGGGAGAAATTATCATCGGTGATCTCAAATATTCATCTGGTCCTAATCACAGCTTAGCAGCGATTCCACTAGCGGATAATTTGCGTGACTTAGGTTTTGAAATTGGTCGTTTTAAGACTGGAACGCCACCGCGTGTCAAGGCATCATCTATCAATTATGATGTGACCGAGATTCAGCCAGGTGATGAAAAGGCCAACCATTTCTCTTATACGTCTCGCGATGAGGACTATGTGAAAGACCAAGTTCCTTGCTGGCTGACTTATACCAATGCTGAAAGTCATGAAATCATTCAAAATAACCTGCATCGTGCCCCTATGTTTTCAGGTGTAGTTAAAGGAGTGGGGCCTCGTTATTGCCCATCGATTGAGGATAAAATCGTCCGCTTTGCAGACAAGGAACGTCATCAGCTTTTCTTAGAGCCTGAGGGCCGTGATACGGAAGAAGTTTATGTGCAGGGGCTTTCGACCAGTTTGCCAGAAGATGTTCAGAAAGATTTGGTTCACTCTATCAAAGGTTTGGAAAATGCTGAGATGATGCGGACGGGTTATGCCATTGAGTACGATATGATTATGCCGCATCAACTTCGGGCAACTTTAGAAACTAAGAAAATTTCAGGCCTCTTTACAGCAGGTCAGACCAATGGGACATCCGGTTATGAAGAAGCTGCAGGTCAAGGAATTATCGCTGGTATCAATGCGGCTTTGAAAATTCAAGGTAAGCCAGAGCTGATTCTGAAACGCAGTGATGGTTACATTGGAGTCATGATTGATGATTTGGTGACTAAGGGGACAGTGGAACCGTACCGACTTTTGACTAGCCGAGCTGAGTACCGTCTGATTCTCCGCCATGACAATGCAGATATGCGCTTGACAGAGATGGGACGAGAAATTGGTCTGGTAGATGATGAGCGCTGGGCTCGTTTCGAGATTAAAAAGAATCAATTTGACAATGAAATGAAGCGTTTGGAATCCATCAAGCTAAAGCCTGTCAAGGAAACCAATGCCAAGGTAGAAGCACTTGGTTTTAAAGCTCTGACAGATGCGGTAACTGCCAAAGAATTTATGCGGCGGCCGGAAGTGTCTTATCAAGATGTGGTTCAATTCATTGGTCCGGCGGCAGAAGAGCTTGATGAGAAGATTATCGAGCTGCTTGAGACAGAAATTAAGTATGAAGGTTATATTTCCAAAGCTCTTGACCAGGTTGACAAGATGAAGCGCATGGAAGAGAAGCGGATTCCAGCTAATATTGACTGGGATGATATTGACTCGATTGCGACAGAAGCACGGCAGAAGTTTAAGAAAATCAATCCAGAAACGATTGGTCAGGCTAGTCGGATTTCTGGTGTCAATCCAGCAGATATTTCTATTTTGATGGTCTACTTAGAAGGTAAGTCTAGGAGTATTTCAAAAAACAAAGAAAAACAAAATCACGTTTGAAAGTTTAAACGTGATTTCTTGTCATGGAAAGATTGACACTGTTGTAAATAAAACGTCAATTTATATTTTGGTTTGTAAATGAAGGTGCAATAAATGAAAACGCTATGTGCTCAAATGATAAAAAAATAGGATATAACAATCTAGTCTCAACACTTAATAAATGAAGGTTATTATCAATGCTTGAAATGATAAAAATAGTATACAGATGATGCAAAAAGAATCAGAATTTTTCTTTTAAAACCGTGCATTTTTGTCAACATAATTTACAATATTGACAATAAGCAAGTAAATATCCAGTGTCTAGTTTAGCATTTTAAAGTTTTTACAATCATAATCATGTCGAATATCTTTTTTGAAAGTTTATTTTCTTTATCTGACTATCTCAATTTTAGTTGATTTCTACAATGAAAGTATGATGTAAACTCGCTTTTTTCTTGGATTTATGGTAAAATGGCGGAATAAGAGGTCTGTGATGGAAAAAAATCGTTTTACCCCTGTGAATCTAGCGATAGCAGGAATCATTTCTTTTATAATATTAACTATCTGTTTACGCTTGTTTGGTGACAGTTTTTCAATGATTGTTGCGCTTTTTGCTGTATTATCAGCCTTAACTATCCTTTTTATTCAACAACAGAGAATCTCTAAATTGGATGAAATTGAACAGATTCATTTTGTCAATCATCAGGCAGAAGCTAGTTTGACTGCATTACTAGATAAGATGCCTGTGGGAGTTATCAAGTTTAACGAAGAGAATGAGGATGTTGAATGGTTTAATCCTTATGCTGAATTAATTTTTATAAAAGAAGATGGGAATTTTGATACAGCACTGCTGCAAACTATTTTACAAGCAGCTTATTCAGGTACGGGACACTACGCAACAGTAGGTGATAAGAAATACTCTGTTTATTTAGATTCGGCTTCTAATGTAATTTATTTTTTTGATGCTTCTAACGAGTATGAAGCAACTGTTGGTTTAGTGACAACCCGTCCGGTTATTGGGATTGTCTCAGTCGACAATTATGATGACTTGGAAGATGTGGTTTCAGACTCAGATATTAGTCATATCAATAGTTTTGTTGCTAACTTTGTTGCGGAATTTTCAGAGCAATTTCATATGTTTTATCGTCGGGTTGGGATGGACCGTTATTATTTATTTACGGATTATACGGTTTTGGAGCAGCTGATGGATAATAAATTTTCGATTATTGATCAATTTCGTGCAGAGGCCAAGAATCGGCAACTTCCCTTGACACTTAGTATGGGCTTTTCTTATGGGGATGGCAAGCATGATGAGATCGGTAAGACCGCTCTCCTTAATCTTAACCTAGCTGAGGTACGGGGGGGAGATCAGGCGGTTGTCAAAGAAAATAATGAAACGAAGAATCCAGTCTATTTTGGTGGTGGAACGGCTGCGTCAGTGAAACGTACTCGCACCCGAACCAGAGCCATGATGACAGCTATCTCAGATAAAATAAAAAGTGTGGATCAGGTTTTTGTAGTTGGTCATAGAAATCTTGATATGGATGCCTTGGGTTCTTCGCTTGGGATGCAGCTCTTTGCTAGTAATATTATTGACCAAGCTTACGTTGTCTACGACGACCAGCAGATGGCGTCAGATATTCAGCGGGCAATCAAAAAATTGAGTCTGGAAGGTCCGGATTATCTGTTGACGCTCTCCGAAGCTATGAATAGGGTGACTAGTCGCTCGCTCTTGATTATGGTGGACCATTCTAAGTTGGCTCTAACTCTCTCCAAAGAGTTTTTTGACCGATTTAGCCAAACAATCGTGGTGGACCATCACCGTCGGGATGAGGATTTTCCTGAGAATGCAGTTATTGCTTATATCGAAAGTGGTGCTAGTAGTGCCAGCGAGTTGGTGACGGAGCTGATTCAGTTTCAAAATTCCAAGAAGAACCGCTTGAATAAGATTCAGGCTAGCATTCTTATGGCTGGCATAATGCTGGATACCAAGAAATTCACTTCGAGAGTGACGAGTCGAACCTTTGATGTGGCTAGCTATTTGCGAAATCGTGGTAGTGATAGTGTCGTCATTCAGGATATTTCTGCGACAAATTTTGAAGAATATCGAGCAGTCAATGAGCTGATTCTCAACGGTAAGAAGATTTTGCCAAATGTGATTGTAGCAGCTGGGCCTGATAATACTAGCTATGATACAGTTGTGATTAGTAAGGCGGCTGATACGATGTTAGCCATGTCGGGAATTGAGGCAACGTTTGTAGTGAGTAAAAATACCGAAGGTTATGTATCCATTTCAGCTCGTAGTCGCAGCAAAATTAATGTTCAGCGGATTATGGAGAAAATGGGCGGTGGTGGGCACTTTAATCTTGCAGCTGCGCAAGTTAGTGATCAGTCTATTTCTGAAGTGACCCAACGCTTAAACCAAGAGATCATGGATCAAGTTATAAAAAATGAAGAAATAATTGAAAAGGGGAATTGAAATGAAAGTTATTTTTTTAGCAGATGTGAAGGGAAAAGGGAAAAAGGGTGAGATTAAGGAAATGCCTACGGGCTACGCTCAAAATTTCTTAATCAAGAAAAACTTGGCTAAGGAAGCAACTGCACAAGCTATTGGGGAGCTGAGAGGAAAGCAAAAATCTCAAGAAAAGGCTCATGCAGAGATGGTGGCAGAGGCTCAGGCTATTAAAGCCAAACTAGAAGAGGAAGCTACTGTTGTTGCTTTTACTGAGAAGGTCGGACCAGACGGACGGACTTTTGGTTCTATTACCAACAAAAAAATTGCTGATGAACTACAAAAGCAATTTGGTCTGAAAATTGACAAACGGAATATCAAAGTTGACTCTCCAATTCGTTCGATTGGTTTGATAGATGTTCCTGTAAAAATTTACCAAGATGTGACGAGCGTAATTCGCCTGCGGGTTACGGAAGGGTAGAAAGGGAATAAAGGAAGGATTCACCTATGGCAGAGATTGATGAGTTGCGAGCTCAGCCTCAAGATATTTTGGCAGAGCAGTCTGTACTAGGGGCCATTTTCATCGATGAGAGCAAACTGGTCTTTGTCCGTGAATATATTGAGCCTGGAGATTTCTTTAAATATGCCAATCGTTTGATTTTTAAGGCGATGATTGACTTGGCGGATCGAGGGGATGCCATCGATGCGACCACTGTGCGTAATATTTTGGACAGCCAAGGAGACTTGCAGAATATTGGTGGTTTGAGCTATCTGGTGGAGGTCGTTAATTCTGTGCCGACCTCTGCCAATGCAGAGTATTATGCTAAAATCGTCTCCGAGAAAGCAATTTTGCGCCGGCTGATTTCGCGTTTGACGGAATCCATCAACCAAGCCTATGATGGCGAAAAACTATCAGAGGAAATCATTGCGGGTGCGGAAAAGGCCTTGATTGATGTCAGCGAAACGGCCAATCGCAGCGGTTTTAAAAACATCCAAGATATTCTCAATCTTAACTTTGCTAATCTAGAAGCACGTTCTCAGCAAACTACTGATATTACAGGAATTGCGACGGGTTACCGTGAGTTGGATAAGATGACGACGGGCTTGCACGAAGAAGAGTTAATCATCCTAGCTGCTCGTCCTGCGGTCGGAAAGACGGCCTTTGCCCTCAATATCGCCCAGAATATCGGAACCAAGCTGGATAAGACGGTGGCTATCTTCTCCCTAGAAATGGGGGCAGAGAGTTTGGTTGACCGGATGCTAGCTTCAGAAGGAGTGATTAATTCTCATTCCATTCGTACGGGGCAACTGACAGATGAAGAGTGGCAGAAATATACCATTGCGACAGCGAATCTAGCTAATGCGAGTATTTATATTGATGACACGCCAGGGATTCGGATTACGGAGATTCGTTCGCGGGCTCGCAAGTTGTCTCAAGAGACAGGGAATCTCGGGCTGATTTTGATTGATTACCTGCAGCTGATTACGGGAACGGGTCGTGAAAACCGCCAGCAGGAAGTTTCGGAAATTTCCCGCCAGCTTAAGATTTTAGCTAAGGAGCTCAAGGTGCCAGTCATTGCCCTGAGTCAGCTCTCGCGTGGTGTGGAGCAGCGACAGGATAAGCGACCAGTGCTGTCTGATATTCGGGAGTCTGGATCTATTGAGCAGGATGCGGATATCGTTGCCTTCCTTTACCGGGATGACTACTATGAGCGGGCCGGCGAGGAAGAGGAAGGCATTCCAAATAATAAAGTTGAAGTCATTATTGAGAAAAACCGGAGCGGGGCGCGTGGTACGGTTGAGCTAATTTTCCAAAAAGAATATAATAAGTTTTCAAGTATTTCTAAAAGAGAGGATGTATAGTATGAGTGATGCATTTACAGATGTGGCAAAAATGAAGAAAATCAAGGAAGACATCAAGGCTCACGAGGGGCAGATGGTGGAGATGACCTTGGAAAATGGCCGTAAGCGCCAAAAAAGCAAACAAGGCCGCTTGATTGAAGTTTACCCTTCTTTATTTATCGTTGAATATGCAAATGAAGGGGGACAACCAGGTGAAATTACGAACACCTATGTGGAATCCTATACCTATTCAGATATTTTGACAGAGAAAAATTTAATTCGTTATTTTGACCAAGAATAACATGTAATTCCAGAACTTTGTATTGCTTTCTAGAGTTGGGTAAAAAGCCCCAACTTTAAGGAACAGTTCATTTCTGGGATTTTTTCTTAGCTTGAACATGCTTTGCTAAAGATAGCAAATGAGGGCTGGACTGGCTGATTGGCTGACAATAATTATATTTCAGCAAGGGGAGGATTCTTTGTCGGAATCCAGTGCTTAGTATCAATCATAGAAACAAGTTTTAAGAGAACTGAGAATGGCTTTTGTAAAGAAAAAGGTTGGTAAAAGAAATGATTAAAAATTTGGTTTTTGATTTAGGAAATGTTCTGATTGAATGGAATTCTGAGAAAATCTTAACGTATTTTGAACCTGAAAATGAGCGGCGTCAGGCTCTTAAGCAGGCCATTTTTGAGTCGGGTATCTGGCATAAGACGGACAAGGGAGAGCTGAGTTTGAAAGAAGCCTGTGAGGAAGTACTGGCTCAGCTAGATGCTTCCTATCATTCTGCAATTAAGAACACCTTTTACCATTGGTATGAGGTCGTGCAAGTTTACAGTGGTTTACAGGAAAGAATTCGGCTATGGGCTAATCAGGGCTATCACATTTACATCTTGTCAACCACTTGCGAGATTTTTTACCATATTGAAAAGGCTGGTTTGTTACCAATCTATCCACTGCTTTCGGGCTATATCCTCTCATCAGAGGTCGGGGTTGTCAAGCCAGAGTCAGAGATTTATCAAAAACTGCTGAAAAAGTACAATCTGGATCCAGTGGAATCCGTCTTCATTGATGATATTCAGGCTAACTTAGATACGGCAGCTGAACTGGGTTTTGAAACCATCTTATCCACAAGCGAGACAGACAATATAAGGGCTTTGGAGGCTTTGCTAGCTGCGAAAGGAAAGTTTGATTAAACTATGAGATTTCATATTCATCTGCAATTGGAAGTGGTGAAACCAAGCTCCAACCTTGACAATTGCTGATGATTGCGCTATCATAGTCCTATATATGGGAGTCTGTGTACAGTCTGAGAGGAAGTGTAAGCTTCGACCGCACCTGATCTGGGTAATGCCAGCGTAGGGAATTATGCAAGAGAAATCAGAGGTATTTTTGCGCACTTTTCCATATATGGAAAAGTTTTTTGTTATTAGTAGAAAAGGAGATAGGAGAATGCAGGCCAGCATCGCTTTACAGATCCTTCCTTTGTCAAATGATGTGAATCGTTTGACAGTCATAGAGGAAGTGATTGAGTTTTTGCAAAAACAGCCAATGAAGATGGTCGTGACGCCTTTTGAGACCGTTCTAGAAGGGGAATGGGAGACCTTATTTCCTATTCTGCAGCAGGCGATTGAGCTTGCAGGCACTCAGGTAGACAATGTTTTTGCGAATGTGAAAATAAACTATGGAAAGATTTTAAGTATTGATGAAAAACTTGAAAAATATCCTGCGGCAGCAGATTAGCCTTTTGGGTATGCTGGGAATCCTTGTCATCTGGCAGGTTATGGGCTGGCTCAAGCTCTTGCCCAAGTTTATCCTGCCGACACCTCTGGAAATCGGCCAGGCCTTTATCAGAGATGCTGGATTTCTAGCAAGCCATAGTTGGGCGACCTTAAAAGTAGCCTTGCTGGGTTTAGTCTTGGGTGTCATCTTGGCCTGTATACTAGCTGTACTCATGGACAGCATGAGCTGGCTCAATGATCTGATCTATCCTATGATGGTCGTGGTACAGACGATTCCGACCATTGCTTTGGCGCCAATTCTGGTTCTCTGGCTGGGTTATGGGATTTTGCCCAAGATTGTGCTCATTATTCTGACGACGACTTTTCCGATTATCGTCAGTATTCTGGACGGTTTTCGGCATTGTG
Organism: Streptococcus sinensis; assembly: GCF_000767835.1. Lineage (GTDB taxonomy): Bacteria > Bacillota > Bacilli > Lactobacillales > Streptococcaceae > Streptococcus > Streptococcus sinensis. Next base: position 21,124 of record NZ_JPEN01000029.1, on the reverse strand, counting down.
ACCGGGATACTCTGACTCTCTTTGAGCTTATGCAGGCCAATCGCTGGCAGATTCTCTGGCATTTTAAGATTCCAGCTAGTCTGCCCTATTTCTATGCGGGCTTGCGCGTCAGTGTATCTTATGCCTTTATCACGACTGTGGTTTCCGAATGGCTGGGTGGTTTCGAAGGCTTGGGTGTTTACATGATTCAGTCCAAGAAACTTTTCCAGTACGACACCATGTTTGCTATCATCATATTGGTTTCGGTCATCAGCCTCCTAGGGATGAAGTTGGTGGCTGTCAGTGAAAAATATGTTATTAAGTGGAAATAGGAGCTCAGCTCTGCTATTTCCAAAAAAAGAAAAGAGGATTATAATGAAAAAAACTTATAAAATGTTGCTGGCAGGTTTGGCTGCCGTGTCTATCTTTGGCTTAGTGGCCTGCGGTCAGTCGAAATCTACGTCTGAGAGCAAGGATAAAAAGATTGATTTTATCCTAGACTGGTCACCTAACACCAACCATACCGGCCTTTATGTGGCTCAGGAAAAGGGCTACTTCGAGGAAGCAGGCGTGGATGTGGATATCAAGTTGCCGCCTGAAGATAGCAGTTCGGATTTGATTATCAACGGCAAGGCACCTTTTGGTATTTACTTCCAGGACTCCATGGCTAAAAAACTGGATAAGGGTGCAGAAATCACAGCTGTCGCGGCCATTGTAGAGCATAATACTTCGGGCATTATTTCCAAGAAGTCTGCAGGGATTACAAGTCCTAAGGATCTGGCTGGCAAGAAATACGGTACCTGGAATGACCCTGTGGAGCTAGGCATGCTCAAAACCTTGATCGAAAGCCAAGGCGGTCAGTTTGATGAGGTAGAAAAGGTTCCCAACAACGATTCTAACTCTATTACGCCGATTGAAAATGGCTTGTTTGATGCGGCGTGGATTTATCATGGCTGGGACGGCATCATGGCTCAGACTCAGGGCATGGATACTAATTTCTTTTACATGAAAGACTATGTCAAAGAGTTTGACTACTATTCACCAGTCATTATTGCCAATAATGACTATCTGAAGAAGAATCCGGAAGAGGCGAAAAAAGTCCTCCAGGCCATCAAAAAAGGCTATCAATATGCCATGGAACATCCTGAAGAAGCAGCGGATATTTTAATCAAGCATGCTCCGGAGCTGAAAAACAAGCGTGACTTTGTCTTGGCTTCCCAAAAATATCTGTCTGAGCAATATGCATCAGATAAGGACAAGTGGGGTCAGTTTGAGACTAGCCGCTGGAATGCCTTTTACAAATGGGCCAAGGATAAGGGTATCGTGGACAATGACTTGAGTGACAAGGGATTCAGCAACAATTATATAAAATAATGACAGAAATTAAACTTGAAAATATAAGTTATGCTTATGATGAGCAGCAGATTTTGAAAGATATCAGCCTACAGGTAGAAGCAGGCCAGGTCGTAGCGATTTTGGGACCTAGTGGAGTCGGGAAAACGACCCTCTTTAATCTGATTGCTGGGATTTTGGAGGTGCAGTCGGGCAGGATTGTCCTAGACGGGCAGGAAAATCCCAAGGGCCGGGTGAGTTATATGCTGCAGAAGGACTTACTGCTGGGGCACAAGACAGTGCTGGGCAATGTCATCTTGCCCCTGCTAATCCGAAAGGTATCAAAAAAGGACGCGACGGAGCAGGCAAGTCAGATTTTGAAGGAGTTCGGGCTCTTTGATGTGGCAGGCAAGTATCCACATGAGCTGAGTGGAGGGATGCGGCAGCGCGTGGCTCTGCTGCGGACCTATATGTTCGGTCACAAGCTATTTCTTCTGGATGAGGCCTTTAGTGCTTTGGATGAGCTGACCAAGATGGAGCTGCACACTTGGTATCTGGATATTCATCGTAGGCTGGGTCTGACGACTCTCCTTATCACTCATAGTATCGAGGAAGCTCTGGCTCTCAGCGACCGCATCTATATTCTGAAAAATCGCCCTGGACAAATCGTGGCAGATCTTCAGCTAAGCTGGTCAGAAAGCGAGGGTAAGGAACTGCAGAAGCTGCGATACAAGCAGGAGATTTTGAAGATTTTGGGAGTAGAAAAGTAGGTGAAAAATCCGTTTCTCATAAGAGTTACGGATTTTTAGCTTTTTTAACTAATCTTTTTTCAAAAATTTATCTCTATAATATTGGAAGTAAGTTTTCTTACCTGTGATCATTACAATTCTTCCTTCTAAACCATAGCGGAGTTGCTTAGCTTCTTGGTCTGTCAATGTAGTCTCTGCTTCTAATTTGAAAAAATTTCCTTTTTCTGTCTTGCTTGCAGTAGTATCGATGTTGCTAATCTTGGAAGTCAGAGTTTCTTGCTTGTTAATATTGTTTATGGTTGTGAAGCGAATAGGGTTACCGACTTTAAGATGAGCGATATCCTTGGAAGAAATATAAGCGGTAATCTTAATTTTCTTTTCCGTGGTCAGGACAGGATAGAGTTGGGCAAGGAGACTTCCTTCGGATACTAAGGTAGAATGGCTAGTCTCAGGATTGAGGTGAAGTATCCCATTTTCAGGTGCTGTAATGACAGTTTTTTGAATCATCCCATCTTGCACCTTTCTTCCAGTTTCTGTTTCAAGAATTTTTTGCTCTAAATCAGTTAATTCTTGAGCAACCTTAGTTAGTTGCTGAGCTTTGAGTGATTCTAGCTGACTGTTTAATCCACTCGAGTAGGCTTGCCGAGCACCTGAACCTGCATATTGGATGCGGTAGCTTGCCAGTGTTCCTTCTAATTGAGCAATCTGTGTATCTGCTTGTGCCAGTATTTGACTTTTTAGCTGGTCTTGCGTGTCCATGTTTACTTGTGCTTGATAGGTTTGGTAGAGGGAATAGCCTGCATTACTACCATCTACTACTGAGTCATTTTGAATAGCTATCTTGACTGATCTATAGTCTGAAATTTTAGCTTGGGTCTCAGAAATGAGCTTTGCAATCTCTGTCTGTGCACTGCTAGCAGCAGCGTTTTGTGAAGCAATGGCTGCATTTTGCTGGTCTGTATTACTACGGAGACTGACGGCCTGACTTTGATAATCTCGAAAAGATTGCCGGTAGCCAAAATTATCGGCTTCTGGGAACTGATCATTCCCAGTTTGGAGACTAGCTTGTAAATACTCCAATTGTTTTTTCTGATCTTGGAGCATATCTAGCTGGTTAGAGTAGCTAGCCTTCTGTAGCTCTTCCGCTCCATTTTGATATTGAATGAGCAGGTCACCTTGTTTGACACACTTGTTTTCTGCGAGATGATTCATAATGATTGTATTATTACTCGTGGACTGGATGTTAGAAATGATACGACTAGGCTCCAGACTGGCACTTGATGAGACAGTAATCTCTTTTTGAGCAAAGAGTCCGAAGAGTAGGGTAAAAAGAAAGAGCAAAGTAATAGGAATAATAACCCTACTAGAGAAATTGTGATAGCGACGGTTGTAAAACTCAGCGCTTTCTAAAAAATCTTGGTTCACTAGGTTCTCCTTTCTAGCTATTGACCAGATTGGCATAGAAGCCGCCCTGAGCCAGCAGGTCTGTATGGTTGCCCTGCTCTACAATGCGTCCGTGATCCATCACTACGACATGTTCGGTTCGCTCGGCAATTGTCAGACGATGGGCGATAAAAATCAAAGTTTTATCCAAAGCTAGCAGATTATCAACAATTCGTTTTTCTGTTAAAATATCCAAGCTGCTAGTAGCTTCATCTAAAATCAAAATGGGGGCATCCGTCAATAGAGCTCTTGCCAAGGCAATTCGTTGACGTTGACCGCCCGAAATCCCAGCTCCATCAGAGGTTAGCTCAGTCTGGTAACTTAGAGGCATGTTTTCAATGTCTGCACGAATCTCTGCTAGTTCGACAGCACGCAAAACATCTTCTTGCGTAGTGCCTTCTTTGGCGCCCAAAAGCAGGTTATCCATGATCGTGCCGTTAAAGACATAGGGCTGTTGTGGAAGATAGTTGATATGCTGGCGGAGAGCATGTTTGTCAATCTGGTTAAGATTAACCCCACCTAGACTAATCTGCCCAGCACTAGGGTCGTAAAAATTGACAATCATTTTAGCAAGCGTAGTTTTACCTGAGCCGGAAATCCCAACAAAAGCAACCTTTGATTTCTGCTTGATGGTTAGGTTGATATTGGCTAGAACATCTCGTCTATACCCATATTTGTAGCTAACATTTTTAAACTCAATGTCGCCTGTCATCAAACTAAGATCAGATATGATCTTTTTCTCCTCAAACTCAGATTCTACTAAATAGACCTCGTTGAGTCGATTATTAGCTACCTGAGCTGTTTGGAGTTTGGTTTGGAGATTGATGATGTTTTCCAGCGGATTTGTGAAATAGATCAAGAGGGTGTTGTAGGTGATGAGCTGTCCCAGAGTCATCTGCTTATTCATGACCAGCCCCGCCCCCATCCAGAGGATAGCAACATTCAGAAGTAACTGAGCTACTTTTTTCAGAGCTTTTTGCTGACTTTCTGCTCTACTATAGACAAAGGACTTTTTTAAATAATCTACGAATTCTTTATCAATCTTCTGATAGCGAAGTTTTTCACTGGTAAGAGACTTAATAGTCTCCATGCCGTTAATATCCTCAATAATGGAAGAGGATAGCACAGCATTGGCCTCCATAGTGTCACGGTTCATCTTTTCAAAGGGTTTCATAAAGGCAAAGATAAGGAGTGTGTAGATAGGCAGAGCCAAGAGACTAATAAAAAAGAGGTTGGTGTTTTGTGAGAACAGGACTACTGAGATGATTAGTACGATTGAAACATCGAGAAATATAGATAAGATGGTACTTGCAAGAGCATCAATGATACTATTAGCATCAGTAAAACGAGAAACGATTTCTCCTGTCCGCCGTGTTGCAAAGAAAGACATTGGAAGGTGAAAAACATGCTTGATATAGGACAAAATGACATCAATAGACAAACGTTGTCCCAAAATCAAAAGCAGATAATCCTGAGCGTAACTCAAAACTTGCTGTAAAATATACACCAAGACCAAGCCCAGCGAGATGATCCCTAGCGTACTCCGCATCTGGTCAGGTACATAGGTGTCAATAATAGACTGGAGATAGTAGGAGCCGATGATGTTGATGATGGTCACCAGAAAGGTTGCAAGAACGATATTGGTCATCAAGCTCTTTTGTCTAATCAAAATAGGAAGGAAAGAAAGAAGTCCTTGCTTTTGCTCTTTGTACGGTTTGTAGTCAGGCGTCGGTGCTATGAATATTGCCACTCCTGTCCATTCTGACTCAAAATGTTCCCTAGGTAGCTTGGTCATCTTGACCGTAGGGTCAGGGTCAGCAATATGGATAAATTTCTTATCTTGCCCAGTCACTACATAGTAGTGTAGCAATTTGCCATTTTTGACTACATGCGCTACGAAAGGGTAAGTTAAGTCATTGTGCTCAAAGAGGGACATATCTGCTCTTATGGTTCGCGTCTCAAAGTTTAGCTTCTCAGCGACCCTAACCAAACCAAAAGCTGTCGTGCCCTCCATGGTAGTTTTGGCTAACTCTCGTAGATGCGCTAGTGAGTAATAGGAGCCGTAGTAACCAAAAACCATGGCCAAAGATGTCACGCCGCAATCCATTTGGTCCACCTGAGGACGGTAGTGTCGACGGCGAAATTTCATAGAAGTCTCCTTTTGAAAATATTTTCTGTAATTATATAGGCTCTGTTGTATTTTAACAATTTGCATCGTATATTGAAGCCTCATATAATGAATAAGTCTATTATAATGTAAACTGTTATCACAAAAACAACTGAATCCCAAAAGTTAAAAAGTGTGCCTGAATGGTAGTTGAATGCCAATGACAAAGTGGACTGATATAGACCTTCTTTCAGCTGTTTTCTGATTTTACCTCTTTACATTCTTCATATTTCATGGTACAATAGCCTTTGTGTGAAATAGCAGCAGGAGAGCATGAAGCTCGTCAACAGAACATCAGCTATAAAAGTAGCCTTAGCTGTTTGGGCGAAAATGTTCTGCACGAATCAGAGCTTTCTAAGTGACTATTTCCACCGAAATATTATTTATATCAGGAGGACATACATATGTCACGTTATACAGGACCATCTTGGAAACAAGCTCGTCGCCTTGGCCTTTCACTTACAGGTACAGGTAAAGAATTGGCACGTCGTAACTACGTACCAGGACAACACGGACCAAACAACCGTTCAAAATTGTCAGAATACGGTTTGCAATTGGCTGAAAAACAAAAACTTCGTTTCACTTACGGTGTAGGTGAAAAACAATTCCGTAACTTGTTCGTACAAGCTACAAAAATCAAAGGCGGAATCCTTGGTTTCAACTTCATGCTTCTTTTGGAACGTCGTTTGGATAACGTTGTTTACCGTCTTGGTCTTGCGACTACTCGTCGTCAAGCTCGTCAATTCGTAAACCACGGTCACATCCTTGTTGACGGCAAACGTGTTGATATCCCATCATACCGCGTAACTCCAGGTCAAGTGATCTCAGTTCGTGAAAAATCATTGAAAGTTCCAGCTATCCTTGAAGCAGTTGAAGCAACTCTTGGACGTCCAGCATTCGTATCATTCGACGCTGAAAAATTAGAAGGTTCATTGACTCGCTTGCCAGAACGCGATGAAATCAACCCAGAAATCAACGAAGCGCTTATCGTCGAATTCTACAACCAAAAACTTTAATTTCTATTGAAAATTTATTCAGAAGCCGATTTCGGCTTCTTTTATTATGACTTCAAGCCAGTTTTTCTCGCAGAGAAAAACAAGAAAACCACCAGCTGAGCTGGTGGCTGACTCGATTAACAAAAAGAGACTGAGAAAAAATTGTCCCAGCCTTTATTTAGTTGTTGAATTTTATAGCATCTTTAAAAGAAGATGAGCCATTTGTTCGGGATTTTCTTTTTTTCCCCGAGAAATCCACATCTGGCAGACTCCAAAGAAGGCATTGGAGAGGTAGACGGTGCTATATTCTTTTTCAATTTGACTATAGACTTTTTTGCTAAAACGCTCTTGCAAGCTTTCAGATAGCATGATTTGAAGTTTATGACGCAGGAAATTTTGGATTTCCCTGGTGCCATTTTCCGTCAAGAGGGCAGCCAGAAGGGGCTCTTGGGTCAGGAATTGAAAGACTTCCGTGATAGCTACCGCGATATCTTCTTGATTATTTTCAAAGATGTGTTCTAGTTGATGAAAGAGGCCTTGCTGATAGCGTTCAATCATATCATATTTATCTTTGTAGTGGGTATAAAAGCTACTGCGGCTGATGCCAGCAGCTCTGGCCAATTCGACCGTTGTGATGTGGTCAAATGATTCCTTATGCAACAATTCAACCATGGCCTTCTCAATGATAGCCTTGGTTTTTTTACGTTTATTACTTTCTATCATCCGCATTTTTCCTTTGCTGGTGAATTATACAAAATTAGACAAGGTGTTCAAAAAATGAATTTTCTGCTTGCCTTAATTTTTTTATTGTGTATAATCTATTATATCAAATTTTTAGACAAGGTGTATAAAAAGGGGAGAAAAAATGTTTAAAGAATGGAAAGCCATCTTCAAAAAACCGAAGGTTATTGTGGTGATGCTGGGAATCTCTTTGATTCCGGCTTTGTATAATGTGATTTTTTTGAGCTCCATGTGGGATCCTTATGGTAAACTTTCTGATTTACCAGTAGCGGTGGTCAATCAGGATCAAAAGGCGAGCCTATATGGACAAGACCTGTCCATTGGTTCAGATATGGTCCAAGATATGAAGAAAAATGCAGCGCTGGATTTTCATTTTGTGGATGAGGATCAGGCAGAGAAGGGACTGGAAAAGGGAGACTATTACATGGTAGTGACTCTTCCAAAGGATCTATCAGCCAATGCGGCTAGTATCTTGAGCAATCAGCCTAAGCAGGTCACGATTAATTATCAAACATCCAGTGGCCATAGTTTTATCGCTAGTAAAATGAGTGATTCTGCCATGACTTCAATGAAGCAGTCGGTCAGTCAGAAGATCACGAAAAGCTATGTGACAAGCCTTTTTGCGAGCATGGATAAGCTAAAAGGTGGACTTGGAACAGCCGCAGATGGGACAGTTAAATTGGCCGAAGGCAGTCAGAAATTAGCAAACGGCAGCCAAAAACTGACTACTAACTTGGAAAGCTTAGCCCAGTCCAGCCTAACCTTCTCAGATGGAGCTACAGCGCTATCGACTGGTCTAGTAGCATATACAAATGGAGTGGCTCAGATCAATGCCGGCTTGCCGACTTTTACTAGCAAGATGACGGAATATACAGATGGAGTTGGGCAGCTTTCAGCTGGTGCCAGTCAATTAACCGCTCAGTCAGAAACATTACTGAATGGAACCAACCAACTGACGGGCAATTCACAGGAATTAGTCGCTGGTGTGGAGCGTCTAAATAGTGGTTTGGCAGAACTGCAATCATCCGTTAATAGCAGTGTTACTGCTAATCAAGAAAAGGTTGCTCAGTTGACGGCGAGTCTAGATCAGCTCAATACAGCCATTCAGAATGCCACATCGGGAACGAGCCTACCAACGGAAACAATTGCGGCTTCTCTCACGACGATAGCGACCAATGCCCAGTCTTTGGCAAGTAGTGCGCAAAGTGATCGGGCGGCAGCCGTGGCGGCTTTGGAAGGCACAGCTGCTTACCAGAAACTTGCTGCTAGTGAGCAAGAAGAACTAAAAGCTGCTCTAGCAGGTAACGCCGATTCTAGCAGCAATACAGCGGCTGCTATTGTACAGGAAGTCCAAGCTATCCAAACGAATCTGCAAGGTTTGCAAACGGCCAGCGGCCAAGCAAGTCAGCTGTCAGCCGCAGCGAGCCAAGTCCTGCCGGGCGCCTCAGCTATGATTAGTGGACTGTACGATGGCTTGGGGCAGGTGAATGAAGCCTTGTCCTCTGCCAGCACGGGTTCAGCGACCCTTTCTCAAGGAATGATAGCCTATACAGGCGGCCTTTCTCAAGTAGCTCAGGGAGTAGCGGCATATACTGCAGGGGTTGATCAGCTTTCTCAAGGAGCGGCTAATCTAGCGAGCCATAATGACCAAGTGACTTCTGGTATCGGTCAAATCAGCTCAGGCTTCGCTCAGCTAAATGACAAATCGCCAACTTTGGTCGCAGGCATGCAAAAATTATCTACGGGTGCCACTCAAATGGCAGATGGTTCTCAACAGTTAGCAGCTGGCGGTTTAACCTTGAGCGCTGGACTGGGAGACTTGTCAATCGGTGCTCAGACTCTAAATACAGGCTTGACGGATGCCAAGGGTCAATTATCCGAGCTTTCTGTGACAGAGGACAATGCTGCTGCTTTGGCTGGTCCTGTTGAGCTGAAAAAAACAGACAAAGATCAGGTTGGTAAAAATGGTGTTGGTATGGCTCCGTACATGATTTCTGTTGCTCTTTTTGTAGCGGCGATTTCGACCAATGTTATTTTCGGCACACTCCCTTCTGGTCAGGTTCCAGCTTCCCGTAAAGCTTGGCTCAAGGCTCGTCTGGAGGTCAATGGTTTGATTTCTATTTTGGCAGGAATCTTGGTCTATGGAGCGGTTCATTTGATTGGTCTTGAGGCCAACTATGAATGGACGACGCTGGCCTTGACTGTTTTAGCCAGCATGGCCTTTATGGCGGTTGTGACGACTCTGGTCACTTGGGATAGTAAGATTGGAGCCTTTGTATCTCTGGTTCTCTTACTCCTGCAGTTGGCTTCCAGCGCTGGTACTTATCCGCTGCCCCTAACAGCGAAAATCTTTCAAATGCTCAATCCAATCTTACCGATGAGCTATGCAGTGTCAGGACTGCGGGAAACGATCTCGATGAATGGTCAAATCGGTAGCCAACTAGCCTTCTTGACCGCGACTTTACTGATTTTCATGTTCTTAGGCACAATAGCCTATCGTCCTGATAAGAAAGAAATCATTTAATATAGAGAAGAATGCAGATTATTTTCTCTTCGAAAGGAACAACTTGGTTTTGTGAACAGAACCAAGTTTTTTTAGTTTCACGTGAAACGGTTGCTAAATAGCAGAATAATCAGTTTTGTAGATTTTCTCCACAAGTCTATTTTATTTGTTATGAAAATCAGAATGTTTTGTTTTCTTTAAGTTTTCTTTAGCCTTCCTTTAAGTTTTCATCCGTAAAATGGCTCTAGTTACAAGAAAGACAGGGGGAGAATCCATGGCTAAAAAAACATTTAAAGATAAATTTCAACGATTTGAAACCAAATACATTATTTCCAAAGAAACTTTGGCCGATTTATTGACCGAGTTTGAAGGCCATCTGGTAGAGGATGAGCATGCTTATTCGACCATTAACAATCTTTACTACGACACCCCGACCTATCAAATGATTCGTGAGTCCTTAGAAAAGCCTTATTTTAAAGAAAAATTGCGCGTGCGCACCTACGACGAAAACCCTAGTGAAGACAGCCAAGTCTTTTTGGAAATCAAGAAAAAAGTGCGCAAGATTGTCTACAAACGCCGTATTTCGACAGATTTAGTCGCTGCCGAGGCTTACTTAGCAGGCGATCACAGTAAGATTGAGGATTGTCAGATTCGTGAGGAAATAGACTGGCTGAGTCAGCGCTACGGTGGCCTGCAGCCCATGATGTATATCTACTACAATCGTTATTCCATGAAAGGGATTGAGGATCCCAATGTTCGGATTACCATTGACCACGATTTGACCTACCGCAACTATGATTTGAGCCTCTTGCATGGTCATTACGGGGAAAATCTTCTGCCGGATCATCATGTGATTATGGAAGTCAAGGTGCCAGGAGCCTATCCGCTCTGGCTGAGTGAGATTTTGGATTGCCATCAGGTCTTTCCAAGCTCCTTTTCCAAATACGGGGTTGCTTACAAGAAAACGACAGACTATAAAGGAGTTGTAAATCATGCTTAGTCACTTATTTTATGATATTTTTACCGATACGGCCGTAGATCCAGCTATGATGATGCTGGCAATCGGAGTGTCCTTGCTTTTGGGCTTGGTCGTTGCCAAGGTTTACCAGTTTAAGACGGTTTACAGCAAATCCTTTGTGATGAGTTTGGCGCTTTTGCCGACCTTGATTGCAATTGTGATTTTCTTGGTCAATGGAAGTCTGGGAGCAGGGGTTGCTGTCATGGGGGCCTTCAGCTTGATTCGTTTCCGTTCCGCACCAGGAGGGGCCAAGGAGTTGGTGTCCATTTTCCTAGTTATGACAATCGGGATTGCCATCGGAATGGGCTATCTGGTCTTTGCGACCGTCTTTACCCTCATCATGTCGCTCGTCATGCTGTTGCTTGAGGTGGTCAATTTTGGACAGATGAAGCATTCCATGCGCCAGCTGACTGTCGTCATACCAGAAAGTCTGGACTATGAAAGTATTTTTGATGATATTTTCAGCAAAGCTACCAATCATGTTGAACTGGCTAATGTCAAAACCTCTGATATGGGAAGTTTGTTCAAGCTTAAATACATCCTTCAGCTGAATGGTCGGATGACCGAAAAAGAACTCATCGATGCCCTACGCACGCGCAATGGCAATCTAGAGATTGCTATCAGCCGCTACATCACGAAAGAAAATGAATTATAACTAGAAAGAGGCCAATCATGAAAACAGGCAAGAAAAAAATATTTCAGAAAATAAAACTAATGGTGCCCCTAGCGCTGATGAGCGTTAGCTTGGGGGCTTGTAGTTTGAGCAGCCAATTCAGCACTTCTACAAGTGCTAGCACCAGCACCAGTCAAACGGCTACCAGTACGACAAAGACAGACACATCTAGCCATTTCACAGATCGTGATCAGGATGCTTCTTATGATGAGTCGACAGCGACCAAGATCAGCTTGAGCGCCTCTACAGCCAAGATATCCGGTGACGGAGCGAGCGTTTCGGGCTCCACAGTGACCATTACGGCAGCCGGGACTTATGTCCTCTCTGGCAACAGTGAAAATGTGCAGATTGTTATCAAGGCTAGCGATCAAGACAAGATTCAGATCGTCTTGGATGGCGTGACCATGACAGGGACGGATGCAGCGATTGTGGTAGAAAATGCGGATAAAACCTTCATTACCCTAGCTGAAGGAAGCAAGAATAGCATTTCTGACTCAGCCAATCATACTAATACTGACTACGATGCAGCTATTTACAGCAAGGACGACTTGACCTTTAACGGCTCAGGCAGTCTGACCATCGAAGGAAAATACGGTAACGTGGTCGAATCTAATGATGACCTGCGTATCACAGGCGGGACTTATACGATTAAAGGCTACAAGAATGGCTTATCAGCTAATGATGCCATTAACATCAAGGAGGCTAGTCTGGATATTACCGCGACGGAGGATGCGATCCACGCAGATAATGACGAGGACACTTCGCTCGGAAATCTCTATATCCAGTCCGGCACTATCACGATTAATGCTGGTGATGACGGTCTTCATGCCAGCAATGCAGCAGTGATTGACGGTGGCACCATCACAGTCAAGTCCAGTGTCGAAGCGTTAGAGGGAACAAATGTCACGATTAACGGCGGTACACTTGATCTTTATGCGACGGATGATGGTATCAATGCAGCTAGTACGGCGACTGGGGCTGAGATTTTCATCAAGATTACTGGTGGTGACATCAAGGTTGAGGTTGGCCAAGGCGATACGGATGCTCTTGACTCCAATGGCGATATCATCATGACAGGTGGCAACCTAGCTATCACTTCCACTGTGTCTGCCTTTGACTTTGATGGCAAAGCTACCTATACGGGCGGGACTATCACGGTTAATGGGCAAACCCGAACCGAAATCACAGCCGATGGCCCTGGTGGCGGCGGTGCCCCAGACGGCCAAGGTGGCGGTCCCGGAGGACATTAAGCCCAATCATGAAAGTTTAATTGAATAGAACCAAAAAAGAAATCTCCCTCATTCCAGCTGGAACGAGGGATTCTTGTTTATTCATCAATTCTGATGGCCATCTTTTCCGTATCAACCGTCACCTGAGCACCGATGGTAATGGTAAAGAGTGGCTGAGTATGAGCAAAGTCTAAGTCATAGAGGACGGGAATAGTCTTTAGAATTGGATGTTTGTCCAAGATATAAAGGAGCAACTCCTCTGTCATCTGACATTCTTTTGGAAAGCGGCCGATGAGAAGGGCCTGAGGGTTAGGATAGGCTTGAAGGAGGGCAGCTAGATTGCGGTCAAACTCCACATAATCATCTTCCTCCGCCTCTTCAACAAAGAGGACATAGTTTTCATCTGTCGGGGCATAGGGGGTGCCACGCAGGAGTGAGAAGGTGGAGAGATTGCCGCCGATAACAGTGGCTTGGGCTTTTCCATGGTTGTAGACTTTCCACTCTGTTTCATGGAAGGTCAGTGGCGCATCGGGCAGGTACCAGGCGTTGTCGCCCCATTTTTCACTAGGAGTCAATTCATAAGAAGTCTGGCTGACGGCCTTGAGCCAGCTCTCAGTCTGATAGTCCTGCAGGGCATCCATCTTAAAGCTAGAGTAGGAGGGACCTATATAAGTTTTCATGCCGGTCTTACTATAGATGGCGTTGAGCAAGGCTGTTGTGTCCGAGTAGCCGCAGAAAATCTTAGGATTTCTAGCAATCAATTCAAAGTCCAGATAGGGCAGGAGTTCATTGCAGTTGAAGCCGCCGATAGTGGCCAGAATAGCATCAACCGACTCATCTGCGAAGGCAGCATGGATGTCTGCCACCCGGCTTTCGATGGAGGCAGAGCCTAGCATGTCATTTTCCAGATAATGCTCCGAAAAAGACACGGTAAAGCCCATCTTTTCCAAGCGCTCCTTGGCGGCTAGATTGGCCTCAAATCCTCCGATGTGTTCGATTGATGCCGAAGGGCTGACGACCCGAATATGCATACCAGGTGTGAGTTTTTTCATAGGAACCTCCTTGTGGCAAATTTTATAGAGTATCATAACATAAAGGCTATAAGAAGTAAAGGTTAGGTTAGAGAAAATGACCATAAAAAACGGAACCAATCAGGCTCCGTTCTATCTTTAATAACTAATCTCAATACTGCCGGTGCTGGTGCGGGCGGTCAGCTTGGCTTGGGCATGTTCATTGGTATGGATGACCCGGTCACCGATAAAGTCCTCTTGGTCGTGGCTCGTCTGCATGTCGTTGGGCAGTTCAATGTCACCTAGGTCTGTTTGCAGGTCTAGTGAGATGGCTTTGTAGGTCTCTTCGGTGAGATGGAGATCGATGGAGCCATTGCCACTGGACATGTTGATATTGCCCTTGAGGGTTAGTTTATCACTAGTGATACTCCCGTTGGCGAGACTGATTTGAGTATCGGTCAGGCTGGTTTGGACTAGCTCGATGCTGCCATTAGCACTTTCAATGCTACCGCTCTCAATCTGGCTCTGACTGAGTTCGATTGAACCATTGCTGAGATCGGCCTTTAATTGTTGGATAGTCAGATCCTTGATTGATAGGCTGCCATTAGCTAAACTGGCCTTAACCTCTTCCAAGTTCCTTCCCTTAGGCAGGGATAGGATAACTTGTTGAGTCCTTTCTAATTCTCCATTTATCAAGCCCAGTAAAGAGCGCAGACCGCTGTTAATGTTGACAAAAAAGCTGGATTCCTTAATGTATAAACTTCCGTTTTCAGCCTTGGTACTGATTTTTTCAGTTGTCTTTCCGTCTCCTTGATAATAGGTCAAATGAACCTTATCATCGGGCGATTCTTCGATAATAACCGAGCGGTTGCTCAGCTCTAGATTTAAGGAATGGATATTGTCATAGGTTTCTTCTTGCTTGGTCATCTTGGTGTTAGCGGCTGAGCTCTTCACCAGATCCTGCAGACCACCACTAGCTAGCCCTACGAGTATCAAACCTATACCCAGCAGACAGGCAGCAATAGCAAAGCGGAATATGTTTTTTCTTACTTTAGACATGACGGCCTCCTTTCCGTGCCAAGGCTTGAGCGAGTTTGACAAAACTCAGTTTGATAAAGCGAAGGATAGGACCAATGCTGAGATAGAAGAGTCCAGCCAAGCCTAAGGCTAAAAGGCTCATTCCCAAACTGAGGGCAAAAGCAGGAATAGAAGTGCCCATGCCAAGAGTCAGGCTGTCCCAAATCAGACTAGCCCCCATGGCAAACATAGCAAAAGCAAAGGTGGCCATGACAAAAGCAAAGACACTGATGAGGAGGAAGAAAGTAAAGACCAAAGTCAAAGCCAAGATTAAGAGAGGAATTGCCAGCGGTGCTGCCAAGATGGACAGAATGGCAATCTGGACGATCTGCTTGCTGTTTTTGACAGAGCTAGCATCTTGGCTGTCTTCTTCTATTTTCTTGTCCAAAAGATTGATGATAATCTCGTGAGCTGCTTCCTTGGGACTGCCCAGCTCAGCCATAGCTGCTGCCTCGCCCTCTGGACCGACCTCGTCAAAATACTCAGTAAAGTAGTCCATGGCTTCTTGATAGTCTTTTGCTGGCAACTTTTTCAAATAGTGATCTAGTTGGGCTAGATATTCAGTTCTTGTCATGGCGAACACTCCCTTCGATAATGCCCTTAATCATGCTGGTATAAAGCTCCCATTCCTTTTTGAGGCTGACCAGTTGTTTCTGACCTGTTGGGGTCAGAGAGTAATATTTTCGTTTTCGACCTTGATATTCCTGAGAGTATGTCTCTAAATACTGACTCTTTTCCAATTTTTTCAGGATAGGATAAAGCGTGGACTCCTTGATATCTGCAATGAGTTTGATAGTTTGGCTAATCTCGTAGCCATAAGAATCCTCTTTATCTAAAATTGCTAAAATCAGAAATTCTATCAGGGTAGAAGATGTAGGGAAATACATGCACTACCTCCTATATATAAAAATATTATATATAAACTTTCTACATATAGGATAACACCCTTTGTACTGAAAGTCAAGCAATGTATATAACTTTCACATATATGTTTTAAAAAGGATTTCATCCTTGAAAAATAAGGGAATCAGCTCTTTTTCGCTTTATTTTCTTACAAGAACTTTACACAATCCATAGCTTTTATATTGAAATCTTTCTCTATAAAATGGTAAAATAATCTATGTCTATCTAAAAAAAGATAAGAGTGAATGAAATGACGAAATATAAGACGATTTATAAGTTTGTAGGGCAGACACTGTTATACTTTGTGATTTTTGTTGCCCTGCTTTATTTCTTTAGTTATCTTGGCCAAGGTCAGGGTGGCTTTATCTACAATGAATTTTAATGTAAGAGAGTATACTATACACATGTCAAATACAGCAATTACAGATATGATTGAAGCGATTGAGCACTTTGCTCAGACGCAGCCGGATTTTCCTGTTTATAATGTCCTTGGAGAAGTCTATACTTATGGAGACCTGAAGGCTGATTCAGATGCGCTAGCGGCGAAGATTGATAGCTTGGGGCTGGCTCCTAAGTCACCAGTGGTGGTCTACGGTGGTCAGGAGTATGAGATGCTGGCTACTTTTGTGGCCTTGACCAAGACGGGTCATGCCTATATTCCTATTGACAGCCATTCAGCCTTGGAGCGCGTGACGGCTATTGTCGAAGTGGCTGAGCCAAGCTTGATTATTGCCATTGCGGATTTTCCGCTGACTGATACAGATGCAGCTATCCTCAGTCTGGATCAGGTTCGAGCAGCTTATGCAGAGAAGACTGCCTATGAGATTAGCCATCCAGTCAAGGGCGATGATAATTACTACATCATCTTTACTTCTGGTACGACCGGCAAACCTAAAGGTGTGCAAATTTCTCATGATAACCTGCTCAGCTTTACCAACTGGATGATTACAGACAAGGAATTTGCGACACCGAGCCGTCCGCAAATGCTGGCGCAACCACCTTATTCTTTTGATTTGTCAGTTATGTACTGGGCACCGACTTTGGCGCTGGGAGGGACTCTCTATGCCCTGCCTTCTAGTCTGACTCAGGACTTCAAGCAGCTATTTGAAGCGATTCTCAGCCTGCCTGTAGCAATCTGGACCTCTACCCCATCCTTTGCGGATATGGCCATGCTTTCGGAAGATTTTAACAGCCAGAAGATGCCAGGCATCACGCATTTTTACTTTGATGGAGAGGAGCTGACGGTCAAGACAGCTCAGAAATTGCGGGAGCGTTTCCCTGAGGCTCGCATTATCAATGCTTATGGTCCGACTGAGGCAACGGTGGCTCTGTCTGCAGTTGCCATCACGGGTGAGATGCTAGCGACCCTCAAGCGTCTGCCAATCGGCTATACCAAGGCGGATTCACCAACCTTTGTCATCGATGAAAATGAGCAAAAATTGCCAAATGGTCAGCAGGGCGAAATTATTGTCTGCGGACCAGCTGTATCCAAGGGCTACCTCAATAATCCTGAAAAGACAGCTGAAGCCTTCTTTGAATTTGAAGGGCTACCAGCCTATCATACAGGTGATGTGGGTACGATGACCGATGAAGGCCTGCTGCTCTACGGCGGCCGGATGGACTTCCAGATTAAGTTTAACGGTTATCGTATCGAGCTGGAGGACGTATCTCAAAACCTCAACAAATCCAAGTATATCGAGGCGGCAGTAGCAGTGCCACGCTACAATAAGGACCACAAGGTTCAAAACTTATTAGCCTACGTTATTTTGAAAGACGGTGTCGCAGAGCAATTTGACCGCGAAATCGATATTACCAAGGCTATCAAGGAGGACCTGCAGGATATCATGATGTCTTATATGATGCCGTCTAAGTTCCTCTATCGGGAATCTCTGCCCCTAACACCAAACGGTAAGATTGATATCAAGGGGCTGATTAGTGAGGTCAACAAGTCATGATGGATTTCTTGAAACAGCTTCCTCATCTGGAGCCTTACGGAGACCCACAGTATTTCCTTTATCTTATCTTGGCTGTTTTGCCAATTTTTATCGGACTTTTCTTTAAAAAACGCTTCCCAGTCTACGAAGCCTTGGTCAGCTTGGCCTTCATCGTCTTGATGTTGACCGGCCCTAGTCTGGCGCAGCTCTATGCCCTGCTCTTTTATGTCGTCTGGCAGATGGTCTGGGTTTATTCTTATAAATTCTACCGCAAAAAGCGGGACAGCAAGTGGATATTTTATTTGCACACAGCATTGGCGGTCCTGCCCCTATTCTGGGTCAAGGTCGAGCCAGCTATCAGTGGGCATCAATCGCTCTTTGGTTTTCTGGGAATTTCCTACCTGACCTTCCGCTCAGTTGGTATGATCATTGAGCTGAGGGATGGCGTGCTGACTGATTTCAGTCTCTGGGAATTTCTCCGCTTTATGCTCTTTATGCCCACTTTTTCTAGTGGCCCCATTGATCGTTTCAAGCGTTTCAATGAAAATTATCTCCAAATACCAGAGCGCGATGAGCTTTTGGATATGCTGGAGCAGTCGGTCAAATATATCATGCTGGGCTTTCTCTATAAGTTTGTCCTGGCTCATATCTTTGGCCACATGATTTTAGGGCATGTCAAGACCTATGCCCTCTATATCGGCGGTTTCTTCAATCTAGGAACGCTAGGCGTCATGTATGTCTTTGGTCTGGATCTCTTCTTTGACTTTGCTGGTTATTCGATGTTTGCGGTGGCCATTTCCAATCTCATGGGCATCAAGAGCCCTATCAACTTTGATAAGCCCTTTCTCTCACGCGATTTGAAGGAATTCTGGAATCGCTGGCACATGAGCCTGTCCTTTTGGTTCCGGGACTTTGTCTTTATGCGGCTGGTCATGGTGCTCATGCGCAACAAGGTCTTTAAAAACCGCAATACGACTTCCAGTGTGGCCTATCTCATCAACATGCTGATTATGGGCTTCTGGCATGGTGTGACTTGGTACTATATCGCCTATGGTCTTTTCCACGGTCTGGGCTTGGTGGTCAATGATGCTTGGCTCCGTAAGAAAAAGACCATCAATAAAGAGCGCAAAAGCAAGGGGTTACCAACCCTGCCTGATAACAAGTGGACCCAAGCACTGGGGGTTGTTATCACCTTCCATGTTGTCATGTTCTCATTCTTGATCTTCTCAGGATTTTTGAATGACCTTTGGTTTAAAAAATAAAATGTAAAACGAGGAAACTATAATGGATGTAAAAGCAGAAGTAATTGAAATTATTGACGAATTATTTATGGAAGATGTGTCAGATATGATGGACGAAGATTTGTTTGATGCTGGCGTTTTGGACAGTATGGGAACGGTCGAGCTGATTGTTGAACTGGAAAACCGATTTGATATCCGCGTGCCAGTATCAGAGTTTGGCCGCGATGACTGGAACACAGCCATTAAAATCGTTGAAGGTGTAATGGAGCTTCGTAATGCTTAAACGACTCTGGCTGATTCTGGGGCCAGTCTTCTGCGCCTTGGTCATGGTCGCCCTGCTCTTTTTCTTCTATCCGCTTGAGAAAAAGCATGATGTGGAAACAGAGAAGCGGGCAGCTGTGACTCTTACAGCAGAAACTTTCAAGAGCCGTAGCAAAAAAATGACGGCCCTGACAGATCAAGATACCCGTTTTGTGCCCTACTTTGGCTCCAGCGAATGGCTGCGCTTTGACAGCATGCATCCAGCTGTTCTGGCTGAGAAGTATGACCGCAATTACCGACCTTATTTTCTGGGGCAGCGGGGAGCCGCTTCGCTCAACCAGTATTTTGGGATGCAGCAGATGGCTTCTGAACTGGAGAATAAGACAGCGGTCTATGTCGTTTCTCCCCAGTGGTTTACCAAGACAGGCTACGATGCTTCGGCTTTTCAGCAGTATTTCAATAGCGATCAGCTGATTGGTTTTCTCAGTCAGCAGGACGGCGGAGTAGGCTCTCAGTATGCAGCCCAACGGCTCCTGCAGCTCTATCCTAATATTGCCATGGGAGACATTGTTAAGAAAGTGTCAGATGGTAGTCAGCTGACTTCTTTTGAGCAACAGTATATCTATACTATGTGCCAGTTCTATCAGCGGGAGGATGCCCTTTTCAGTGCTCTTGCGGCTGGTAATAATAAGAACTATGAGACTAAAATTTTGCCTCAGCTTTCGCGCCTTCCAGACGAATTTTCCTATGAAGCCTTGGAGAAGGTTGCTACAGCGGACGCTATTAAACGAACTGGCAATAATGATTTGGGTATTGACAATGGTTTTTATAAGAAACGTTTGGCCAGCAAAATCAAGAAATTCAAAGGTTTCCAATCCAAGCAGTCTTATGAAAAATCTCCAGAGTACAATGATTTGCAGCTGGTTTTGGAACAGTTTGCCAAATCTCATACGAATGTTATCTTTGTTATCCCGCCGGTCAACGCCAAATGGATGGCCTACACTGGCCTGAGTGCAGACATGTATCAGCGGACAGTCGATAAGATTAAATTCCAGCTGGAAAGTCAGGGCTTTACGCATATCGCCGACTTTTCCAAAGATGGGGACAAGCCATATTTTATGCAGGATACGATCCACATGGGCTGGAATGGCTGGCTGGCCTTCGATAAGGCCGTAGATCCTTTTGTATCCAACCCTCAACCGGCTCCAAACTATGAGATTAATGAAAAATTCTTCAGCAAGGAGTGGGCTAACTATACGGGTAACTACGAGGATTTTGTCAAATAATAAAAGCGTAGCTGGAAGGAGAGAACATGATTCGTTTGGCGGAAATGCAGGATGTCCCAGCAATTTTAGCAATTTTTGATCAGGCTAGAGATTTTATGCGGGCAAATGGGAATCCAACTCAGTGGCCAGCTTCCTATCCGAATCGTCAGCTGGTGGAGAGAGATATCCAGGCTGACAACTGCTATCTCTGCGAAGAAGCTGGACAAATTGTCGGGACCTTTGCCCTTATCATTGGACCAGATCCTACCTACCAGCAGATTGAAGGCGCTTGGCACTTCACAGAGCCTTATGGTACGATTCACCGTATCGCTTCAAATGGACAAGTCAAGGGTCTGGCTCATCAGTGTTTTGATTTTTGCTTGCAGCAGATTTCCTATCTCCGTATCGATACGCATGCGGATAACCATCCTATGCAGGCAGCCATTCGCCGCTATGGCTTTAGTCAGTGTGGCACGATTTATTTGCCAGATGGCAGCCCTCGGCTTGCCTATGATTATCATCAATGAAAAAAATCTGCTCATTGAACCGCACCCCAAAAGTTAGACAGAAAAATCTAACATTTGGGGTGTTATTTTTATGAAAT
>NZ_JPEN01000084.1 GCF_000767835.1 Streptococcus sinensis | reverse complement strand
TCTACAACAAAATAGGCTCCATAATCCCTGCGGTGGATTTACCCACTACAGAAATTATAGAGCTCTTTTATTTATGCACAAAGATGTATGAGTTGTCTCATGCTCCCTACTTATCCAATTTTTTGATAGACTAGAAAATGCTCTGTTAAAGACCACGGATCGATGATCTTTATTATAAAATGAACATCTTTTTTTGTCATGGCTTGACAGTCTCACTTCTGGAAGGTAGTGAGCTTTTGGAAGTGTCTAATAATCAAGTCTACTACGAATCTTAGATGATTTATTCTTTTGTTTGTGGTTTAAAGAAGGCTTTATATAGCGCTCGGATAGCAGCTTTTTCTTGCTCTTTATTGACTACGAACATGATAGATACTTCACTTGAGCCTTGGGACATCATTTGAATGTTGATATTATTTTCTGAAAGAGCTTTGGTTGCGGTAGCTGTAACCCCAATATGGCTTTTCATTTTTTCACCGACAATCATGATAATGGAAAGATCGTGTTCAATTTCTGCATGATCAACCTCTGCTTTTTGGATAAGCTGGCGAAGGATTTCTTCCTCTTTGATAGGGGTCAATTCGCGCTCGCGCAAGATGATGGAGAGGTCGTCAATTCCTGTAGGCATGTGCTCCCAGCCAATGTTCAAATCTTCTAGGATTTGGAGAACCTGTCTACCAAAGCCGATTTCTCGGTTCATGAGATATTTAGACATATTGATACTTACAAAGCCTGCATCACCAGCAATCCCGACGACAGGTAAATGTTCCTTGCTATGTTTATGAACAATTTGCGTTCCAGGATGTTCAGGATTGTTAGTGTTTTTGATAACCAGCGGAATTTTACCACGGTAAGCAGGAAGCAGGGCCTCATCATGGAGAACAGTAAAGCCAGCATAGGCCAATTCCCGCATTTCACGGTAGGTCAGTTCAGGAATGGAATGTGGTTTGTGGATGATGCCAGGATGGGCTGCGAAAATCCCATCGACATCAGTAAAGTTTTCATAGATATCTGCTTTGACCCCTGCAGCAATGATAGAACCTGTAATATCAGAACCACCACGAGAAAATGTGCAGATTTGTCCATCGCGGGTAACTCCGAAAAATCCTGGAATGACAAGAACTTCTTCGGAGTTGTTTAATTCTTCTATTTTATCATAGCTATATGGAAGAATTCGGGCATTACCCGGCTCACTGGAAACAAAAAGTCCAGCTTCTCTTGGATGTACATAGCGAGCAGGAACTCCGTTTTGGTTGAAGAAAGCTGCAATTAATTTTGCATTATTATCCTCACCAGCTGCAAGAAAAGTATCATAAAGAAATTCATTTTCTTCAATTGGCAGAGTGGCTAATGAAACAATGTTTTTTGAAATTCTATCGAGAATAGTTTGCTTTAATCCCAGCTCCGCCACGATATCTGCATAACGGTTGATAATCCATTTTTGCTGCAATGAAACATCGTCACCAGCGATGTATGCGCGATAGTATTTAATCAAAGCATCTGTGACTTTGGTATCAGAATCATTTCTTTTTCCTGGGGCTGATACAACAACGAATTGACGTTCCTTATCTGATTTGACAATATTTAACACTTTCTGTAATTGAGTTGCAGAAGCTAGTGAACTTCCGCCAAATTTTACAACTTTCATGGATGCTCCTCATATTTATTTTAAAAATTATAACAAAATTCTGAAAATTTTTCAATTCTTCTTTTTCAATCTCTAAAAGTAGTGAAGTTTTTGTAAATGACTTAACATCTGGTTATCATTTAAATTTATTTATTTTTTCTTTTCTTTCAAAATTATTTATGTTAGAATAGATACTGCATTATAATTTGAGTGTCAAATTATTTAATCATAAAACAAAATCGACTGAATATATCAAGTCGGGAATGGAGCTAGAATGACTTTCAATGGTATTCTTTACAAGGTAGCTGATGAAGTAGCGACCATTACTTTTAATCGTCCGGAAGTTTCAAACGGTTTTAATATTCCTATGTGTGAGGAAATTTTAGAAGCGATTGAACTTGCCGCAAATGATCAGGCTGTGAAATTTTTAGTCATCAATGCTAATGGTAAAGTATTTTCAGTCGGTGGTGATTTGGCTGAAATGCAAAGGGCTGTCAGTGCTGATGATATCCAATCTTTGGTAAAAATTGCAGAGCTGGTCAATGATATTTCCTTTGCTATGAAGCGCTTGCCCAAACCAGTCATCATGAGTGTGGATGGGCCGGTTGCAGGTGCTGCAGCCAATATGGTCGTGGCTGCAGATTTCTGTATTGCGACGGAGAAATCGCGTTTTATCCAAGCCTTTGTCGGGGTCGGTCTGGCGCCAGATGCAGGTGGTCTTTACTTACTGACTCGGGCAATCGGTGTGACTCGGGCAACTCATTTGGTGATGACAGGGGAGGCTTTGACAGCAGAGAAGGCTTTGGAGTATGGCTTGCTCTATAAAGTCTGTGAGTCTGAAAAACTGGAAAAAACAACGGAGCAACTTCTTAAAAAATTAAAACGTGGCTCTCTTAATTCCTATAGGGCCATGAAAGAAATGGTTTGGAAGAGCCTCTTCAGCGGTTGGAAAGAATATGCAGAGTTGGAGTTAGAACTGCAGAAATCCCTTGCTTTCACCGAGGACTTTAAAGAAGGTGTTCAAGCCTATACTGAAAAGCGTAGACCTAAGTTTAGAGGGAAATAGGCGAAAATTGGCAAGGTTTACATCCCAAGAGTAATTATAAAAAATTATTTGATTTTCAAAATAATTTTCAAAAAGGCTTGCAAATTATTTTGATATCTGATAAAATTTGAATGCCAAAGTATTTTTTAAGGAGGTGTGGTTTTTGAATTCCCAGCTAGTAAATGATTATTTAACATCGATTTTTAACAATGTCTTGGTCATTGAAGAGTCCAGCCTCCGAGGCAGTCGTTTTAAAGATGTCTCTATTAAAGAAATGCATACGATTGATGTTATTGGCTCCACTCCAAATGCAACTCCAAGTGATATTTCAAGAGAATTAATGGTTACTTTGGGGACTGTCACAACCAGTTTGAATAATTTGGAGCGGAAAGGGTATATCGAACGTCGACGTTCAGAAATTGATCGCCGCGTGGTTCACCTAAATCTGACTAAAAATGGCCGACTTTTGTATCGTCTTCATAAACGTTTTCATAATCGGATGGTTATGCAGGTGGTTGAAGGAATGAGTTCGGAAGAAAGAAAAGTGATGCAAAAAGGTCTGCATAACTTATATAATTTTTTAGAGGAGCTGAAATGATGAACTACGCAAAGATTAGCCAAACTGCGCATTATGCTCCTAGTCAAATTGTCACGAATGATGATTTGGCAAAATTGATGGACACTAGTGATGAATGGATTTCAAGCCGGACAGGGATTAAAAAACGTCACATATCTTTAAATGAAACCACCAGTGTTTTAGCGACAAGGGTTGCTGAGCAGTTGTTAGAGAAGGGCGGAATTTCTGCTGATGAGATTGATTTTATCATCGTTGCAACTATTACGCCTGATTCTATGATGCCTTCTACTGCAGCTAGGGTTCAAGCGAATATTGGCGCTAAGAATGCTTTTGCTTTTGATTTGACGGCAGCCTGCAGCGGTTTTATCTTTGCTTTGTCTACAGGTGAGAAATTTATTTCTTCTGGACGGTATAAAAAAGGTTTGGTCATTGGAAGTGAAACCTTATCAAAGGTTGTGGATTGGTCAGATCGCACGACTTCGGTATTGTTTGGTGACGGTGCTGGCGGTGTTTTACTTGAAACTTCAGAAAGACAGCATTTTTGGGCTGAAAGTCAGTTTACAGATGGTCTGAGAGGTGAGAGTCTGACTAGTGGCAGGCTTGGCTTGTCTTCACCTTTTTCAGAGAAGCAAGAAGATACACGTTATTTGAAAATGGAAGGTCGGGCAATTTTTGACTTTGCTATTCGCGATGTGGCTCAATCAATTAAAAGCACCATTGAGGAAAGCCAGTTTTCAGTAGATGATCTTGACTATCTGTTGTTGCATCAGGCCAATATCCGGATTTTGGACAAGATGGCTAAGAAACTGGGAGTCACTAGGGAAAAGCTGCCTGCTAATATGATGGAATATGGAAATACCAGTGCAGC
The DNA here is from genome assembly GCF_000767835.1 of Streptococcus sinensis. GTDB lineage: Bacteria > Bacillota > Bacilli > Lactobacillales > Streptococcaceae > Streptococcus > Streptococcus sinensis. The sequence continues at coordinate 8,578 of NZ_JPEN01000084.1, read as the reverse complement.
CAGTATCCCGATTTTATTATCTGAGTGTGTCCAACAGGACTTGATTAAGCTGAACGAAAATCAGACAATTTTGCTGTCAGGTTTCGGTGGAGGTTTGACATGGGGCACGCTTATTGTTACAATTTAGTTAGTCATGTGGAAACACATTGATAAAAAATATTTATTTTTAAAGGAGTCTATCCATGGCAGTATTTGAAAAAGTACAAGAAATTATCGTTGAAGAACTTGGCAAAGAGCCATCAGAAGTTACGCTTGAGTCAACTTTCGATGATCTTGAAGCTGATTCATTGGACTTGTTCCAAGTTATTTCAGAAATCGAAGATGCTTTTGACATCCAAATCGAAACTGAAGAAGGCTTAAATACAGTTGGTGACTTGGTTGCTTACGTAGAAGAAAAAACAAAATAAACAAGAACTTGAGAGTATCGTGAGATATTCTCTCTTGTTTAGGTAATAGTTTGACTGTCAAAGTAAAGAAATACATCTCGCATGTGGTAGTTTGGAATCCAGCTATTACTTAAGCAATGATTAGAGGAAGGTATTATGCAAACACGAATTACAAAATTATTAGATATAAAATATCCTATTTTTCAAGGTGGAATGGCCTGGGTTGCGGACGGTGACTTGGCTGGTGCGGTTTCAAAAGCTGGTGGTCTTGGCATCATCGGTGGTGGAAATGCTCCTAAGGAAGTGGTGAAGGCCAATATTGACAAAATCAAGTCTTTAACAGACCGTCCTTTCGGTGTTAATATCATGCTTCTCTCTCCTTTTGCAGAAGATATTGTGGATCTTGTCATTGAAGAAGGAGTTAAAGTGGTGACGACTGGCGCGGGCAATCCAAGTAAGTACATGGCTCGCTTCCACGAAGCAGGCATTACCGTAATCCCAGTTGTACCAAGTGTAGCTCTAGCTAAACGGATGGAAAAAATCGGAGCGGATGCGGTTATTGCAGAAGGGATGGAGGCCGGTGGCCATATCGGTAAACTGACTACCATGTCTTTAGTACGTCAGGTTGTAGAGGCTGTGAATATCCCAGTTGTTGCAGCTGGTGGTATTGCAGATGGACCAGGGGCGGCAGCTGGCTTTATGTTGGGAGCTGAAGCTGTTCAGGTTGGAACACGCTTCGTCGTTGCTAAGGAATCCAATGCCCACCAAAATTATAAAAATATGATCTTGAAGGCTCGGGATATTGATACGACAATTTCTGCTCAGCATTTCGGCCATGCGGTTCGTGCTATCAAGAATAAGCTAACTCGTGATTTCGAAAAGGCAGAAAAAGAAGCCTTCAAGCAAGAAAATCCAGATTTGACTGTTTTTGAAAATCTGGGAGCTGGTGCCTTGGCCAATGCGGTTGTCCGTGGCGATGTGGAAAATGGTTCGGTCATGTCCGGTCAGATTGCCGGCTTGGTTAGCAAGGAAGAAACAGTAGAAGAAATTCTCAAAGATATTTATTATGGCGCTGCTGAAAAGATTCAGCAAGAAGCAAAACGTTGGGCAGGAGTGACTAGAAATGACTAAAACAGCCTTTCTCTTTGCCGGTCAGGGGGCCCAGTATCTGGGGATGGCTCGTGACCTCTATGATCAGTATGGCGTGGTCAAGGCGACCTTTGAGGAAGCCAGCCAGGTTCTGGGCTATGATGTTCGGGAATTGATTGACCAGAATGAGGAAAAACTTAACCAAACTCGCTATACTCAGCCAGCAATTTTGACAACTTCTGTTGCTATTTATCGCCTGCTGGCTGAAAAAGGAATCCAGCCTGATATGGTGGCTGGTCTTTCTCTGGGTGAATACTCTGCCTTGGTAGCTGCTGGTGCGCTGGACTTCAAAACAGCGGTAGCTCTAGTCGCTAAACGCGGAGCTTTTATGGAAGAAGCTGCCCCTGCTGGCTCTGGTAAAATGGTAGCAGTTTTAAATGCAGAGGTCTCTCTCATTGAGGCAGCCTGTCAGACGGCTAGTCAGCTGGGAGTAGTCTCTCCAGCCAACTACAATACTCCTAGTCAAATCGTCATTGGGGGCGATGCGACAGCGGTGGACAAGGCGGTGGAATTACTCAAGGAAGTAGGTGTGAAACGCTTGATTCCGCTGAATGTTTCTGGTCCTTTCCATACAGCGCTCTTGAAACCAGCCAGTGAAAAATTAGCTCAGGTCTTGGCTGAAACGGAATTTGCTGAATTTCAGCTTCCACTAGTGGGCAATACAGAAGCGGATATTATGGAAGCTGGCAGAATTAAGGAATTGCTGACCCGTCAGGTCATGGAACCAGTTCGTTTCTATGACAGTATCGCTAAAATGCAGGAAGCTGGTGTGACAGAATTTATCGAGATTGGCCCAGGGAAAGTCCTGTCTGGCTTTATGAAGAAAATTGATAAATCAGCAGTTGTTCATCATGTTGAAAGTGTAGACACTTTGACAGCCCTACTAGAAAAATAATGGGGAATACCAATGGAATTAAAGAATAAAAATGTTTTTATTACTGGCTCTAGCCGTGGAATCGGTTTGGCCATTGCACATAAGTTTGCAAGTGCAGGTGCCAATATTGTCTTGAACGGGCGCGGTCAAATTTCAGATGACGTTTTAGCTGAGTTTGCTGGTTATCCGATCAAGGTCGTGGCTATTTCAGGCGATGTGTCTGATGGTACTGATGCCAAGCGAATGGTTGAGGAGGCGATTGTGGCTTTGGGGTCTGTAGATGTCTTGGTTAACAATGCTGGGATTACTCGAGATAAGCTCATGCTTAAGATGACAGAGGAAGACTTCGAGCAAGTGCTGAAGGTCAACTTGACTGGTGCCTTTAATATGACACAAGCTGTCTTGAAACCAATGACCAAGGCTCGCCAGGGAGCAATCATTAACTTATCAAGTGTTGTCGGTTTGACTGGTAATGTCGGTCAGGCCAACTATGCAGCTTCTAAAGCTGGCTTGATTGGATTTTCTAAGTCGGTTGCCCGTGAAGTGGCAGCGCGCAATATCCGTGTCAATGTAATTGCCCCAGGCTTTATCGAATCGGATATGACAGACGGGCTTCCTGAAAAAATCAAAGAAGCCTCCCTTGCTCAAATCCCAATGAAACGGTTCGGGAATACCGGAGAAGTGGCTGATGTTGCCTTGTTCTTGGCGAGACAGGAATATCTTACCGGTCAAGTCATCACGATTGACGGCGGGCTGACCATGCAGTAATTTCAAATGAATTTGGATTTGAAAGTTCACCAATCATCATAAAGGAGTTCACTATGAAACTAAATCGAGTTGTTGTAACAGGTTATGGATTAACCTCTCCAATCGGAAATACACCCGAAGAATTTTGGAATAGTTTAAAAGAAGGTAAGATTGGGATTGGTCCCATCACCAAATTTGATCACAGCGATTTTGCTGTTCATAATGCAGCAGAAGTTCAAGATTTTCCTTTTGATAAATATTTTATCAAGAAAGACACCAATCGTTTTGACAACTATTCCTTGTATGCCCTTTATGCCTCTCAAGAAGCGGTCAATCATGCTGGCTTAGATGTTGACAATCTTGGCAAGGATCGCTTTGGTGTCATCGTTGCATCTGGTATCGGTGGCATTAAGGAAATCGAAGATCAAGTCATTCGTTTGCATGAGAAAGGTCCGAAACGTGTCAAACCGATGACCTTGCCAAAGGCTCTGCCAAATATGGCCGCTGGGAATGTGGCTATGCGCTTCGGAGCAAATGGAGTCTGTAAATCAATCAATACGGCTTGCGCTTCTTCAAATGATGCGATTGGCGATGCCTTCCGCTCTATCAAATTTGGTTTCCAAGATGTGATGTTGGTAGGTGGTTCAGAAGCTTCTATCACACCATTTGCGATTGCTGGCTTCCAAGCTTTAACGGCTCTTTCCACGACAGAAGATCCTGCTCGCGCATCTATTCCTTTTGATAAAGACCGGAATGGTTTTGTTATGGGGGAAGGTTCTGGTATGCTGGTTCTTGAAAGTCTGGAGCATGCTGAAAAACGTGGAGCAACGATTCTTGCAGAAGTAGTTGGCTACGGAAATACCTGTGATGCTTACCACATGACTTCTCCGCATCCAGAAGGTCAGGGTGCTATTAAGGCGATTAAATTGGCTCTTGCTGAAGCAGAGATTAGCCCAGCAGATGTTGCTTATGTCAATGCCCACGGAACTTCAACTCCAGCTAATGAAAAGGGTGAAAGTGGTGCTATTGTTGCAGTTCTTGGTAAGGATGTTCCTGTTTCATCTACTAAATCATTCACCGGTCACCTGCTCGGGGCAGCTGGTGCAGTCGAAGCGATTGCGACTATTGAAGCGATGCGCCACAGCTTTGTACCAAAAACAGCTGGTACAAGAGAAGTATCAGATTATATTGAAGCAAATGTTGTATTTGGGGAAGGCAAGGAGCAGGAAATTCCTTATGCGATTTCCAATACATTTGGCTTTGGTGGTCACAATGCTGTTCTGGCATTCAAGCGTTGGGAGGACTAGATGAATATCAATGAAATTAAAGACTTGATGGCTCAGTTTGACCAATCAAGCCTGCGTGAATTTTCTTATAAAAACCAAAGCGATGAGCTGTCTTTCAGTAAGAATGAAGGGAAAGCCCCAGCTCCAGCAGTCAGTGCAGCTCCAATTGTTGCCCCTCTGCAGGCTGCGAGTGCGCCTGTGCTTGAGCCAGCTCCCCAAGCAGCTCCATCTGTAGTATCTGAGGTAGCTTCAGATGCTCCGGCTCCTGCTGCTGAAGGTGATGTTGTGGAAAGTCCTTTGGTTGGTGTGGCTTACTTAGCAGCTGGCCCGGACAAGCCGCCGTTTGTGACAGTTGGAGACCAAGTAAAAAAAGGTCAAACCCTGATGATTATTGAAGCCATGAAGGTCATGAATGAAGTGCCAGCACCTAAAGATGGTCTGGTCACAGAAATTTTGGTCCAGAATGAAGAAATGGTTGAGTTTGGGAAAGGGTTGGTACGCATTAAATGATTGATATCAATGCAATAAAAGAAGCACTTCCGCACCGCTACCCCATGCTTTTGGTGGATCGCGTTTTGGAAGTCAGTGAAGATGAGATTGTCGCTCTAAAAAATGTGACAATTAACGAACCATTCTTTAACGGGCATTTTCCTCAGTATCCTGTCATGCCAGGTGTTTTGATTATGGAAGCTTTGGCTCAAACGGCTGGTGTGCTGGAATTGTCTAAAGAAGAAAATAAGGGCAAGCTGGTCTTCTATGCTGGCATGGACAAGGTTAAGTTCAAAAAGCAAGTCGTACCAGGCGATCAATTGATTATGACTGCCAAGTTTGTCAAGCGCCGTGGCACCATTGCAGTGGTAGAGGCCAAGGCCGAAGTTGACGGAAAACTTGCAGCCAGTGGAACCTTGACCTTTGCGATTGGTCAGTAAGAAAGAGGAGATTTCACCATGTTTCGTAAAATTTTAATTGCTAACCGTGGGGAAATTGCGGTCAGAATTATTCGCGCAGCCCGCGAGTTGGGGATTGCGACAGTAGCAGTTTATTCAACGGCTGACAAGGAAGCGCTCCATACTTTACTGGCTGATGAGGCAGTCTGTATCGGCCCAGCCAAATCCACGGACTCTTATCTCAATATGAATGCGGTACTTTCGGCTGCTGTTTTGACCGAGGCGGAGGCTATTCATCCTGGTTTTGGTTTTTTGAGTGAAAACTCCAAATTTGCGACCATGTGCGAAGAAGTCGGTATTAAGTTTATTGGACCATCAGGCGCTGTCATGGATCTGATGGGGGATAAGATCAATGCTCGAGCGCAGATGATTAAGGCCAAAGTACCGGTTATTCCAGGATCTGATGGAGAGGTGTATACTTCTAAAGAAGCCTTGGAAGTAGCCGAAAAGATTGGCTACCCAGTCATGCTCAAAGCTTCTGCCGGCGGTGGCGGCAAGGGCATCCGTAAGGTTGAAAAGGCTGAGGATTTAGTAGCGGCTTTTGAATCTGCTTCTAGCGAAGCTAAAGCGGCCTTTGGCAATGGTGCCATGTATATGGAGCGAGTGATTTATCCAGCTCGTCATATCGAAGTGCAAATCCTGGCAGATCAGCAGGGCCATGTGGTCCACTTGGGGGAGCGGGATTGCTCTTTGCAGCGTAACAATCAGAAGGTGCTGGAAGAAAGCCCGTCGGTGGCGATTGGGAAAACCCTGCGCCAGCAGATTGGGGAAGCAGCTGTTCGGGCTGCTCAGTCTGTCGGCTATGAAAATGCTGGAACGATTGAGTTTCTGTTGGATGAAGCCAAGGGTGAGTTCTACTTTATGGAAATGAATACTCGGGTTCAAGTGGAGCATCCAGTCACAGAGTTTGTGACGGGGATTGACATCGTCAAGGAGCAAATCAAGATTGCTAATGGGCAGGAACTGTCCTTTGGACAGGATGATATTGAAATCCGGGGCCATGCAATTGAGTGTCGGATCAATGCTGAAAATCCAGCCTTTAACTTTGCGCCGAGTCCTGGTAAAATTTCTAACCTTTATCTACCTAGCGGAGGAGTGGGGTTGCGCGTGGATTCAGCTGTCTATCCCGGCTACACTATCCCACCGTACTATGACAGCATGATTGCCAAGATTATCGTCCATGGAGAAAACCGCTTTGATGCGCTAATGAAAATGCAGCGGGCTCTCTATGAGCTAGAAATTGACGGTGTTGTGACCAATAGCAGTTTCCAGCTGGATTTGATTTCTGATCCGAACGTGATTGCGGGAGACTACGATACAGCTTTTCTAATGGAAAAATTTCTCCCAGCTTATCAAGATAAAAATTAAGTGACAGAGAGTGGTTTTGTTTTAATTAGACAGAATCACTCTTAGATTTGATAAAGGAGTAAGCAATGCCTTTGTTTTCAAAAAAGGATAAATATATCCGAATCAATCCGAATCGGGCGATTCGTGAGACGCCTCAGGCTAAACCAGAGGTGCCAGATGAACTATTCTCCAAGTGTCCAGGGTGTAAGCACACCATTTATCAAAAAGATTTGGGAAGCGAACGGATTTGTCCAAATTGTGGCTACACTTTCCGTATTACTGCATTTGAACGTTTGAGCTTAATCGCAGACGAGAATAGCTTTGATGAACTGTTCACTGGGATTGAGACAACGGATCCGCTGCGTTTTCCTCATTATAAGGAAAAACTGGCGCAGATGCGTGAAAAAACAGGTCTGGATGAGGCCGTTTTGACTGGTACAGCTCTGATTAAAGGCCGAAAAATTGCTCTGGGAATCATGGATTCCAACTTTATCATGGCTTCCATGGGAACTGTTGTAGGGGAGAAGATAACCCGTCTCTTTGAGTATGCGACAGAGCAGGAGCTGCCGGTCGTTCTTTTCACAGCGTCTGGCGGTGCTCGGATGCAGGAAGGCATCATGAGTCTCATGCAGATGGCCAAGACCTCTGCTGCTGTGCAACGTCACTCCAAAGCGGGGCTCTTTTATCTGACAGTCCTAACAGATCCGACAACAGGCGGTGTCACGGCTTCCTTTGCTATGGAAGGCGATATCATTTTAGCAGAAGCTCAAGCTTTGGTTGGTTTTGCTGGCCGTCGGGTCATTGAGTCTACTGTAAGAGAAAAATTGCCAGATGATTTCCAAAAGGCTGAATTTTTGCTGGAACATGGTTTTGTTGATGCAATTGTCAAGCGTGGTGAATTACGTGATACAATTGCCACACTTTTAAGCTTTCATGGAGGTGGCCTATGACAAGAATCATTCGGATCATCAAGGAAGCGCGTAATCAGGCGCGTTTAACGGCCTTAGATTTTGCTCGGGGGATTTTTGATGACTTTGTGGAGTTGCATGGAGATCGTTCTTTTCGTGATGACGGTGCCGTTGTTGGCGGTATTGGAACCTTACAGGGCCAGCCTGTAACGGTTGTCGGGATTCAGAAAGGTCGCAATCTGCAGGATAATCTGCGGCGAAATTTTGGTCAGCCTCATCCCGAAGGATATCGCAAGGCTCTGCGTTTGATGAAGCAGGCAGAGAAATTCGGGCGTCCAGTTGTGACTTTCATCAACACTGCGGGAGCTTATCCTGGTGTCGGCGCTGAGGAGCGTGGACAGGGAGAAGCGATTGCCCGCAATCTCATGGAAATGAGTGACCTTAAGGTCCCCATTATTGCCATTATCATCGGTGAGGGCGGTTCAGGTGGTGCTCTGGCACTGGCTGTTGCAGACAAGGTCTGGATGCTGGAAAATTCCATGTATGCGGTACTAAGCCCAGAAGGCTTTGCTTCTATTCTTTGGAAAGATGGCAGTCGGGCTATGGAGGCAGCTGAGCTGATGAAAATCACTTCCCATGAACTGCTACAGATGGGAGTTGTGGATAAGGTTATTCCAGAACGCGGATTCAATAAATACGAACTCTTAGCTGCGGTCAAGGAAGAAATCAGTACTGAGCTGGCTCAACTTTCCAAACNAGAATTATTGGAAAATCGTTATCAACGATTCAGAAAATATTAAAAACCGAGTTGAACTCGGTTTCTGATTGAAGACAAGCATCAAGATGAGATGTTTGTCTTTTTTTATGGCTCTTTTCTACCATTTGTCAAGTCTATCAAGGCTTTAAGTGAAAAATGAGATAAGACAGTAGCTAT
>NZ_JPEN01000041.1 GCF_000767835.1 Streptococcus sinensis | reverse complement strand
AGCTTGGTAGAGTACTTGGTTTGGGACCAAGGTGTCGCAGGTTCGAATCCTGTCTTCCCGATACTAGTTTTTTTGCTCTTTGTCAACTGTAGTGGGTTGATGTCAGCTAAGATCTGGAGAGGACAAAATTGGTCNTTTTGAAGTTGTCAAAGTTCCGAAATCCGAAAGCGTTGCGTTTGATAACTTTGATGAGGTTGTTTGTAGCCTCTAGCTTAGCATTTGAGTAAGGGAGTTCAAGAGCGTTGATAATCTTTTCTACCATTTGTCAAGTCTGTCAAGGCTTTAAGTGAAAAATGAGATAAGACAGTAGCT
>NZ_JPEN01000027.1 GCF_000767835.1 Streptococcus sinensis | reverse complement strand
CTGCGGTGGTTTTACCCACTACAGAAATTATAGAGCCATAAATCTTAACCAGCTGAAAGGCTGGTTTTGTACTATATCTGTAAAGGTCAGGAGAATAATTTATGAAAAAACAAGCTATTCTTGTGGCGCTTACTTTCTTGATGCTCGTTGGCTGCAGCCAAGAAAATATGAAAAATCAGTCAGATTTTTCTTCATCAACTACAGAAAAAATAAGGACATCAGGGAAGGATGAAAAGACTTCAGAAGGTAAAGAAATATCATCTAAGCCTTCTGAAGCATCTGCAGAACTCCCGTTCAGGCATGGCAGACGTGTTCAAGCAAAACGAACTCTTATATGCTTCGACCCTTGACAAATTAAAGTCTGATCAGTCTGAAGGACATGCTCAGATGTATACATTTTATGATATTGATGATAATGGGATAGCAGAATTGTTGACGGGGCATCTGTCTACGAATGGTGATTATTATTTAGCAGCTATTTATTACTTGAATCAAGGAGTTTCGACTTATTTGGCACAATCGAGGGTTGCTTTGGCAGGTGGAAGTAGGGAAAGTGCTACGATATATACAGATGGGACAGTATTCTATGCATGCTGGCATTCACTGCACTCTGAGGCTAACGGTTATCTTTATAAATTGAGGAGTGATAATACAGGCTTCGATATAGAAAAAGAGGGAGAATTTCAGGTAGCTGGGGTAAAACCTGATGATGAACGCAGTGCGAACTCTATTTTTAGCTTAGGTTCAAAAACTCCCTTAGATCTGACTTCGCTGCTTTGGAAGGACATTTCTTCCTATTCATCAAATTCATAAAGAGAAGAATACCCAGAAGGGGATGATATGTCACTTTTCCCAGCTATTGAAGTTTTGCTGGCTGAGCAAGGCAGAAAGTTTAATTCGCCAGACAAGGCAGGAGGCCTGCGAGAGATGATGTTAGATTTGAAAGCCAAGGGGGAGGCGGCTTGTCAGGAGTTTGCAAATTTCAGTGTTTCCTTGGAGGTCAGTTTTATCAAGTGTCAAAAGAATGATCAGAGTCTAGCCAAGCAAAACCGAGTTTTGACTGTTTTAATCAAGATGCCGACCTATTATTTTGCCCAGATAGAGGGTGTGAGTCAGCATTTCGAAGGAACAGAGAAAAATCGCCAGCTCGGTTCGTAAAGTTTTGGTTAAAGAGGGATGTCAATCTGTCTCAGGCTCCAACCAAGCAGCAGGTTTTGTCCGAGCTCCAGCAGGCTATACTTAGCTTGGTTTCCTTCTATGAAGTGACTCGATTTGAATGATTGCGTTTTCAAAACAAACATTTATCCTAATGCTATTGACAAACGGAATAGAATCAGATAGAATAGTAAGGTATGTTTAGTAACTGATCACAACTAGCCGGCTAAACGAATACAAGAATCTAAGAGGAGGTATTCATCGTGAAACGTACTTATCAACCAAGTAAAATCCGTCGTGCGCGTAAACATGGTTTCCGCAACCGTATGTCAACTAAAAACGGTCGTCGCGTATTGGCAGCTCGCCGTCGTAAAGGGCGCAAAGTTTTGGCTGCATAATCCAAACGATTTATCAAGAAACCAGCGGAGACTCGAGACCGCTGGTTTTTCTATGTCTCTTAGGAAATCCAGTCTGCAAGACACAGATGGGGTGAGAGACATTGATACTGAGGAGGGAAATGAAGTTAGTGCTGCACGGCGACGCTTGAGAATGAAATTTCAACCAAAAAAACCAGAAAGAAAATCATATTCTTTCTGGTTTTTTGAATGTATTCAAGAACCATTGCTTATCATCCCGCTGGTAAAAGCATTGGGTAAAGATAGCAGAGCAAGGTAAAGCTAATCAGGGCGTAAAAGATACCGATACGAATAGCTTGGATAGGTTTATAGAAACGAATCAGGGTCAGTAGGCACCAGACTAAGAGCACTAGGATGAACCAGGCTGAAATCAGACGCAGCGGTGTTGGTCCGTAGAGGTAGATGTAGATGCCAAATAATTTCCAGCCGGCTAGCAAGGCCAGTAAGCCTGCAAAGATAAAGAGAATAGTAGCTGCTAGTCGCGTTCCTTTCTGGTCCCAGAGCGGTTTTTTGGCAATCAGATAGAAGACGCCTAGAACTGCAAAGTTGAGAATGGATACCCGAACCAACTGCCAGAAGCCAGCTACGGCGACAGTCGAAGCATTCTGTGGAGAAATAGCTTGAACCACTGTTCCGCCGCTTAGGAGCTGACCAAGCTCACTCAGACCGGTCAGGAAGAAGAGTGCATAGGTCAGGCAGAGGCTACCGATGATAATGTAGGCTGCGAAAGCAGGAGCGACTCGCAAGGGGCGAATGCTTGCTTGAAATTTTTTGTAGCTAAGTTTAGTATCTTTTTTATCTAACAGACTGCCAGCTATGAGGCCATACAAGTAAAGACTGACGGGGACAGCTAGGCAGGCTTGGAAGAGAATCACGCTGCTATCAATACTTGAAAAGAGGGAGTCAAGTAGATTCTCGATAAAATCAGCGGTATTGCTGAAGAATGAGGCAAAGCTGTCTGAAACTTGACTCAGCTGGGACCAGACAAAGTAGACCAAGATTCCTGCGACAAAGAAACTGCTGGCTATAATAGCAAGCTGCTGGAGTCTTTTTGAAAACAGACCATCAGAACTGTCGGAAGTATCAGACTGATTACCTTGTATAAAGACCAGAATAGCAGCAATGAAATTTTTAAAGGGTAGGATGCAGAAAGCTTGAATCGTGTCAAACCAGACCATGATACCCAAACGCCCTTGGCTTAACCAACCTGTGCGGGATAGGATATAAAAGGCGAATGAGATATGGATGGCTAGAAATTGGAAAAATTCTAGCTGGCGATGAAGTCCCCAGATACTTAAAGCTAGAGCCTGAGCTAGTGTCATGATAAGAAAGATTCGAGCCTCTAACCTGCTGTCAAGATTCTTTATTTGCAGGGATGGATAGTCTAATTTTTTGATAAGAGCTTCACTCAATAGTACGAAGCCAATGGTGACAGGAAAAAAGGCTAGGGTTTGATTATTAATGAAGACAGCAGAATAAAAGTAGGTGAAAAGATAAAGAAGCGGATAGCTGATTTTAAAGAATCGCAGTTGCTTGTCCTCTAGGCCTGTGAAGATGGTCTGTCGTTCTGCTTCTGCGGGCAGACAAGGCTGGACATTCATCTGTTCTTGTGCTGGATATTCCATAATTATTTCTCCTCCTCATCGTCAGGGATATACTCCAAAATATCGCCAGGCTGGCAGTCTAATTCACGGCAGAGAGCATTGAGTGTTGAAAAACGGACAGCCTTGGCTCGATTGTTTTTTAGAATAGATAAGTTGGCTGGTGTTAGGTCAATCAATTCTGCTAAGCGTCCGGCACTAATCCGTTTTTGCGCCATGACAAGGTCTAAATTTATCTGAATCATAGTCCCTCCTAAATGGTGTAGTCTACTTCTTCTTGCAGCTCAATTGCCTTGCCAAAAGCGTTGCGGATCACCCGAATAATCAAGGTTAAAATGCAGCAAGAAACGGCTACGAGGAGCATAGGCATATAAACTGTTAAGCCCATAAAGAAAGAAATGAGGGCGACAATCCCGACTTCCCAGCCCAGATAGCGCATATATTGAACATTTTGTTTAATGAAGACCTGATTCTTCCCAATGCGGCTGAGGAGCCGATAGAGATGTACAATGCAGGCCAGAGCCAGGCAGCCCAGAACATAGCCGAGCAGAAGTAAAATCCAAAAGCGAGTTTTCCCTTGAAAGAAAGGAGAGGGAAATTCGATGACTAGCTTGACAACCCAAGGTCCAACGGATATCAGGACAATGGAAGCAATAAATAAAAGGTTGAGGCTGATTTTCGTAAGCACAATGCTCATATCTTCAGTTGTTTTTTGTCTTGTCTTTGACATGGATTCCTCCAAATAATTTCTATTTTTACTTACTATATCACAAAATATATCGATAATCAATAACAATCTATCGAAATTTAATAAAAAATTATCAAAAAACGACAAATTCGGTTCCTGTCAAGCACTGAAAGAATGATAAATACCTGCTGGGGCAGACGAAGAGAAAAAAGCTCTTGTCCGTTTGTCTGACTTTTTTGGTATAATGAAAGGCAGGAATAGTCTGGCTTTGCTGGTCGGAGGTCGAGAGAATAATACAAGAAAGGAAAGAGTCCATGGGTCTAAAAAATCTTCATTACCGTAGTAAAATATATGAATTTCTCATGGTACCTGCTATCGTTTCAAGGGAAGATAAGTATATGTGGAAGGATTTGCGACAGGATCAAAAGGAGCTACTGCTTGATATGCAGCCCTATTATGATCAGCTTTATCAGGCTTTACTTCCTCTGAAAAGCAAGCTGGTTGCGGTCGGTTTATTTGAAGAAGCTACGGTAGGGTTGGCACCGCTCCTTTATCTCTACTTACTGGAAAAAGGAGAAGATCCAAGTAATTTAGAGGAAGTATTGAAGTATTTGAGAGCTTTAGACACAGATCAAATCCTCTATTGTCTAGAACTCAAGCTTTCTGCTGGGAAAGTTGCCAATAGAAGTCAGGAAGATTTGTTGGCTTTTCTAGAGGCTAGTGACAAGTCTCCGGAGAATAAATGGTATTGGTATCAAGCTATTCAGCATCCAGAGCAGCTGCGGGATCGGCTAGCTTTCTTACTGGAAGAAGTCTTCAAACTTTATCAGCCGATTTATGATCAGTTTGAGCAGGAAGTCTTGGTTTTTGAAAAAGACTTTAGCCTATCTGACATGTTTGACGATGAAGCGCTGAAAGCTAAGTTGCTTGGGAATGAAACACATGTCTTTGTCTTATCGCCCATATTTATAGACTTCTTTTTTGAAAAAATTCCTGATTTTAGCTCTTATTTCTTGGTCGTTTCGACGAGAAGTTCCCAGGTGTCCCAGACAGGATCGGAGCTTGATGATGAAACGCTCGCTCTGACCTTAAAAACTCTTGGAGATGAAACTCGCTATAAAGTCTTGATTGAGCTGATTCAGCCACATGCCAAGAATAAGGATATTGCGAAAAAGCTAGGACTCACAAGAGCTTCTATCTCTTTCCATACGCAGAAGTTGCTAAACTCTGGCTTGCTGGAGCTTGTGATGGATGACGATTCTGTGAAATACACAGTCAATAAAAAATTGATTCAAAAAATTATAGACAAGTTCAATCAGGATTTAAAATAGCTGAAGAAAGCCTAGATTTATTCTAGGTTTTTATTTTTTGTAAAACAATCATTTAACTACAAATTGACAAACCTTTAATGAAATGCTATTATTCTGTTAAACAAAGGTCTAATAAAAATAAAGGAGTCACTTTATGAACATCTTTCTAAAAAATAGAAATTTCCGTCAGTTGCTCATCAATCAATGGATTTCAGGTTTTGGCGATATTGTGTTTTATTTAGCTTTGATGAACTATGTTTCTGCCTATTCCTTTGCTCCGCTTGCGATTTTCATCATTTCGGTTTCTGAAACTTTGCCTCAGTTCATTCAAGTTTTTACTGGAGTTGTGGCCGATTTTCAAAAGAACCGCACCCAGAAATACCTGTTTATACAGTTCAGCAAGGTCGTACTATACAGTTTGGTAACGCTTTTGCTGTTTGGACGAGACTTCTCTTTCTTGATTCTGCTTGTGATTTGCTTGATAAATTTTCTGTCGGATAGTTTGAGTTATTTTTCAGGTGCCATGCTGACACCTGTCTATATCAAGGTGATTGAGCAGGATATGACATCTGCTATGGGCTTTCGGCAGGCTAGTATGAGTCTGGTTCATATCTTGGGCAATCTAGCTGGCGGTTTTCTTATTACTTGGATGAGCATCGGAGCTTTGGCTGGCCTAAATACCTTGACTTTTGTGCTGGCCTACTTGGGCTTTAGACAGATTAGTAAGAATCTGCATGACTTAGAGCCGACCCTCAGCAATGACAAGGAGTTAACTAAAGCAAATTATTGGAAGCACCTGTTAGCTTCTCTGAAAGTCTTGCTGGGATTGAAAGATGTTGTGAGACTACTCTTGATTTCATCCTTAGGTCAAGTTATTCTAAATATCCTGACGCCAGTAGCGACTCTGCTATTGCTCAAAAAAACTTTTGGAAATCTGCAGGTCGGTCAGTCTCTTGCCTTACTGATTGTTTTCAGTTCTGCGGGATTGATTTTGGGGAACATTTTGAGTGGCAGTTTACTGAAAAAACTGTCGACCAAGCTTGCTATGTATGCTAGCCAATTGTTTGAAGGCTTTATTCTTTGCGGTTTTTTCTTGCGGGATTTTTTACTTGTCTTGATAGCGACCTTTGCTTGTGCCGTTGTGGTAGGTCTGCTGAGTCCTAGATTGCAGAAATCTGTCTTCAGCCTGATACCAGAAGAGTCCATGGGATCCATCCAGTCAGCTATTAACTTATTTAGCATGGCTGTTCCAGGTATTTTATCCATGCTCTTGATAGCCCTTGCTAGTAGTATGGGGATTTCCTACATTCTCCTTCCACTTGTATTAATGCTGTTATTGTCTTTCTGGCTCATTATTCCGATGGGAGATTTGGATACGGATAGTTGACGAATAACAATTTCCTCGTTTTTCTGGTTTGGATAGAGTGGCTTCTGCATTTTTAGGTCATTTTTGGTATAATGAAGAACAGGAAATACAAGGAAGTAAAGCATGAAAATTTTTGACACACACACCCATTTAAACGTGGAAGAATTTGCTGGTCGAGAGGCAGAAGAGCTCCAGCTAGCTACAGAAATGGGCGTCAGCAAAATAAATATCGTCGGTTTTGACCGGCCGACCATTGAGCGTGCCTTGGAGTTGGCCGACAATTATGAGCAAATTTACGCTACGATTGGCTGGCATCCGACTGAGGCTGGTACTTATGATGAGGCGGTGGAAGCCTATCTGCTGGATAAGCTTGATCATCCAAAAGTGGTGGCTCTGGGTGAGATTGGTCTGGATTATCACTGGATGACAGCGCCCAAGGAAGTGCAAGAGCGAGTGTTCCGCCGACAAATCCAGCTTTCCAAAGAGTTAGACCTGCCCTTTGTCGTCCACACACGTGACGCATTGGAGGATACCTATGAGATTATCAAGAGTGAGGGTGTGGGACCAAGAGGTGGCATCATGCACTCTTATTCTGGTTCTTTGGAAATGGCAGAGCGTTTTATCGAGCTGGGGATGATGATTTCCTTTTCTGGAGTCGTCACTTTTAAAAAAGCGATGGATATTCAGGAGGCTGCGCAGAACCTGCCTTTGGACAAAATCCTCGTCGAGACAGATGCACCCTATCTGGCACCTGTTCCCAAACGCGGCCGAGAAAACAAAACAGCCTATACTCGCTATGTTGTAGAGAAAATTGCTGAACTGCGTGGGTTGACGGTCGAAGAAGTAGCGCAGGCGACCTATGAAAATGCAAAGAAGGTGTTTGGGCTTGACTGAAAAGATAAAAATCCCGCAAGTTGTTGTTGTGGAAGGGCGTGATGACACAGCCAATCTCAAGCGCTATTTTGATGTTGAGACCTATGAAACTAGAGGTTCTGCCATTAGCGATGCGGATATCGAGCGGATTCGCCGCTTGCAGGACTTGCATGGAGTTATTGTTTTTACAGATCCTGACTTCAATGGCGAGCGGATTCGCCGTCTGATCATGACGGAAATTCCCACTGTCCAACATGCTTTCCTCAAGCGCGACGAAGCAGCTCCCAAGTCTAAGACCAAAGGACGCTCACTAGGTATTGAGCACGCTAGTTTTGAAGACTTAAAGACAGCCCTCGCTGGGGTAACCAGCCATTTTGAGTCAAGCAGCGATTTTGATGTAACAAAGAATGACCTCGTGCGACTGGGACTAGTCATGGGAAGCGACAGCCGTCAGCGCCGAGAGTATCTGGGCGAAGAGCTCCGCATCGGCTATTCTAACGGCAAACAGATGCTCAAGAGATTAGAACTGTTTGGAGTAACTTTGGCGGAAGTGGAAGAAGTGATGAAGAGGTATTAGGAATGGACGAAAAAGAATGTAATTTAGAACAAAGTAAAGCAGAGTTAGATAAGCTCTTTTACTTATCAGCCAAGGAGACAGATAAGACTGCCTGTGAAGCTCTAGCAGAAAAAGCAAGAATAATTTATGAACAATATCCAGAATCAGAAAACATTGCTTTGCCGTATGCCATGATTTTGTTCAATTTATCAACCAAGCAGACTGTGTTGAAGGAACCGATGGCTACTGCTGAAAAATTAGAGAAATTGCAGCAAAAATTCCAAGATTCGCATGATATAGCTTTGCCATATGCCATGATTTTGGTTAATTTATCAGCAAAGCAGACTGTGTTGAAGGAACGGATGGCTACTACTAAAAAATTAGAGAAATTACAACAAAAATTCCAGGAATCGCATGATATAGCTTTGCCGTATGCTCGGATTTTGGTTAATTTATCAACCAAGCAAACTGAATTGAAAGAACGGGAGGCTTCTGTTGAGAAATTACAAGTTTTGCAACAACAATTTCAAGACTCTCCTGATATAGCAGAAGCATTGGCTCGGATTTTATTCAATTTATCAAACAAGCAGACTGAGCTGAAAGAGCTAGAGACTACTGCCGAAAAATTAGAGAAATTACAGCAACAATTCCAGGATTCGCCTGATATAGCTTTGCCGTATGCCATGATTTTGGTTAATTTGTCAACCAAGCAAACTGAGTTGGAAGAACTAGAGACCACTGCTGAAAAATTAGAGAAATTACAGCAACAATTCCAGGATTCGCCTGATATAGCTTTGGATTATGCTAAGATTTTGGTTAATTTATCAGCCCAGCAGCCTGAGTTGAAAGAGCGGGAGGTTACTGCTGAGAAATTACAGGTCTTACACAAACACTTTCCAGATTCGCCTGTTATAGCAGAATCGAATGCTATGGCTTTGTTTAATTTATCAATCAAGCAGCCTGAGTTAAAAGAACTGGAGGCTAGTGTTGCGAAATTACAGGTCTTGCATCAACAATTCCCTGACTCGCCTGATATAGCTTTGGATTATGCTAATATTTTGGTTAATTTATCAGCCCAGCAGCCTGAGTTGAAAGAGCTAGAGACTACTGCCGAAAAATTAGAGAAATTACAGCAACAATTCCAGGATTCGCCTGATATAGCTTTGCCGTATGCCATGATTTTGTTTAATTTATCAATCAAGCAGCCTGAGTTAAAAGAACTGGAGGCTAGTGTTGCGAAATTACAGGTCTTGCATCAACAATTCCCTGAATCGCCTGATATAGCTTTGGATTATGCTAAGATTTTGGTTAATTTATCAGCCCAGCAGCCTGAGTTAAAAGAACTGGAGGCTAGTGTTGCGAAATTACAGGTCTTGCATCAACAATTCCCTGACTCACCTGATATAGCAGAAGAGTATGCTATGGCTTTGTTCAATTTATCAATCAAGCAGCCTGAGTTGACGGAACTGGGGGTTGCTGTTGAGAAATTACAGGCTCTACATGAGCACTTCCAAAAATCTGAAATAATCGCTTTTATATATGGTGTGTTCTTAGCAAGCTTATTTGATCAACAAACAGAGATAGATGAACGTCTTCAAACAATAGAAACAATCAAAAAACTCTATGAACAATTCTCCACATTTATGTTACAAAATTTTGATGATCTATTTTTTTATTATGATAATGTTTTTGATAGTGAGGTGTACAAGCTATTCAACTTTATCTTAAAAGAGGGTCTTTTAAAGAATACTAAATATGCTATTTTACAACCATGGGCAGAGCATTATAAAGAAGACTCGGATGAACTAAATAATCTGCTGTCGATTTATCAATATGTTCAAAAAATTAAGTATCAACTGGGATTGAAAGACGAAGATAAAAAGGAAAATATAAAGTTTGGTCATTACACCAAAGGGAGTGTGCTTCAAAGTCTATTGGATCAGAAGGAGGGATCAAGCTTTTCTATAGTTGGAAAAACTCGTTTGAATAATGCGAATTATATGAATGATCCTGAGGAAGGTATCATCATAGAAAAGATCTTGGGTTTAGATAGACGAGATGCTTTGGAGCCAAGTTCATGGTTTTTAATGAGCTTTACGATTAAAACGGATGATTTAGCCATGTGGTCCCAGTATGGTGATGATGCCAAAGGTGTTTGTATTGTGCTTCGGGAGGATAACTTTTCTAGATTTTCATCCGTCAATGATGTTTCTTGGCGTCGAGAAAAAATCTCTTTAGAATTTTCTGATAAGATGTATCTAATGAAATCTGGATTAAATAGTGGTTTTGAAAAATCTATCTTTCGGAGGGAGAGTGAGAATTCAGTCGATACTGTTAATGATGAAGGAACTGAACCGAATTTTGAAGAAAAAGATAGTTTTTCAAAAGGAAATGTAGATTATCTCTACCGAATAGCCTATGTTAATGATTCAGGTGGTGAGTTTAGCATAGAAAAAACGGAACTCTTTAACGACGATGAAATCAAAAAATTAGAAGAATTCTTGGAAGCTTTAAAGGAAAACATAGATAAGGATTTGAACAAAGGAGATGATTTTTATCAAAAAGCGATTTCTGACTGTATAGAGGAAATTCGTTACTTATTTAAATCTGTAGATTACAAATATGAGGACGAGTTGCGTATCTTGCGCTATGCCAATTTAGACCCTAGCAATGAGGAAATCAAGATCGATAAGTCTTCTGGGATAGGTAAACTTTATGTAGAACGTGAACATCCAATTCAAATCGGGGAAGTCATTTTCGGTCCTAAGTTTCCAAATCCTGAATACATAACTCCCCTGTTGAAGCTTTTGGATAAAGATATTGCATTTAAAAAATCTAGGATAAAATTTAGATAAAGGGTTCTATGAGCTACATATCATATAAGGATTCAATAGGCAAAATGGAGTTGGAGCATTTCCAAGCTTTCTGAAATATGCTAGAATAGAAGCAGATGAAAGAAAGGAAGAATGCAGCTTGACTGCATTCATTATAAAATGAGAATTGCAGACTATAGTGTGACCCGTGCCATTCTGGAGCGTCACGGTTTCACCTTTAAAAAATCGTTCGGTCAGAATTTCCTGACTGATACCAACATTCTCCAGAAGATTGTGGATACCGCCGAGATTGACAAGCAAGTCAATGTCATCGAAATTGGTCCCGGTATTGGGGCATTGACGGAGTTTTTGGCGGAAAATGCCGCCGAGGTCATGGCTTTTGAGATTGATGATCGGCTGGTGCCCATTTTGGCAGATACTCTGCGCAATTTTGACAATGTGACCGTGGTCAATCAGGATATCCTCAAGGTTAATCTGGCTCAGTACATAGCAGAGTTTAAGAATCCAGACCTGCCTATCAAGGTAGTGGCAAATCTGCCTTACTATATCACGACACCGATTCTCATGCATTTGATTGAGAGCGGGATTCCTTTTAGTGAGTTTGTCGTTATGATGCAGAGGGAAGTGGCGGACCGGATTTCGGCTCAGCCGAATACCAAGGCTTACGGCAGTTTGTCGATTGCGGTGCAGTATTACATGACGGCCAAGGTTGCCTTTATCGTGCCACGGACAGTCTTTGTGCCAGCTCCAAATGTGGATTCGGCCATTCTCAAGATGGTGCGCAGAGACCAGCCAGCAGTTGCGGTCCAGGACGAGAAATTCTTTTTCAAGGTTTCCAAGGCCAGCTTTGTCCATCGTCGGAAAACTCTCTGGAATAACTTGACTAGTCATTTTGGCAAAGCAGAGGAGACCAAAGCCAAGTTAACAGCCGCTTTAGAGCAAGCTGAGTTATCTCCAAGTGTTCGAGGAGAGGCTTTGGCTTTAGCAGATTTTGCCCGTCTGGCAGATGCCTTGAAGGCGCAAGGTCTATAAGATATTGAAAACCAGCCCTGTCTGAAAAGGGCTGGTTTTTCTGAAAGATATTTCAGGAGACTTTCAAAATTTTCTAAAAGAAAAACTCTTGTCAAATTGGACAAGAGTTCCTGTTCAATGCGGAGGAAGGGATTTGAACCCTCACACCCGTACGGGCACATGCGCCTGAAGCATGCGTGTCTGCCGTTCCACCACCTCCGCTCGAACTCTATTATACCATTTTTTTTGAAAATGCCAATAGTAAAAGCCAAATATCTGTCTTTTTTTGATATAATAATTGTATTAACTTTAAAGGAGCAGTCTTGCAAGGAATAATTATCAAAGCCTTGGCTGGCTTTTATTATGTAGAGTCAGACGGGCAGGTTTATCAGACCAGAGCGCGGGGAAATTTCCGCAAAAAAGGTCAGACCCCATATGTGGGTGACCATGTTGAGTTTTCAGCGGACAAGGATTCTGAGGGCTACATTTTAAAAATTGCAGAGCGAAAAAACAGCCTCGTTCGACCACCCATTGTCAACATTGATCAGGCAGTTGTCATCATGAGTGCTAAAGAGCCGGACTTCAATGCCAATCTCTTGGATCGTTTTCTGGTGCTTTTGGAGCACAAGGGCATCCGCCCCCTCATTTATCTGAGTAAGTTGGATCTGCTAGAGGATGAAGGGAGCTTGGATACTTATGTTCAGGTTTATCAGCAGATTGGCTATCAGGTACTTCAGTCTGTTGAGGATTTACTGCCACTTCTGACAGGGAAAATCACTGTTTTCATGGGCCAGACGGGTGTTGGAAAGTCCACTCTGCTCAATAAAATTGCACCAGACTTGCAGTTAGAAACAGGAGAAATTTCTGAAAGTCTGGGGCGCGGCCGCCATACGACACGGGCGGTAAGCTTTTATAATCTTAACGGAGGAAAGATTGCGGACACCCCAGGTTTTTCTTCGCTGGATTATGAGGTGGACAGGGCCGAAGATCTGAATGCTGCCTTTCCGGAGATTGCCGAGATGAGTCGGGATTGCAAATTTCGAACCTGCACCCATACGCATGAGCCAGCTTGTGCCGTCAAACCAGCTGTAGAAGCCGAGCAAATTGCTTCTTTTCGTTTCGAAAACTACCTGCAGTTTCTCAGTGAAATCGAGAACCGTCGTGAAACTTATAAAAAGACAGCTAAAAAAATTTAAACAAAAGAAAGGAATCATCATGAAAACATTTAAAATTGCTCCCTCTGTTCTGAGTGCGGATTATGCTAATTTTGAGACGGAATTGAAGAAGCTAGAAGCTAGCGGGGCAGAATATGCCCATCTGGATGTGATGGATGGACATTTTGTACCCAATATTAGCTTTGGTGCCGGTGTTGTAGCAAGTATGCGTCCCCACAGCAAGATGGTTTTTGACTGCCATCTCATGGTATCCAATCCTGAGCATCATATTGAGGAATTTGCTCGGGCGGGTGCGGATATTATCAGCATCCATGTCGAAGCCACACCGCATATTCATGGAGCTTTGCAGAAGATTCGTGCGGCAGGTGTTAAGCCTAGCGTTGTTATCAATCCTGGAACGCCAGTCGAAGCGATTAAAAATGTCTTGAATCTAGTGGATCAGGTCCTAGTCATGACAGTGAATCCAGGCTTTGGCGGTCAGGCTTTTCTGCCAGAAACCATGGATAAGATTCGTGAACTGGTCGTTCTGCGGGAAGTTAATGAGCTGAACTTTGATATTGAGGTTGACGGTGGGATTGATGACAAGACGATTCAGATGGCTAGAGAAGCTGGCGCCAATGTTTTCGTAGCAGGTAGCTATGTCTTCAAAGGTGATGTCAGTCATCAAGTACAGACCTTGAGGGATGCGCTAGATGCCTAGAATTGCCCTTTTTGCCGGTGGTGATTTGACGGAGTTCAGTCAGGATTTTGATGTTTTTGTCGGAGTTGATCGTGGCGCCTTTTATTTGCTAAAGCAGGGCTTGCCTCTGGACTTAGCGGTTGGCGATTTTGACTCTGTTTCCGATGAAGAATTGCTGCGCATAAAAGCTAGCGCCAAGGAAGTCATTCAGGCTCAGCCTGAAAAGGATGATACGGACTTGGAATTGGCAGTTCTGGCTTGCCTTGAGCGCTATCCAGATGCTTATCTGACGATTTTCGGCGCTTTTGGCGGTCGTCTAGACCATGCTCTGGCCAACATTTTCTTACCCAGCAACGATAAAATCGTCCCCTATATGGAACGGCTGACCTTAGTGGATGCCCAGAATTGCATCCGCTATGTTCCCTCTGGTCGTCATGAAATTAAGCCAGTGGAAGGCATGAACTATCTAGCCTTTATGCCGACAGAGGATGTGGCTCTGACCATTGAAGGAGCTAAATATCCTTTAAATGAAAGGAATTTTTTCTTTAAAAAAGTCTATGCTTCTAACGAATTTATAGATAGACCTGTATTTTTATCCTTTGACAAGGGTTATACGGTTGTTATTTACAGTAAAGATAGGAGTTGATATGGAATATATCATCATCATCCTGCTTATCATCAATCTGGTCTTTCTCTATTTCTTCTGGCAAAGACAGGGGCAGCAGGAGCAGGCAATCAAAGTCTTGTTAGAAGAGCAGGAAGATCATCTGTCCGACCAGCTGGATTACCGCTTTGATCAGGAAAGACAGCAGGAGGCTCTTCGGCAAAAAGATCTGGAAATTATTCTGGGAGATCGGCTAGCAGAAGTTCGAACAGATTTGCATCGACATTTGACGGATTTACGAACAGAAATGGCGGAGAGTTTCAGCAAAAATCGAGATAAAACCGATGAGCGGATGCGTCAAATTCAGGAGTCCAATGACTTGCGGCTGGAGCAGATGCGCCAGACCGTTGAGGAAAAATTGGAGAAGACTTTGCAGAGTCGCCTGCAGACCTCCTTTGAGACGGTGTCCAAGCAGCTAGAGTCTGTCAATCGTGGTTTAGGAGAGATGCAGACGGTGGCTCGGGATGTGGGCAGCCTCAATAAGGTTCTTTCCAATACCAAAACCCGCGGCATTATGGGCGAGCTCCAGCTGGGACAAATTATCGAAGACATCATGACCCCCAGCCAGTATGAGCGCGAATTTGCCACAGTGGCAGGTTCTAGTGAGCGCGTGGAGTATGCTATCAAATTGCCGGGACAGACGGAGCAGGACTATGTCTACCTGCCTATTGACTCCAAGTTTCCTCTGGCGGATTACTACCGCTTGGAAGATGCTTATGAGTCTGGCAACAAGGAAGAGATTGAACTTTACCGTAAGTCGCTGTTGGCTAGCGTCAAGCGCTTTGCCAAGGATATCAACAGTAAATATCTAGCTCCGCCGGCTACGACTAATTTTGGGATTATGTTTTTGCCAACGGAAGGTCTCTATTCCGAAGTGGTTCGCAATCCAGAGTTTTTCGACGGTCTACGGCGAGATGAGCAGATTGTCGTGGCGGGTCCATCTACCTTGTCAGCCCTGCTCAACTCTCTCTCGGTTGGCTTTAAAACCCTGAATATCCAGCGTAGCGCAGATGACATCAGCAAGGTTTTGGGCAGTGTCAAGCTGGAATTCAATAAATTTGGCGGCATTCTAGCCAAGGCTCAGAAGCACCTGAAGAACGCTTCTGGCAGCATCGATGAGTTACTGACTCGCCGAACCAATGCCATTGAAAGAACGCTGCGGCATATTGAATTGTCTGACCAAGACCTTCAGTTACACTTGCTAGATATTCCAGATGAAAGGGAAGACTATGAAAATTAATCAAATGAAAAAGGATGAATTGTTTGAAGGATTTTATCTGATTAAGTCAGCCGAAGTCCGACAGACTAGAGCTGGGAAAAATTACCTCGCCTTCACTTTCCAAGATGATACCGGAGTGATTGAAGGGAAATTGTGGGATGCCCAGCCCCATAATGTAGCAGAATTTACAGCGGGAAAAGTCGTCCACATGCAAGGTCGTCGCGAAGTCTACAATAACACCCCGCAGGTTAATCAGTTGACCCTGCGCCTGCCAAAAGCTGGTGAGCCCAACAATCCTGCTGATTTCAAAGAAAAACCACCTGTTGATCAAAAAGAATTGCGGGAATACTTGGCTCAGATGATTTTTCGGATTGAAAATCAAGTCTGGCAGCGCGTGGTCCGCTCGCTTTATGGCAAATACGATAAGGAATTCTATTCCTACCCAGCAGCGAAAACCAATCACCATGCTTTTGAGTCAGGTCTAGCCTTTCACACAGCTACCATGGTCAAACTAGCGGATGCGATTGGCGACATCTATCCTCAGCTCAATAAAAGCCTCCTTTTTGCAGGGATCATGCTGCACGACTTGGCCAAAGTCATTGAGCTGACCGGCCCAGAAAACACGGAATACACCGTGCGAGGCAATCTGATTGGGCATATTGCACTGATTGATGAGGAACTGACTAAAACCTTGGCGGAGCTGAAAATCGATGATACAAAAGAAGATGTCATCGTTTTGCGACATGTCCTCCTCAGTCATCACGGCCTTCTTGAATATGGCAGCCCCGTTCGTCCAAAGATTATGGAGGCCGAAATCCTGCACATGATTGACAATCTGGACGCTGAGATGATGATGATAACCGCGGCTCTGTCTCTCG
The DNA here is from genome assembly GCF_000767835.1 of Streptococcus sinensis. GTDB lineage: Bacteria > Bacillota > Bacilli > Lactobacillales > Streptococcaceae > Streptococcus > Streptococcus sinensis. The sequence continues at coordinate 22,481 of NZ_JPEN01000027.1, read as the reverse complement.
TTGCTCCAGGAGAAATGACCAATAAAATATTCGCACTGGAAAATCGTTCCTTCTATAAACCAAAAATTGACAAGTGAAATACGAAAAATGGGCATTATATTTAGTATAATGTTCGTTTTTTTGCTAGAGTATGATATAATGAAAAAAATAAAATAAATACTCTTAGAAAATCTCTTCAAACTTTATTATCTTCAACAGTCTGAGTAGTTGGTTTATGCTGGAAATGCCTGGAGATCCTTTAGGCTTTTTCATATCAGTTTGTGGAGGATTTTTATTGAGTCAAATTGGTGAAAAAATGAAATTAAGAAGAAGTGAGCGGATGGTGGTTATTTCCAATTATTTGATTAACCACCCTTATGAATTGACAAGTTTAAACACATTTGCAGAAAAATATGAGTCTGCTAAGTCCTCCATCTCAGAAGATATTGTAATCATCAAGCGCGCCTTTGAGGAAATTGAAATTGGAACAATTGAAACCATTACAGGAGCTGGTGGAGGTGTTATCTTTACCCCTTCAATCTCAGAGAAAGATGCAAGAATTATTGTTCAAGATTTGTGTGCTCAATTATCTGAAAGTAATCGGATTCTTCCTGGTGGCTATATCTATTTGTCAGATTTGCTCAGTACGCCGTCTATCCTCAATAATATCGGTCGCATCATTGCCAAAGCCTTTAAAGGTCAAAAGATTGATGCTGTCATGACGGTTGCGACCAAGGGGGTTCCACTTGCCAATGCTGTCGCTAATGTCTTGAATGTTCCCTTTGTCATTGTGCGGCGCGACCTGAAAATCACTGAGGGTTCAACGGTCAGTGTCAACTACGTTTCTGGTTCTAGCGGGGATCGGATTGAAAAAATGTTCCTCTCAAAACGCAGTCTTAAGGCCGGAAGTCGGGTCCTCATCGTCGATGACTTCCTCAAGGGTGGCGGAACGATTAATGGGATGGTTAGCCTTTTGTCTGAGTTTGATTCAGAGTTGGCGGGTGTGGCTGTCTTTGCAGATAATGCCCAAACCACCCGTGATCATCTGGATTATAAATCGCTTCTGAAGGTAACCAATATTGATGTTAAATCGAATACGATTGATGTTGAAGTTGGCAATATATTTGATAAAAATTAGGAAAGTAAGATGAAAAGTTTATTTGATAAATTGGAGCAGAGTTCAATCTTTGTGCGTTTAGGAATAGTATTGTTTTTAGTGGTTGTTTTAATTTCAGGTTTTATATTTGTCAAACCAACACAGAAAACCGGGCAATCTACTAAAATAGTTAGCTACAGCAGACGGTCAAGTTCTAGCAAAGCCGGCTCCAGCAGTAACGCTTCATCAGACAGTACGGTACAAGAGGCAGAGTCTGCTGTTAAAAAGCTAGAAGAGGAGCAGACTGCTGAGAATCTTTCTCAAGCTCAAGAAGCAGTTGACAAGGTAAAAGATGAGGCGGTTAAGGAGAAACTGCAAAGTAGAATTCAGGCGGTGAGAGATGCGATGTCTTCGAACCAAGCACCGACGGATTCTTCTGAACCTGTTTCAGAACAGCAGCAATCTGCTTCACCGGCGGCGCCAGTTTATCGATCTCCTGCCGTCTCAACTGAGACGCCATCTCAGCCACAAGAAAATCCAAGTCCTGCTCCGTCTTCAAATCCAGAACCTACTCCAAGTCCATCTTCTGCCACACCGGATCCTTCTTCAGATGCTGGCTCAACCCCTCAGCCTTCAAGCGGAGAATAACAGGATTATAGAAATGCTTGAGGCACTGGCATTGTTTTGTGATAAAAGGATCTCTATAAAATATTCTGATGGTTTGAATCATATTTCAGAAACTAAGAAACTCTCAATAGTGCTGTAAAAGCAGCTTTTTGAGAGTTTTTTATGATTAAGCATCAAGGGGAAGAACATATAGTTATTAAGAAACTAAAAAGCTGAATGGGAGTAAAAAATAAACAAAAAGTATTGACTAAGCAATGCCTCTATGTTACAATGATAAACGGTACTTTTTACTTTTGGTCTCTCAAAAGTGTACAGAGACGTGCTGACAAATGTTGCAAAAGTACACACAGATGGTAGCTGTCACCAAGTGTATCATCACCAAAATTAAAAAAATACAGGAGAATGTAGATGCCTACAATTAACCAATTGGTTCGCAAACCGCGTAAATCAAAAGTAGAAAAATCTAAATCACCAGCTTTGAACGTTGGTTACAACAGCCACAAAAAAGTTCAAACAAACGTATCTTCACCACAAAAACGTGGTGTTGCAACTCGTGTTGGAACTATGACACCTAAGAAGCCTAACTCAGCCCTTCGTAAATTTGCCCGTGTACGTTTGAGCAACTTGATCGAAGTTACAGCTTACATCCCAGGTATCGGACACAACCTGCAAGAGCACAGTGTGGTGCTTCTTCGTGGTGGACGTGTAAAAGACCTTCCAGGGGTACGTTACCATATCGTCCGCGGTGCACTTGATACAGCAGGTGTTACTGACCGTAAGCAAGGCCGTTCTAAATACGGTACTAAGCGTCCAAAAGCATAAGGAAAGGGGATAAAGATAAATGAGTCGTAAAAACCGTGCGCCTAAGCGCGAAGTATTGCCAGATCCGCTTTACAATTCACAATTAGTTACTCGTCTTATTAACCGCGTTATGCTTGATGGTAAGCGTGGTACAGCAGCTTCTATCGTTTACGGAGCTTTTGAGCAAATCAAAGAAGCTACTGGAAATGATGCACTTGAAGTATTTGAAACAGCGATGGAAAACATCATGCCTGTTCTTGAAGTACGTGCTCGTCGTGTCGGTGGTTCAAACTACCAAGTACCGGTTGAAGTTCGTCCAGAACGTCGTACTACACTTGGCCTTCGTTGGTTGGTAACAATTTCACGTGGTCGTGGTGAACACACTATGCAAGATCGTCTTGCAAAAGAAATCATGGATGCTGCTAACAACACTGGTGCAGCAGTTAAGAAACGCGAAGATACTCACCGTATGGCAGAAGCTAACCGTGCCTTCGCACACTTCCGTTGGTAATATAGGATGCGAAAGCGTTAAGAAAGTCCAAGAGAAAATAGGGAATCGAAGCAGGTTGCGACTGCAACCAATGAGATTCATCTTTTTCTCCAGACTTTTAGCTTGAGCTCAACTAAATAAGATACTAAGGGCGTTGAAAAAGCGACTGAAAATTAGGAGGCTTGACGAAGAATTGGAGATTCTAGGAAAGCTTATCTATTTTCCGAGCTTTTAGTCCGAGTTCAATTAGAACACATAGTGTTCCGTGCGAATTCAAATCAGCTAAAGAGTATTTAGCTCTTAGTTTTAACTCAACTTGTCAATTTTCTAAGTTGAAACCAACAAAAACAAGATAAACATTAAGAACGGGTAGGTCCTGCCTATCCGTTTTTTCTAAATAATGTTATAATAAATTGTAAAATAAATTAAATAGGAGAAAACAACCTCATGGCACGCGAATTTTCACTTGAAAAAACTCGTAATATCGGTATCATGGCTCACGTCGATGCTGGTAAAACAACAACTACTGAGCGTATTCTTTACTACACTGGTAAAATCCACAAAATCGGTGAAACTCACGAAGGTGCGTCACAAATGGACTGGATGGAGCAAGAGCAAGAACGTGGTATCACTATCACATCTGCTGCAACAACAGCTCAATGGAACAACCACCGCGTAAACATCATTGACACACCAGGACACGTGGACTTCACAATCGAAGTACAACGTTCTCTTCGTGTCTTGGATGGTGCGGTTACCGTTCTTGACTCACAATCAGGTGTTGAGCCTCAAACTGAAACAGTTTGGCGTCAAGCAACTGAGTACGGAGTTCCACGTATCGTATTTGCTAACAAAATGGACAAAATCGGTGCTGACTTCCTTTACTCAGTAAGCACACTGCACGATCGTCTTCAAGCGAATGCTCATCCAATCCAATTGCCAATCGGTGCTGAAGATGACTTCCGTGGTATCATCGACTTGATCAAGATGAAGGCTGAAATCTATACTAACGACCTTGGTACAGATATTTTGGAAGAAGATATCCCAGCTGAATACCTTGAGCAAGCTCAAGAATACCGTGAAAAATTGGTGGAAGCAGTTGCTGAAACTGACGAAGAATTGATGATGAAATACCTTGAAGGTGAAGAAATCACCAACGAAGAATTAAAAGCTGGTATCCGTAAAGCGACTATCAATGTTGAATTCTTCCCAGTATTGTGTGGTTCAGCCTTCAAGAACAAGGGTGTTCAATTGATGCTTGATGCAGTTATCGACTACCTTCCAAGTCCACTTGACATCCCAGCTATCAAGGGTATCAACCCAGATACAGATGAAGAAGAAACTCGTCCAGCATCTGACGAAGAGCCATTCGCAGCTCTTGCCTTCAAGATCATGACTGACCCATTCGTAGGTCGTTTGACATTCTTCCGTGTTTACTCAGGTGTGCTTCAATCAGGTTCTTACGTATTGAACACTTCTAAAGGTAAACGTGAACGTATTGGACGTATCCTTCAAATGCACGCTAACAGCCGTCAAGAAATCGACACTGTTTACTCAGGTGATATCGCTGCTGCTGTTGGTTTGAAAGATACTACAACTGGTGACTCATTGACAGATGAAAAAGCTAAAATCATCCTTGAGTCAATCAATGTTCCAGAACCAGTTATCCAATTGATGGTTGAACCAAAATCTAAAGCAGACCAAGACAAGATGGGTATCGCCCTTCAAAAATTGGCTGAAGAAGATCCAACATTCCGCGTTGAAACAAACGTTGAAACTGGTGAAACAGTTATCTCTGGTATGGGTGAGCTTCACCTTGACGTCCTTGTTGACCGTATGCGTCGTGAGTTCAAGGTTGAAGCGAACGTAGGTGCTCCTCAAGTATCTTACCGTGAAACATTCCGCGCTTCTACTCAAGCACGTGGATTCTTCAAACGCCAATCTGGTGGTAAAGGTCAATTTGGTGACGTTTGGATCGAGTTTACACCAAACGAAGAAGGAAAAGGCTTCGAGTTTGAAAATGCTATCGTCGGTGGTGTGGTTCCACGTGAATTCATTCCAGCGGTAGAAAAAGGTTTGGTTGAGTCAATGGCTAACGGTGTCCTTGCTGGTTACCCAATCGTTGACGTGAAGGCTAAACTATACGATGGTTCATACCACGATGTCGACTCATCTGAAACAGCCTTCAAGGTTGCGGCTTCACTTGCATTGAAAGAAGCTGCTAAGACTGCTCAGCCTGCTATCCTTGAGCCAATGATGTTGGTAACAATCACTGTTCCTGAAGAAAACCTTGGTGACGTTATGGGTCACGTAACAGCTCGTCGTGGACGTGTTGATGGTATGGAAGCGCATGGTAACAGCCAAATCGTTCGTGCCTATGTTCCGCTTGCTGAAATGTTCGGTTATGCAACAGTTCTTCGTTCAGCATCACAAGGACGCGGTACCTTCATGATGGTATTTGACCACTACGAAGATGTACCTAAGTCAGTACAAGAAGAAATCATTAAGAAAAACAAAGGTGAAGCATAATAGCTTGTTTAAAGACAAGAGGCTGGGACAAAAGTCCGACCTCAAATATAAAAAGCGAACAAAACTAGTTTTCTGGTAATCAGAATTCTGCTTTGTTCGCTTTTTGCATTTAATTATAAATTTGAAGGGCTTAATAATTAAGATTTTTAAAAATTGAAATCTTTTTGTCCCAGCCTCTTTGGCAGCTAAAATGAATGGAATATCTCAGGCATTGTTACCTTTAAACTTCAGTAGATTTAGAGCATTGGCTGGATCAAAGTCCTCAATTGCTGTCAGGGAATTCTTGCTAAGAAGATAGACTGTATCACAAATTTTGAAAACTTCTGATAGATTGTGAGAGGTTAGCAGAATGATTTTTTGTGTACTGTATTCTTTTAATAGTTCATAGGCTGTAGATCGTCTCAGCTCGTCAAGACCATCCAGCAGTTCGTCCAAGATAATAAGGTCGCTGGGAAGGGACAAGATATAGAGAAAGGCGAAGAGCTCTTTCATACCTAGAGAGTATTTTCCGATTTTTTTATTTAAATAATCCGCTCCGCCCATCTTTTCTAGATTTTCCTGGAAAACGTTCTGTTCTTCTGGGCTTAAGAGCTGCAGATAGTCCTGAGCCGACAAGTGTTTATCAAAAATATCCAAATTAGGAATGTAGGCGACTTTTCCGCTTTGGAGTTGTCCTCTGAACCCTTTGACTTCTCCATTAATCAGGCTGAAGAGCGTGCTCTTACCAATCCCGTTGGGACCGATAATGCCGTATAGACCCGGATCAGACAGCTCAAAGCTTAAATCCTCAATTATAGCTGTGGTGAGATTTTTAATCCTTAATTCTATCATGCTTTCCCCTCCTTGCGATAGTAGAAATTTTTATAGAGTCGATAGGAGACTAATGTAAAGATCAGGCTCAGTGTTAGCAGGTAAATAATCCCTATCAGAAAGGCATTTTTAGGAAGTATGCTAGCATCGTTGAGGATCTGGCCATAACCTAGGTATTCAAAAGGGAAGAACTGTTTGAAGGGCTGGAACAATTCTTCCTGAGCCAAAGTGAGAAAACCAGTCAGGAAAACAATAACGAGACCAATGACAACTAAGCTTTTTTTGAATATGAGAGCCAGAAACTGGCCCAGACTGGCCAGGAAGATTAGAGCGACTAGGAAGAGGATGATTGTTTGCAAGCTAATCTGCCAGATAGGTACAATGGTTCGACCTAGAAGATATGGATAGCTCCAGGTACCGAAGCTGTCTAGCAGGCCCTTGGCTACATATAGGGTAGTGAAGAGTAGGAGGGTGGTCAGAAAGGTCACTAGGATAGGCACCAGCAGTTTAATGAGCAAATGCTTAAGTTTTCGGCCTCCCAGCAGTTGATAAAAGCGAATCTGAGAGCTCTCAATCTCACTGCTAAGGGAATCGGCTATGAGGACGGTGATGAGAACAAAGATGGTAGTAGAGGACAACCAGCCTGTCATGATATGGCCTATGCTAAAGGCAGCTTCGCTTGTGTTATTAAGTGTAAGGCTTGGAGTTCCTCCGACTGCTTTCACAGCTTCGCGGTAGCGGATACTGGCCCTTAGATTTTTATAGCTATCGGAGTTCTTATCTGTCATAGTGTCAAGCTGGGCCAGTAAGCTCTGATATTCCAGCTGGCTAACTTTCTCTAGATCCTTTTTTTCTAAAGCAGCCAATTCTTCTGATAGGAGCTTTTCTTTTTCTTGTTCCTGACTAAGCTGTTGGGAGCGAACTTGATCGTCGGGATTCAGTTTGACTTGATCTTGTAAATTTTTCACCGATTGTTTGCTTTGTTGGAGCTGCTCTCTGATAAAAGCCAGATTGCTGTCAAAACTCTGCTTGTTTATTGTTGTTTGGTAAAAGGCAAATAGGCCCAAAAAGATTACTGCCAGCAGATTAGGCAGATTTTATTTTTAGGACTTTTTAGAAAACGCTTGAGTTCAAAATGAAAGAATTCCATATATATACCTCGCACAAAAGTAACATAGAGGCTATCATTATAGCCTCTATGTTAGCTATTAATAAATCTTATAGTGATAGACATAAAGAAATGCTGGATTAATGCCTTCATACCGGTTAATACGTTCTACGTTGGATACGTGAAAACCTGTATGGTAATACAAATTCATCCAAGAATAAGATGTTCGAGTGATTCCATCCATAACAAGATGGATCTCATTTTAGTGTGTATAACTGTGGCTACGTTAGCAGCTGATACGCTCTTTTTCGCACTATGCCAAACAGAGTTGCAAGAATTGCAATCAAAAAATGTTTGCCTAGATATTTATTATTGTATCACAACACATATATTGTGTAAAGCGCTTTCTTGCATAAAAATTAAAATAATTGATTATTTATACAACACAAGAAAATAACAGGGAAGGAGTTGTTTTCTGAAAAGGATTGAAAACTTCTGAAATAAATGATGTCCTTTGTTAATCCTAATGAAATCAGTTGCAATTTCATTCGATAAGTTATATAATAGATATGTTGAAAGGTGATTTGTAGCAACTCAAGTTACTCTTTTCACATAAAAATTTTTTGATTTTCATAAGGAGGAAATCACGAATGGTAGTTAAAGTTGGTATTAACGGTTTCGGTCGTATCGGTCGTCTTGCTTTCCGTCGTATCCAAAACGTAGAAGGTGTTGAAGTTACTCGCATCAACGACCTGACAGATCCAGTAATGCTTGCACACCTGTTGAAATACGACACAACTCAAGGTCGTTTCGACGGAACTGTGGAAGTTAAAGAAGGTGGATTTGAAGTTAACGGAAAATTCGTTAAAGTATCTGCTGAACGTGACCCAGAACAAATCGACTGGGCTAACGATGGTGTAGAAATCGTTCTTGAAGCAACTGGTTTCTTTGCTACTAAAGCAGCTGCTGAAAAACACTTGCACGCTGGTGGTGCTAAAAAAGTTGTTATCACTGCTCCTGGTGGATCAGATGTTAAAACAGTTGTATTTAACACTAACCACGATATTCTTGATGGTACTGAGACAGTTATCTCAGGTGCTTCATGTACTACAAACTGTTTGGCTCCAATGGCTAAAGCTCTTCATGACAACTTCGGTATCGTTGAAGGTTTGATGACTACTATCCACGGTTACACTGGTGACCAAATGGTTCTTGATGGACCACACCGTAAAGGTGACCTTCGCCGTGCTCGTGCTGCTGCAGCTAACATCGTTCCTAACTCAACTGGTGCTGCTAAAGCAATCGGCTTGGTTATCCCTGAATTGAACGGTAAATTGGACGGAGCTGCTCAACGTGTTCCTGTTCCAACAGGTTCTGTAACTGAATTGGTAGCAGTTCTTGATAAGAACGTTACTGTTGATGAAGTAAATGCAGCTATGAAAGCAGCTTCTAACGAATCATACGGTTACACTGAAGATCCAATCGTATCTTCTGATATCGTAGGTATGTCATTCGGTTCATTGTTTGACGCAACTCAAACTAAAGTTCTTGACGTTGACGGTAAACAATTGGTTAAAGTTGTTTCATGGTATGACAATGAAATGTCTTACACTTCACAACTTGTTCGTACTCTTGAATACTTTGCAAAAATCGCTAAATAATTCAAGTGTATGAAAAAAGAGATCCGCGGGATCTCTTTTTTAGTTTTGAGACAAGTATATTTGAGCCGCTTGAATGAATAGTTATTGAGACTCGAGTCAATATGCTATGAACAATGACGAGTACTAATGCGGCTTCATTGGCAACTAGGATAGAAATGAGAATTGGATAGCTTTTGCCCAGCATTAGATTGGACAAGGAAAATAGGATTTTATTTTGCTTTATCTGCTCTATACGGCTTTTTCGAATCCACTTTTACAAATAGCCAAGGGAACTAGGAAAGTTTGCGTGTATAACTTTGAATGGTCTATTATAAAGGACATTGGAATACCAAACTGAGTGAAGATTCAATAAAAAGATTTCAGAAAAATTTTCAAAGCCTGAAACGATGCTATTATAGAGATGGAAAAAGTAATTCTGGGCTGAAAAACAGCAGTTTTGAAGAAAATTGTTTTGGGAAAAGACTTTGGTTAAAATAGGATTTTTACTTAGTATTAAAATGCATTCCATAGAAGGCAAAAGATGAGGACACAGCTCCATGCATTTCCGGATTTTCTTTGAATGACAAGCATGCCGTAAATGAGAATGAATACGGCGACGGCTTCAAATAGAGAAGTTGGATCTAAGCCAATCATTCCATGTATGAGCAGGCAGATTAGAGCGCAAATGAGGGCACCAAGATCGATTCCCTTCGTTTGGTGTGGATAGCGGAGATTGATTTTCCGAGCAATTACAACATAATTAAAGCCTTCCCAGAATCCCCATATAAGAGAAATGAACAAATAACCTAAAATATTTGTCGGAAAAGAACTGGCAAGAATTTCTTTCGTTAAGGAGATTGATTGAAATGGGAGGTAGGTGTGAACTTGTCCTGTAATAATGAGGAAAAGAAGCAAAGGAAGACAGGTAACTGCAGTCTGAATGAGAGATGAGAGGAAATGCTGAGTAAGTAATCCATATTCTTTCCAACTTTCTTTGCGACGAATCATTACCACGCTTGTGCCTAATCCTGCTACACAAAATTGGCAGGCTGCGAGGACAAGAAGGCGGAGCCAGATGGAGACCGATAATTGACGAGTAAAGTCTAATAGCTGCTCTCGGAAAAATAGATAACTGATAAGGGGAAGGATTGTCAAGATAGCGATGCTATTTAAATCTTGGTCGGCTTTCTTTTGAAGGGGAGATAGTTCTGTCATCAAGGGGTCCTCCTTTATTATCCTTATTGTATCTTCTGAATGATGCTGTGTCAAGAAGAGGGCAAAAGCGTTTAATTTTGCTATCACTTTTACAGCTTTTGTGATATAATTATCATGTATTAAAAATAGAAGGAGTCATATCCAATGGCAAAATTGACTGTTAAAGATGTTGACTTGAAAGGGAAGAAAGTTCTCGTTCGTGTTGACTTCAACGTTCCTGTAAAAGACGGTGTAATCACTAACGATAACCGTATTACTGCTGCTCTTCCAACAATCAAGTATATCCTTGAACAAGGCGGACGTGCAATTCTCTTCTCTCACCTTGGACGTGTGAAAGAAGAAGCAGATAAGGCTGGTAAATCACTTGCTCCTGTAGCTGCTGATTTGGCTGCTAAATTAGGCCAAGATGTTGCTTTCCTTCCAGGTGTCACTCGTGGTGCTGAATTGGAAGCTGCGATCAATGCTCTTGAAGATGGACAAGTTCTTTTGGTGGAAAACACTCGTTTTGAAGATGTTGACGGCAAGAAAGAATCTAAAAACGATCCTGAACTTGGTAAATACTGGGCATCGCTTGGAGATGGTATCTTTGTAAACGATGCATTCGGTACAGCTCACCGTGCACACGCATCTAACGTTGGTATCTCAGCAAACGTTGAAAAAGCTGTTGCTGGATTCCTTCTTGAAAACGAAATTGCCTACATTCAAGAAGCGGTTGAAGCTCCAGAACGTCCATTCGTAGCGATTCTTGGTGGTTCAAAAGTTTCAGACAAGATCGGTGTTATCGAAAACTTGCTTGAAAAAGCCGATAAAGTCCTTATCGGTGGTGGTATGACTTATACCTTCTACAAAGCACAAGGTATCGAAATCGGTAACTCACTTGTAGAAGAAGATAAATTGGACATTGCAAAAGCTCTTCTTGAAAAAGCAAACGGTAAATTGATCTTGCCAGTTGACTCAAAAGAAGCAAATGCTTTTGCGGACTACACTGAAGTGAAAGACACTGAAGGCGAAGCAGTAGATCCAGGTTTCCTTGGTTTGGATATTGGTCCTAAATCTATTGCGAAATTCGACGAAGCTTTGACTGGTGCGAAGACTGTTGTATGGAATGGACCTATGGGTGTCTTTGAAAACCCTGACTTCCAAGCTGGTACAATCGGTGTGATGGACGCTATCGTGAAACAACCAGGCGTGAAATCAATCATCGGTGGTGGCGACTCTGCAGCAGCAGCCATTAACCTTGGCCGTGCAGACAAGTTCTCATGGATTTCTACTGGTGGTGGAGCATCAATGGAACTCCTTGAAGGTAAAGTATTGCCAGGACTTGCAGCATTGACAGAGAAATAATATTTGTAATGAAAAGAGTTGGGAAACCAACTCTTTTCTAGTGCCTTGTTTGCTCTAGTTGCAATTTAGGACATCCTATCATACAAAAGGGTTACTTTCTGTATCCTCAACTTCCGATAGTTTGCTGAGATATTGGAATTATTCGCATCGACTCAGGACAGTTTTTTTGTAAAATGATTGTTTTATAAAAAAGCTTAACACAGAACTTAGAGATAGTTCAATAGGATTTCTTGTAGTATGGGGAGTAGATTGATTGACCATTGTGCTTTGTTCAGTTCTTGTTATCTTCGGTTTTTAACTAAAAATCCTCCTAAAAAACGCTGTAGTAAAAGTAGCAATTATTTGTAACATGACTAAAATATAAGCCTAAAATACCTGACATGTAAATTAGATATAATTTTTCTATTATCAATTTATACGGAGAAACATAGTTATGAAAAAAGCATTTGCTAAAGCAACTCTTGGTTTGACTTTCACAGCTTTCTTGGCGACAATTGGGGCTCAAACTGTTAGGGCAGATTCTTATGTTGTTCAACAGGGGGACTCTTTTTTTGCCATTGCCAGCGCTACTGGGATGAATCCTTATGACCTTGCTGCTAATAATGGAAAATCAATTTTTGATACGATTACCCCAGGGGATGTGCTAGAAGTGAGCGGTACCACTCAGGTTCAGGCTTACAATCCTTACAGCGGTTCGGTTTATGAAGCGACAAGCAATGCTGATTTGGTATCTGATGTAGAAGATGTTGTCTTGAATACTCCGACTGATTATGGTAATTCCTACCCAATCGGCCAGTGTACCTGGGGTGTGAAAGAAACGGCTTCTTGGGCGAGCAACTGGTGGGGGAATGCCAACACTTGGGCCGTCAATGCTAGTGCCCAAGGCTATGCAACAGGAAATGTTCCAGTAGCAGGTGCTATTGCGGTTTGGGACGGCGGTGAATACGGACATGTTGCTTATGTGACAGATGTTCAAAGTGACGGCTCCGTCCAAGTCTTGGAAGCTAACTACAATCGCCAAAAGCAAATTGGAAACTATCGCGGTTATTTTAATCCTAATGAATTTATGGGCAACGTCACCTACATTTATCCAAACTAAAGATTGGGAAAAGGGGGCTGAGACATTTTTTGTCTCAGCCTCCTTTTGTTATAACAGAGAGCTCTTGACGTGCTAACTAATTGTTTTTTGTTCGTCTTTTAGATTCAAAAAGCTCTTTTGACAAAAATTTTGATTTTTTCAGCCATCAGTTCAACAGTCTGCCAGACTGTCGAACTGGCTTTTTGTTGTGAGAGAAACTTCCAAGCAGAAAGAGTTTTTTTAGGCTAAAATATGTTAAAATAAGGGTAGCAGACTTTTAAAAAGGAAATCGGATGGGTTACTTTAACAAATATAAACTGGATAAATCACAGTTTCGAATTGGTATGCGAACCTTCAAAACAGGAATCGCAGTGTTCATTATTTTGTTAATTTTTGGTTTGTTTGGTTGGAAGGGGCTTCAGATTGGGGCCTTGACAGCTGTTTTTAGCTTGCGGGAAGATTTTGATAAAAGTGTTCATTTTGGCACGTCTCGTATTTTGGGAAATAGTATCGGTGGTTTTTATGCGTTGATTTTTTTCTTAATCAATAGTTTCTTTCACAATCAATTTTTGGTGACCTTACTGATTGTCCCTATTTGTACCATGTTGACCATTATGACCAATGTCGCAATGAATAATAAGGCCGGAGTAATTGGCGGGGTTTCTGCTATGCTCATTATCACCTTATCAATCCCTGCGGGTGAGACAATTTTATATGTATTTGCCAGAATCTTTGAAACGTTTATGGGAGTATTTGTTGCGATAATTGTGAATACGGATATTGACCGTATTCGGATCTGGTTCAACGAAAAAAAATAAAATCTGTGTAAGAAAATCTTACATTACTTCTTGACATAAAAATTATTTGGGATATAATAGTGCATAGAGGAGAAAATGATGAAGGAAAAAGAGTTTCGCCGAAATATGGCAGTCTTTCCTATCGGTAGTGTTATGAAACTGACGGATTTAACAGCTCGTCAGATTCGTTATTATGAGGATCAAAATTTGATTACTCCGATTCGGAATGAAGGGAATCGTCGCATGTATTCCCTTAATGATATGGATCGGCTTTTGGAAATTAAAGATTATATTTCTGAAGGTTGTAATATCGCCGCTATCAAGAAGAAATATGCTGAACGAGAAGCTAAGTTGAATAAAACCATTAGCGAAGATGATGTTCGTCGGGCTCTCCATAATGATATTCTTCAGCAAGGGCGCTTTGGCGCTTCGCTTCCAACCTTTGGTCACATGCGTCGACCATAAATTATTTTGTTTTTTTATTTACAAGGAGAAATCTCATGTCAATCACTGCAGCTGATATTCGTCGTGAAGTTAAAGAAAAAAATGTAACATTTATTCGTTTGATGTTTTCAGATATTTTGGGAACAATGAAAAATGTTGAAATTCCTGCAACCGACGAACAGCTTAATAAAGTTTTGTCCAACAAAGCAATGTTTGATGGCTCTTCAATTGAGGGTTTTGTTCGTATTAATGAGTCAGATATGTATCTTTATCCAGACTTAGATACTTGGACAGTCTTTCCTTGGGGAGATGAAAATGGCAGCGTGGCAGGTTTAATCTGTGATGTTTATACAACAGAATTCAAGCCCTTCCAAGGAGATCCGCGCAGTAACTTGAAACGTGCGCTAAAGCATATGGAAGCACTAGGATTTAAATCTTTTAATTTGGGTCCTGAGCCAGAATTCTTCCTGTTTAAATTGGATGAAAATGGCGATCCAACGCTGGAAGTGAATGACAAAGGCGGCTACTTTGATTTGGCACCGACAGACTTGGCTGACAATACCCGCCGGGAAATCGTTAATATTTTAACCAAGATGGGCTTTGAGGTAGAAGCTAGCCACCATGAAGTGGCAGTTGGTCAGCATGAGATTGACTTTAAATATGATGAAGTTCTGCGGGCTTGTGACAAGATTCAGATTTTCAAACTGGTTGTTAAGACCATTGCTCGCAAGCATGGGCTTTATGCGACCTTCATGGCCAAGCCGAAATTTGGTATCGCCGGTTCTGGTATGCACTGTAATATGTCCCTTTTTGATCAAGATGGCAACAATGCTTTCTTTGACCCAGAGGATCCAAAAGGTATGCAGTTGTCAGAGACAGCCTACCATTTCCTGGGTGGCTTGATTAAGCATGCTTACAACTATACAGCTATCATGAACCCTACAGTTAACTCTTATAAGCGTTTGGTTCCAGGTTATGAAGCGCCTGTGTATATCGCTTGGGCTGGTCGCAATCGCTCGCCTTTAGTTCGGGTGCCAGCATCACGTGGCTTGGGAACTCGCTTGGAATTACGCTCGGTGGATCCGATGGCCAATCCTTATATCGCTATGGCTGTTCTGCTAGAAGTAGGTCTGCACGGTATTGAAAATAAGATTGAAGCACCTGCACCGATTGAAGAAAATATCTATATCATGACTCCAGAGGAGCGTAAAGAGGCAGGCATTACTGATCTTCCGTCTACTCTTCATAATGCTGTTAAGGCTTTAACAGAGGATGAGGTTGTCAAAGCAGCCTTGGGCAATCATATTTATACCAGCTTTGTTGAAGCTAAACGGATTGAATGGGCTAGCTATGCAACCTTTGTTTCTCAATGGGAAGTGGATAACTACTTAGATTTATACTAATCTTAGGGCAGGAGGATTTGAATATCCCCTGCTTTTTCGTAGAGGAGGAGAACGATGACAGATTTTCATGACTTTATCAAGCAGGTTTTCGATGAGCAATATGAAGCTTCTTTTGGACCAGCTATGCTTGAAAAACTTGAACCTCAAGATTATTATTTAAGGTGGGAGGAAGATGGCCAGTTAATTGCCTTGCTCCATGCCCAGCAAGTACTGGAAAATATTCATATCAAGGCTTTGGTGGTGGATAAAGAACATCAGAAAAAAGGTTTGGGAGCCAGTCTGCTGGCAGAATTAGAAGAAAAGGCTGTAGAAGCTGGAGTAACTAGCATTACCTTGTCCACTAAATCTTATCAGGCTAGGGATTTTTACATCAAGCAAGGCTATGAAATCTACGCCAGTCTAGAAGATGTACCGAAGAAGGGTGTTGTCAAGTATCATTTTATCAAAAGATTTTAGAGGTAAAGGAAAACCAATCCATTGAATGAACTGGTTTTCCTTTTATGTTATAGTTATAAAGTAATCAAATCAGTAGGAATCCCGCTTTTATATTTCAGGATTCAGGAATTCGCGTTTACTGGATTTGAGTTTAATCAATTTCTTCGTCTGGTGTAAGCACCATCGGAATGATAATAGGTTCGCGCTCGGTACTTTCGTAGAGGAAAGGACGCAAGGCATTGACGATAGCACCGCTGACAGATTGGACGCTGGCATCTTTATTCTTGAGAGCAATGCGGATAGCATTGAAGAGGATACGCTGGCTTTGGCGAATGAGGTCACCTGATTCGCGCATGTAGATAAAGCCACGGCTTAGAATATCTGGACCGGCTAAAATCATCTGGGACTCAAAGTCAACCGTCGCAACAGCCAGGACAACACCGTCCTCTGACAGATCTTTGCGGTCGCGCAGGACTGCAGCTCCGATTTCACCAATGCGGTTCCCATCAACATAAATATCTTGAGCGTTGAAGCTGCCGGCAATACGAGCTGAGTTAGCTGTTAGAGCTAGCACGTCACCATTGCTCATGATGAAGATATTGTCTTTGGGTACTCCAGTATCAACGGCTAGACCTGCATGGACTTTCTGCATGCGGTATTCCCCATGGACAGGCATGAAATATTTAGGCTTGATCAAGCGGAGCATGAGTTTCTGCTCTTGTTGGCCACCGTGTCCAGAGGTGTGGATGTTGTTAATCTTACCGTGAATCACTTCTACACCGGCCTCGGAAATGATGTTAATCAGCTTGTTAACGCTGGTCGTATTCCCAGGGATAGGGCTGGATGAGAAGATGACTGTATCTCCAGGCTGCAGCTGAACCTGGCGGTGGGTACCATTGGCAATCCGAGACAGGGCTGCCATGGGCTCACCCTGACTTCCAGTACACATAATTAGCACTTCGCCAGCTGGGTAGTCCTTGAGTTCATTTGGCTCGATGAAGGTATCTTTGGGAACCTTGATGTAGCCCAGCTCAATCCCGTTTACAATGGCCTTTTCCATGGAGCGGCCAAAGACCGCAATCTTGCGACCAGTCTTGACAGCAGCATCTGCTGCCTGCTGGAGACGGAAGATGTTGGAGGCAAAGGAAGCGAAAATAATCCGTCCATTAATGCCTTCAATGATCTTCATAATAGACTGTCCAACAACTTTTTCGGAATTGGTAAAGGTCGGAACTTCAGCATTGGTCGAGTCAGACAGGAGGCAGAGAACGCCTTCCTCGCCCAGAGCAGCCATGCGGTGCAGGTCGGCCGGCTCACCGACTGGTGTAAAGTCAAACTTGAAGTCACCGGTACAGACAATCTTACCCTGCGGCGTATGAATGACAATTCCCAAGGGTTCTGGAATAGAGTGGGTTGTCCGGAAGAAAGTCGCCTTCAGATTTTTAAAAGTCAGCTCTGTATTTTGATTGATTTCATAAAGTTTGGCACTGCGCAGGAGTCCGTGCTCTTCTAGCTTGCCTCGAATGAGGGCCAGCGCCAAAGGGCCAGCATAAATAGGAACATTGGCTTGCTTGAGCAGGAAAGGAATGCCGCCGATATGGTCCTCGTGCCCGTGGGTGATGAGGACAGCTTTCACGCGATCAATATTTTCTACGATATAGGAGTAGTCGGGGATGACATAGTCGATACCCAAGAGGTCATCTTCTGGAAATTTAATCCCAGCATCAACGATGATAATCTCATCTTGATACTCAATTCCGTAGGTGTTTTTACCGATTTCGCCTAGACCACCGATGGCGAAAACACCAACTTCTTCTTTCTTTAAGTTATATGCCATAGGTTATAACTCCGTCAATTCGAAGGCGCCTGACTCTTTTTCGTACTCCAAATGTTTGTCAGACAAGAGCTCGATAAATTCGATATTGTATGGAGTCTTTTCTTCGACCAATTTGCGGGCTTTGATGTGGCCTTCCAACTCATCGGCTGCCTCTACTTCTAAATAAAGGGCATGTGTTTTTTCACGGCGTGGGCTACGATCTTTTGTTTCCTGATAAAAAACTTTGTAAATCATTACATTTCCTTCCATTTTCATGATCAAGCTACAGAAAACGACAGCTGGTCAGCTGCTTTGTCTTATTCAATTTTCTGGGTAGTAGATTGACCTTGATTCGTTATAATTCTAACCAATTATAACATAAAATAACGTATTAGTAAAAGGCAGAATTGAGAAAACGGAAGGGAGAACAGTTTTGCTTTGTGAAGCCAATTTCATTTTAGTAAAAGTTGCTCTTGGCTAAATAAATCTTTGAAAGGTTTCTCTATCCGCGATTAGGCTTTTTGTAGTATAATAGTAGGCAGACATTCGAGTAAGGAATAACTTAGTATGAAAATTTTAGCATTTGATACATCAAATAGGGCTTTGTCGCTGGCTGTTTTAGAAGATAAGGATCTCTTAGGACAGGTGACGCTCAATATCAAGAAAAATCATAGCATTACCCTTATGCCGGCTATTGATTTTCTGATGAATAGTCTGGATTTGAAACCGGCCGATTTGGATCGTATCGCGGTGGCTCAGGGGCCGGGTAGCTACACAGGCCTGAGAATTGCGGTGGCGACAGCCAAGACTCTAGCGCATACCCTCAAGATCGAGCTGGTCGGTGTGTCTAGTCTGCTGGCTTTAGTACCAGAGCAGGTGGAAGGTTTGGTCATTCCCATCGTGGATGCCCGCCGCAATAATGTCTATGCTGGCTTTTATCAGTCTGGTCAGGCTATGCGGCCGGAGGCCCATCTTCCTTTGGCAGAGGTTTTAGACATAGTTAGCGCTGCTAATCAGCCCGTCACTTTTGTCGGAGAGACAGCAACTTTTGCGGAGCAGATTGAAGCTGCTCTTCCTCAGGCTGCCCTTCAGCCGACCTTACCAGACGCAGCAGCTATTGGTCGTCTCGGTTTAGACCTGCCAGCCCAGTCCATTCATGACTTTGTCCCTAACTATCTCAAGCGGGTAGAAGCCGAGGAAAATTGGCTCAAGACCCACCAGGAATCCAGCGATTCTTACATTCAGCGCCTATGATTAAGTTGAGAAAATGGAGCAGCAGCTTGAATGTGGACGCGGCAGTTCTAGCAGAAGAGCTGGAAGAGCTCTTACTTGCAGTCTATGAGGTCAGTCCTTGGACAGCCATACAAATGGAAGAGGTTCTGCGTTCGGATGTGAATAGATGTGCGCTAGCAGAAGATGGGAGTCAGCTTGTCGGCTTTTTAGTCTGGCAGGAGACAGACTTTGAAGCAGAAGTTCTGCAAATTGCTGTATTGCCTAGCTATCAGGGGCGGAAAATCGCGACAGCCTTGTTTGACTTTTTGCCAGCAGACAAAGAAATTTTCCTCGAAGTGAGGGAGTCGAACAAGCCAGCTCTGCTATTTTACAAAAAAGAAAAATTTGAAGAAATCGCGCGGCGGAAGTCCTACTACTATGCACCAGTGGAAGACGCGATTGTTATGAAAAGAGAGATTCATGAAAGATAGATATATTTTAGCTTTTGAGACGTCTTGTGACGAGACCAGTGTGGCGGTTCTGAAGAATGAGACGGAGCTTTTGAGCAATGTCATTGCCAGCCAGATTGAGAGTCACAAGCGTTTTGGCGGAGTGGTACCGGAAGTGGCCAGCCGTCACCATGTGGAGGTCATTACGGTTTGTATTGAGGAAGCCTTGGCAGAAGCGGGGATTAGCGAGGAGCAAGTGACAGCAGTGGCGGTCACCTACGGACCTGGCTTGGTTGGGGCTCTTTTGGTCGGCTTGGCAGCGGCCAAGTCCTTTGCCTGGGCTCATGATATTCCCTTGATTCCAGTCAATCATATGGCCGGACATCTGATGGCAGCTCAGAGCGTGGAGCCCTTGGAATTTCCCTTGCTGGCTCTCTTGGTCAGTGGCGGTCACACTGAGCTGGTCTATGTCAGTCAGGCTGGTGACTATAAAATTGTTGGGGAAACTCGCGATGATGCGGTCGGTGAAGCCTATGATAAGGTCGGTCGCGTTATGGGGCTGACCTATCCAGCAGGCCGGGAGATTGATCAGCTGGCTCATCAAGGACGGGATATATATGATTTTCCGCGGGCGATGATTAAGGAAGACAATCTAGAATTTTCTTTTTCCGGTCTCAAGTCGGCCTTTATCAACCTGCACCACAATGCCCAGCAAAAGGGAGAAGTCTTGTCTAATCAAGACCTGTCAGCAAGCTTTCAGGCAGCGGTCATGGATATTCTCATGGCCAAGACTAAGAAAGCGCTGGAAAAATATCCAGTCAAGACTCTGGTCGTGGCGGGCGGTGTTGCGGCCAATCAAGGCCTGAGAGAACGCTTGGCAGCTGAGATTCAGGATGTTAAGGTGATCATTCCGCCTCTGCGCCTCTGCGGTGACAATGCTGGTATGATTGCCTATGCCAGTGTCAGTGAGTGGAACAAAGAAAATTTTGCCAGTCTAGACCTGAATGCCAAGCCAAGTCTGGCCTTTGAAACGATGGAAGAAGAGAAGGATTTATGAGAGGACAGACTTTTAAACAAGGGGTTCAGGCAGCGGTGCCAACGGCTTTGGGCTATATTGGAATCGGTCTGGCCTGCGGTGTCATGGCAGCGCCTTATATGAATCCGTTTGAGATGGCTCTAATGAGCATTCTGATTTATGCAGGCAGTGCCCAGTTTGCTATGATTGGTCTATTTGCCCAGCAGGCGCCGGTTTTGGCCATTGCTCTAACGGTCTTTCTCATTAATATCCGCCATCTCTTGCTTTGTCTGCATGCATCAGCTTTTTTTCGTAAATCTAGTCTGGCGCAGAATATGATTATTGGTTCTTTCTTGACGGATGAGTCCTACGGTGTCCTGATGGGAGAGCAGGTACATACAGGGGAAATTTCTGCTTACTGGATGATGGGCAATAATTTCATGAGTTATACTTTTTGGGTCTTGGGAACTATTTTAGGGGCAGCCTTAGGCGGGCTCTTGCCCAATCCTGAACGATTCGGCTTGGATTTTGCCTTGGTGGCTATGTTTGTTGGCATTTTCTCTTCTCAGTTTGCCATTATGCTGCGTCGGATTAAGATGAACAAGCTTTTTCTGGTTTTGAGCGTGGTGGGTATCACCTATCTGCTTTTGACCATGGTGGTTCAAAATTCATTGGCGGTGCTCTTTGCTACATTGTTGGGTTGTACGGTGGGGGTGATCTTGGATGATAAGTAAGTATATTTTGCTGGCTATTCTTTTTTCGGCCGTCGTCACTTGGATTCCGCGAGTCTTGCCTTTTATTTTGGTCAAATACAAGGGACTTCCGCCCATGGTGGAGCGTTTCCTTAAATACTTGCCTGTATCTATTATTTTTGCTTTGATTTTATCTAGCGTTACCAATGCTCAGCCAGGACGCCTTCCTAGTTTCAGATGGCTGGATTTGCTAGTTGTTTTTCCGACAACCTATGTATCCTTTAGATACAAAAATCTGATTGCAACCGTTATTTTTGGCGTTGTACTGGCAGCCCTCTCACGTCTCATTTTTTAATCAATGCACCTTCTTGGAGGAGGTGTCTTTGTTTTTGTAGAAGTTATCTGGAAATATCAGAAATTATGCTACAATAGGAGAAAAGTTTTCGATGAGGTGGATGACGACCTAGGCAGTACTCTGAAAATCTGCTTCAATGCCCTCAAAAATGGAAACTACGGCTAAGTTATGAAAATGTTCCCAAAAAATCAAGAAAAATTAGCTTTCATTGCTGTGATTTCTTGTAAATAAATTTGAGTCGCTTGGGAAAATCTAAGAAGGTTTTAAAATTTTTATAAAAAAGCTTGACTCTGACCTTTGGTCAGGGCTTATACTATAGTGGTAAGGAGGTCTATCATGTACCATATCAAAGAAGCTGCGCAGCTTTCGGGTGTCTCTGTCAAAACCTTGCATCATTACGACAAAATCGGACTTTTAGTTCCTGCCAAATCAGAAAATGGCTATCGGACATACAGCCAAGTTGATCTAGAGCGGCTGCAGGTCATCCTTTACTATAAGTATCTGGGCTTTTCTTTGGAGAAAATAGCAGAGCTGCTGAGTCAGGACGATCAGGCCTTATTGCCGCATCTGCTGAGGCAGTTGGAATATTTGCAGCAAGAAAGAGACCGCTTGGATACCTTGATTTCCACCTTGCAAAAAACCATCCAAGAAGAAAAAGGAGAAAGAAAGATGACAATGAAAGAAAAATTCGCAGGCTTTACCTACGAAGATAATCAAAAATACCAGCAAAAAGCTGTAGAAGAATATGGTCAAGAAGTCATGGCGGAAGCACTAGCTCGTCAAAATGGACGGGAAGAAGAATCTGCCGCAGCCTTCAATCAAGTTTTTCAAAGTCTGGCAGAGAATATGCAGCAAGGCTTGTCGGTTGACGCAGCAAAAAATAAAGAGCAGGCAGCCCAGCTCTTGCAAGCCATCCGTACTTATGGCTTTGATTGCTCTATTGAAGTCTTCGGTCATATCGGTAAAGGCTATGTCTATAACCCAGAGTTTAAGGAAAATATCGACAAATTCGGTCCAGGCACAGCTCAGTACACAGCAGATGTCATTGCAGCTTACGTTCGGACAAATGCAGAATAAATGAGTCTGGGACAAAAGTCCTAGCCTCTCAATTGTTTTTGGATTGTCGAGCAAGACGCAGTGGTTGAG